>CAYWZG010000062.1:0-13406 GCA_964462795.1 uncultured Methanotrichaceae archaeon
TAGTCTAACTGTTTAGTCTCGCTTAGCCGTTCGCAGAGCCACGGCCTTTAGGCCGCCATGGTAGTTGACCAGTGGGGCTCTACAAAAAACGGGACCGAGGCGTGCTAGAGCTTTCGAGCCTCTAGCTTTTCGCCCCTGTTCATCTTCCTCATAACCTTCTGGCCAATCTCAGAGGTCTTAACAATCCTTATGTCGCCTCTTCGTCCCACCGTTGCCATGGTGACGGGCTCGCCTCCAACGAGTATCTCCATGCTCTGGCCTGATTTCCCCCCAATCCAGATAATCAGATGTCGACCAGTCTCCTCGACGTTGGGAACAAAGGTCTGATGGCTGCCCTTCTGGCCCGCGTCCAGAGGCTGAATATCTATGTGGACGCCCAGAGATTTTTCAATCCCATCGATCGTCTTACCTGATTTACCTATCACTTTTGGAATCTCTTTTTCTGCAACCCTTACCACGACGCGAGAGTCGCTTAGCATCTCCACTTCGAAAGAACCTCTCAGGTGGCGAGCCATCTCATTTTCTATCTGGCGAGACGCCAGGTTCCAAGTGGCAGGTCGTTCTGTTGTCTCCTTGGTGACCGGCATGATCACGATCTCGTCGCCATAGGTGTAAAGCTCGTACTCGACCGATCCCGTCGTGAAGTCTTTCACCACAATGACGGGCCTTGCAAGGTCTGCTTCGGTCATCCCCGATGGAACTTTGACCACGAACTCCACGTCCATCACCCTGGAAACTTCGCCCTTATCGATGAAGACCACTGTGTCAACCACTTGAGGAATCATTCCCAGATCGACACGACCGATCAGCCTCTGGAGGGCGTCAACTGGCTTGTTGGCATGGACCACCCCAATCATCCCGACACCTGCAAGCCTGAGGTCTGCGAAGACCTGAAAGTCCTTGGTCTTCCTTATCTCGTCATAAATCGTATAATCGGGCCGGACCAGGAGCAACACTTCCGCTGAAGCCTCCATGCTCCCTTCAAGGGGTCCATATTGAGTAATCTCAGGCGGCACCTGGAGATCGCGGGGCGATTCCAAGGTCTTGACCACGTGGTTGCATTTGAGCAGGTACTCGGCAATTCCAGCCGCAAAGGTGGATTTTCCAGACCCAGGTGGCCCTGCTATCAAAATTCCTCTTTGTGACTCGCTCAGTCTCACCTTCAGCTCTTCGCTGTAATGATAATCGTCCAAGCTCACCTTGGCCACGGGCCGCACTGCAGTGATCTCCATCGCCTCTGAAAATGGAGGCCTTGCTATGGCGATCCTCATAGGGCCCAGCTGGACCACGGCCGCCCCCATCTTCTCCATCTCGATATGGCCTTTTGGGTCTGACTTTGCCCGCTCGAAGATTTCTCTTGATATCTCTCTTAGGTCCCTCTCTCTGAGCACTCTCTTGTTTATTTCTACTAGGTTGAACTCACCCACCTTGCCCCGTTTAGCCATGGGGGCTGCCCCGTCTTTCAGGTGAACAGATAAGGTGTCAGGAGTGAAATACTGCTCGAGGGTGAGAGGCCTTATTTGTCCTCTTTGGGGTGGGATATATTCCACGTCGATTCCCATTGCCTCTGCCACTCGGGACTGGATGGAGTCACTGGTGAGGAACGAAGCCCCCATCTCCAAAGCCACGTCTCTGATCATGGCATCGATCTCGCCACCCCCTGCTAGCTTTATTTGGTCAAGGTCGGGCCTTACACCCACGTACTCGACCTCTATCTTGCCAGATTTAGCCAGTCCTGACAGCTTTCTGAGTTCTTCTAGTCCCTTAAAGCCCGTTTCTCTGCCGTGGTTTGCTTGGGCCTCAAGCTCGGCCACTACTGCTTCAGGTACCACTACCCTTTTGCCCAGATACTCTCCAGATTCTACCCGGGCCGAAATTCTGCCGTCAATAACTACGCTCGTATCCGGCACTACAAACTGCGCCATCGTAATAAACATCCTTTAAATCGGTTGATCTTATTTCCGTTCAAAAACGAGGTCAGAGATGGACGATGTCCATGTCTCTTTCCTTGGCGATCTTTTCGAAAATCTGGTCGATCCCCATCTGGCGTCGTATCTGACGGCCAGTCATCACTACCATTATCGTCCGACCGTACTTCTGAACCGCTTTTATGCTAGAGGTCTGCCCGCCAAAACCAGGGTCCAGGCGCCTCAAAATACAGATCTTGATACCACTCTCAACAAAACGGCCATCATCACTGTGACCGAACTCTATACAGGCCATCCCTGGCTTTAGTTTTATGAGGTAATCCACTTCGTAGCTGGCAAAGAAGTTCCGGTCGTAAAGCTTCTTGTCTGCCAGGGCTGGGCGAAGGTCTTCTTCCACTACCGTGTTGGCCAGATCTAAAAGCTCATCCCGAGCCTTTTTGGAGTACTCTATGCATTTGGCTATGGTGAAAAGGCTGAGTCGATGGAGGGGTACTTTCTTGTTGTGGCAGTACTCATGAGGTTCCACCACCTCAAAATCACCATCTACAGGAAAAAAGCAGGGCGCGTAATTATCACAACAGGCGCATTTAATCCCAATTATGGTGTTTTTGTCCAAGAAAGGGGCCATCCCTTCGATGAACGCCAGTATCTCCCCTATGTTAGAGTTGGTGCCCTCTGGAAGACTCTGCTTTGCTGCCTTTACCGCAAAGAGCAGTTCGTCACGACTGTCGTCGCCCTTCTCTTCATTCATATAACACTCTGACCTATTGTGGAAATGTCACTTGTAAACGGTCACACTACTTCTTTTACAAAGGCCCCTTTGGCTCTGAACCTGATAACGGCCCAGCATATCCGATCAAGATCTATCTCCATTCCCAAGACCTCAAAACAGATCTAGAGTAATCTCAGGGTTCACAATACAAAGCCAGCTTACGCCCTTCTTGGGTTGAATTTAAGCTTTTTCCTCACCAGGACCGAAGCATTATTTGCACTTATAGAGTTTAACGATACCTTTCGGACAAATGTCGAACTCGTAAGAGTTCGACATTTTGGCCTATTCGTATCGTTAAGCACTATTCTGGCGAGAACCGATTAGTCTCACCTAAGCGGTTCTCGACTATAAATCTTTTGAATAAGCGATCTGCCCTATTTTGGTGGAAGATTCCTCAGTAGCTGACAATCGCCGTGCCAAACCGCCTGCAAAAATAATATAGTGTTTAACGATACCTTTTGGACAAATCTCAAACACATAATGTGCTTGGGATCTGGCCCGTCATATTCGTCATGCAAAAGATCGAATACAGTCTAACTCGACAAGATGCCCGAAAAGGCTATATCTTGTCATGGCCACTGGCCGGTGAGGAGGTCATCCGGTTGAAGGAGATTCGGTTTCATGGCCGGGGTGGCCAGGGTGCTGTTACTGCTGCAGAGTTAATTGCTATAGCGGCTTTTGAAGATGAAAAGTACTCTCAGGCCTTCCCCGCATTTGGAGTAGAAAGGAGAGGGGCTCCAGTTATGGCTTTTGCCCGGATTTCTGATGTGCCCATCAGGATCCGGAGCCAGATATACGAGCCCGATTATGTTGTAGTTCAGGATGTCACACTTCTTGACGTGGTCGACGTGGCCAGCGGCTTGAAGCCCGATGGTAAGATCATAATCAACACCGACAAGCCCAAAGAAAACCTAAAGCTTGACACCGAGGCCGAAATCGTCGCCATCGATGCCACTAAGGTTGCTTTAGAAAAGCTTGGACGGCCCATAGTCAACACCACCATGTTGGGGGCCTTCTGCGGTGCCAGCGGCGAAGTCAGCCTGGGGAGCTTAAACACCGCCATTTCGGCTCGGTTTAAGGGAGCTTTAGGGGAGAAAAACCTGAACGCCATAAAGGCAGCTTATGAGAGTGTATCCCCATGAATAAGTGTGGAGTAAGCATGGTGGTCGAGCCAGGAAGCACCGAAGTTACAAAGACTGGTGCTTGGCGTACTTTTATGCCGGTCGTCGACCATGACAAGTGCATCAAGTGCAGCATCTGTGAGATTTATTGTCCTGACAGCTGCATCCACCAGATAGAGGGCAACTTCGTTCCCGATCTGGAGTTTTGCAAAGGCTGCGGGGTCTGTGCCCATGAATGTCCGCGGGGTGCAATAGAGATGGTTCTGGAGGAGAAGTAAATGAGGAAAGTGGTGGAAGGATCTTACGCCATAGCCGATTCGGTGAGATGCTGTTCACCTGATGTGGTCTCGGTTTACCCCATAACCCCGCAGACTCACATCGTCGAACACATATCCCAGTTCGTGGCAAATGGCGAGCTCGACTGCGAGTATATCAACGTGGACTCGGAGTTCGCTTCGATTTCATCTCTGATCGGTGCCAGCGTTGCCGGTGCCAGAACTTACACATCTACTACGAGCCAAGGCCTCGCCTTGATGCTTGAGGTGCTTTACAACGTCTCAGGGATGCGCTTGCCGATAGTCATGACCACGGTCAACAGATCCTTAAGCGCACCCCTTAGCATCTGGAACGATCAACAAGACGCTATCGGTGCCCGTGACTCAGGCTGGATCCAGATTTACGCCGAGGACGTTCAAGAATCCATGGACTTAACACCTCAGCTTTACATGATATCAGAGGACAAAAATATTCTCACGCCTTCCATGTCCTGCATGGATGGTTTCATTCTCACCCACGTCTACGAACCAGTGGAATTTCTGGACGAAAAGCTGGTCAAAGAGATATTGCCGCCTTTCAGACCTGAACATGTACTCGATCCCGAGAACCCCAAGTCCTTTGGGGCCTTTACCGATCCTAGCTGGTTCACTGAGTTCAAGTACGTCCAATACAAAGCAATGGAGGACGCCCTCAAGAAGATTGAGGAAGTGGACAAGGTCTTTGAGGAGACTTTTGGCAGAGGATACGGCGGCTTGATAGACACATACAAGACAGACGACGCCGAGATAGTGCTTGTCGCCATGGGATCCATCGTTGGCACGATGAGGGATAGCATAGACGAGCTACGAAAGGAAGGCATCAAGGTGGGCTTAGTCAAGATCAGAAGCTATCGACCCTTCCCAACGGAGGCCCTGATGAACACCCTCAAAGACGCGAACGTGATTGTGGTGATCGAAAAGGATCTTTCCATGGGTTACCAGAGCGCTCTTCTGACCGATCTCAAAGGTGCTTTCTACAATACCCAAATTAGAACCCCCATAATAGGGTTCAGCGTGGGTCTGGGTGGTCGAGACATAGCCAAGAAACATATCCGGAACATGGTGGAGAAGGCTTCCAAGGTGAAAGATGAAGGCGTCGATTTCGAGTCAGAGTTCGAGATTTTCGACGTGAGATCAGAGTGTCTTTAGGAGGATTGTCTGATGCAAGAGAGTTTGTTTGCTCCAGGTCACAGGGCTTGTGCAGGATGCGGAATGCCCATAGCCGTCAAGCTGGTCCTCGACGCTGCAGGACCAAACACCATAGTTGCCTCTCCAACTGGCTGTCTCGAAGTCACTTCCACTCCCTTCCCAGAGAGTTCCTGGAGGGTGCCTTGGGTACATTCACTATTCGAAAACCCCGCGTCAGTGGCCTCTGGAATAGAGGTTGCCTTGAAGAAGTTCGGAAAGACAGATACTAACATCCTCGTCATCGGCGGCGATGGAAGTACCTTTGATATCGGAATCGGTTCCATATCCGGGATGTTCGATAGAGGTCACAACGTGACCTACATCTGTTACGACAACGAGGCCTACATGAACACGGGCGTCCAGAGAAGCGGGTCTACTCCCTTTTATGCCAAGACGACCACGACCCCAATCGGGTCGGAGAGTTTTGGTAACCCCTTGAGGAAGAAGGACATGCCAGCCATCGCAGTGGCCCATGGCATTCCTTACGTTGCCACGGCCTCAATCGCATATCCAACGGACCTTAGGACGAAGGTTAAGCGATCTTTGGAGATCAAGGGACCTGCCTACATCCAGATCAACGCCCCCTGTATCACAGGTTGGAGTTATTCGGATGGGACCACCATCGAACAGGCCAGGATTGTGGTGGAGACTTGTATTTACCCACTGTACGAATACGTCAATGGAAAGCTTGCTGGCGTAAAGAAAGTGAGGCATCAAAGGCCGGTTGAAGATTACCTCAAGACTCAAGGCAGGTATAAGCACCTCTTCAAAGTCGAAGGTGGCGCCGATTACATAGCCAAGATCCAGGTTATAGCAGACGAGAACGCCGAGAAATTCGGCCTTCTTGACGATTGATCGGACGATTAAGGTCGCTATTTCGGTGTGATTGACCCATGTATGTGGGCAGGATAGTGGTAATCGGAAGGACGGGGGGAAATTGCTGGGTCGGTTACAGGGTATCGTCCCGGTCTTTTCCCAACAGGCTGACGACCCTTCGAGACGAGACTGTAATGGTCTCGCCTCGGGACCCTCGTGATCTTGAGAAGAATCCTTACATAGCTTACAACTGCATACGCCTTGTTGGAAGCACGGCCGTGGTTGCTAACGGCACCCAGGCTGACATGATCACCGAGAAGATCGAAGACGGCATGAAACCGATGGATGCCATCGGTTTGAGCCTCGTAGCCTACGGTTATGAGAGAGACGAGCTGGACACGCCCAGGATCGCCGGAGTTGCCAGAGGCGACGAGGGCTGGCTTGGCATCGCTCAGAAAGACGAGGTCAAAGTGAAGCGGTTCTCGCTTGAAGACGACTGCGCGTTCTTGGTCGCCACTTATGAGAAGACCGAGTTTGAGCCGGTCGATATGTCTGGCGTGGGCGCAAAAGAGGTTTCCAAGGCCGCGTTCGACCTCGATTTGGAAAAGCCGGTCTGTTCTGCTTCGGCTTTCTGGAACGGTGAAGGGTTTTCTTTGGGGGTTTACAACCCCGAATAATTTTTTATTTTCTTTAACAGTTCAGTATTATTTCGTTGTTTCGTTGTGTTTTGCATTTTTGTGTTGGAGTGGATGGTATGGAAATTAATGGCGTAGAGATTGAAGACACCTTTGCAGAGGGTTTCCCCATAAAGGTGGCGAGAGTTCTGATAACGGCAATCACCGAAAGATGGGCTCTTGAAGCGGCGAGGGAGACCACTGGATTTGGCACCTCGGTGATAATGTGCCCAGCTGAAGCCGGAATCGAGCGGATAGCAAAGAGGGACGAGACACCTGACGGAAGGCCCGGCGTTTACATCCAGATCTGTAACATGGGATACAAGAAACTGGAAAACTCGCTTCTTTCACGGGTTGGGCAGTGCGTCTTGACCGCGCCGACCACGGCGGTCTTCAACGGGCTTCCGGATGCTGAAAAGCAGTTTGACACCGGCGCGAAGCTCAAGTTCTTCGGCGATGGCTTTCAAAAGGATATGTCCTACTGCGAGCGCGGCGTTTGCAGCATACCGGTAATGTCAGGCGACTTTCTGGTGGAAGAAAACATCGGCGCAGTTGACGGGATTGCAGGCGGAAACTTCTACATAATGGCCGAAAACCAGGCGAGCGCCCTGATGGCAGCAGAGGCTGCGGTGGACGCCATAAGAGAACAAGAGGGGACGATCACGCCTTTCCCCGGCGGGGTTGTTGCGAGCGGTTCGAAGGTTGGAAGCCGCTACAAGTTCCTGAAGGCATCGACGAACGAGAGGTTCTGTCCCACCCTGAAAGACGAGGGTGTCTGCACCCTGCCCGAAGAGGTCAAGGCCTCCTACGAGGTCGTGATTAACGGCGTTGGCAAAGAGGCGATCGAAAACTCGATGCGCGCGGGCATCAAGGCCGCCTGCAAGGTTCCGGGCGTCCTCAAGATCTCGGCCGGAAACTTCGAGGGGAAGCTCGGGCCACACTTATTCAACCTGCACGAGATCCTGGGGTAAAGGGAAACCCTGGGACTCTGTTCTATTTTTATCCGCTTTTGATCGACCCTGTTAATGGCGTTTATATCCTCACCCTCAAACAACCACTACTTCCTTTAGGATCGCCTCTTCGATTCCGGGTTTGAGGGTCTTCTTCATCACCAGATCCGCCTTGACCCCCAGCTTATCGCCCAGCTCTCGGTTGAGTCGGATGAACTCCCAGAGGGTGGGCGCATCTTCAAACTCCACAAGGATATCGAGGTCGCTCTCTTCGTTCGCGTCACCCCTGAAATAAGAGCCAAAGATGCCCAGGCGCTTCACGCCGTAGCGCTCGGCGAGATCGGGCATGCTCACCCTGAGCGTCCGGACGATTTCGTCGAGAGAGGAGTTATCTCGTTTTGGGAGATCATCGGTCATGTTATCACCTACTGGTCATTCGTCTCCTAAAATGAGCCCCTGAGATATATCTTTTTTTGAAAAGGGGCGAAAGGTCTAGTCTTCAGATCTATTATGAGATCATCTCCCGCCCCGCGATGAACCCCGCCAGGTCCAGCGCCTCTCGCTGGGTGGTCAAAAACGGCGTCATCCGGGTGGCGATCGAGAGGGCGATGCGCGCAGGGATCGAGGCTACCTGCAAGGTTTCGGGCGTCGTCAAGATCTCGGCCGGAAACTTCGAGGGAAGCTCGGGCCACATCTCTTCAACCTGCACGAGATCCTGGGGTAAGGGAAACCCTGGGACTCGATTCTATTTTTAGTCAATTCCCAAATTATCTGTGTCAATGGCTGGCGTTACCAATCCTCTATTATAACTTCCATATCGTTTTCCAACAATCCGTAAACTGCATGCGTTAACACTTCATCGTCAAGTACGTCTACACGAGTATGAAATTGGGTTAAGAAGAACTTATCTTCAATACTATATCGTCTAAGAGCCTTCAAATTCTGAATGTATTCAAAATGAACTGTATCAACTTCTTCATCTGTCCATAAATTATCTCTATCGCTTTCCACTTGAATTACTTCAGCTATGATATCCTCTTTAGAAGCTACAGGCATCGCATATCCAAGAGCTTCAAAACGAAAATCAGTATAAGGCCCACGAGATTTAACTGGGTCGTCGTATTTAAAGCGAATCACATACTTAAATGGATATATTTTAGAATGCCAAAGATATTCTCGTAGATTGGGGAAATTGAGATCAATGAGTTGCATATACAGTTTTGGCAGAAGAGAATATGTTTCTTCCAATCGTTTTTTAATTGGATCCGGATCCGAACCCCAAGGTTTTTCAAATCTCGGTAAAATATTTTCTTGGATCGAAATTGAATTTGCAACAAAATGCCTCAACAACAGAATAATAAAATGAAAATTCTTTATGGGCGAATGGTTCTCTTTGGGCGGTTGACCGGGCGATCGAGATCTAACCACAACGAAAGGATGATCTTGAATACTTTCAAACGCTTCAAGGTATTCTCGAGCTTCATATACTCCGGTCGTGAATTTCCATATGGGTTTCAGCGACTTATCTTGAAACATACGTGCATGTGAGGCTGCATCACGAGTTTGCGCTACAATCCCTTCACAAAGTAGCGGTGTAGGTCGATTAGGAAGCATTTGACCTCCAACTAATCTTTTTAACTGATCTTTGATATCCTCCATAGCCACTTCACGAGCAGAATCAAGTCCAAGATGGCTAAGATCTAGGTATTCATAGAATGTCTTACCAAGGAGGCCAGATGGGTGCTTCGATATCACGGGATCTGTATTATTATCAGATTCCCGTAAGATCGGAAGATATTCATAATGAAGTCTTAAGTTAGCGATATCAAGTGAACCTCTTATCAGCAGCATATAGTTTTTTAACGAAACTTGGCGATTTAAACGCATAAAGCTGAACGGAACAAATTGCCTTTTAATTGGCTCGAAATATCGATCCAACAACGTGTTATAAGATCTTTGGAGCTGCGATAAGTATTGGCGTTCAATTTCTGCATAATTCGCAGAATCGCTTAAGTCAATATGCTGTCTTGCGCTGAGGCATTTGATATAAAGTGGCAGGTTGTTTTCTTCGAGATAGTCAAGAACAATGTCTTGTTTCTCTTGATTTCCTAGAAGACCCACAAGGAATAAGATCGTCTCAGAATATTCCACTTGAGAATGTCTCTTTTGGATAAATTCAACGATTTTGCTGTCAGGTAAAGATGCGATTGATCTCGCATGAAAGAACTCTGCCGTAGTAGGATGAATAAATTTAACTACGGATGTTACATCCCCTTTTAGGAGGCCTGATTCTGTTATTTCATCTAAAAGTACTCTTGAATAGTCTGTTATCTCGGCATCTAGAGCACAACGGGCATAATCACCGAAGCTAACATCCTCAGATCTTCGTTTGGCTAATCCTGACAAAAATTTTAGCTTTTGATCGATAGAAAATTTCGGTTCGAAGCTTGGATTACGCAATCGACAGCGTTCTTCCAGAAAATATTGTGCAAATCTTTCTTGTATTTTTGCCTTATTGTTTGGGATATGTCCTTCATGATCTTTAGTAATTTCACATAACATAAAAAGATATAACGGTAAGCGAGCCAATTCTAACAAGTTTTGCTCTCTCAAATGATGGCTAAAAAATTCAAACGAGTAAACTTGCTTAGCATATTGATCAATCTGTTCATCACTTAAACTCTTAATTATCCAAACAAAAAACTTACTCGATAGCTCTTCATGATAATTTGCCTCACGTGATGTAAGAATTATCTGCGCTTTTCGGCTGCCTGCAATTCTCCCAATCTCCCAAGTTAAATCGTTCTTCTTTTCTCCTCGAATTTCATCATAACCATCAATTATAATTATGAACTTGTTCGCATTAATGTCTGATGTAACAATATCAGGATTTATGTTATCTACTATATATTCCAATTCTTTAGATATTGCTACTGGAATTGTATTGAATTGGTTTCCCCACATCCTCGCCTTAATCCGAACTGGTATTTTTGGGTTCTCTACAGCGATGTTTCTCTCAATAATATATTTAGCTAAATACTTTGTTATGTATGTTTTGCCAGAACCTGGCTCGCCGAGAATTAGAGCGTGCTTGCCAGTTGACAGAACCTCTTCAACAGGTATAATCTGATTTTCAGGTTCTTTAACTTTTGATTCCAAAGTACGTGGTATGGACAAATCAAGTTCTTTTTTAAGGTCTTCATTAGTCTTGGTAAGGTAGGGTTTGTAATCGAGTACTATTGGTTTTTTGTTTTCGGGTTCAGAAGTTGATATTACGTCGCTATTGACATGTCCAATACTCACACCAGACTCTTTTGATCTACGTTTTAGCAGCCATTTATAGACGCCATATGCCATCGATAAAATCGCAACCAATGCAGCCAGACCAGAGAGAAGTTTAGAAGTAACTACATTCAATATAAAATCTAATATATTGTTTTCCGGCTTGCGTTCGGCGTTGCTGGGCACTGAGTTTTCCGCTGGATTAGTTGCCGCCTCGCTCGCATTCTTGCCAGCGATTTGGGTGGTTACATCGGCTTCATCCTGATCTGCCAGCCCCGCTAAAGATGAGACTACGACCAAAAACCCCAGCGTCAGTATCAAACCCACAATATTCAATATTGCACCGAGAGCTATGGCTGACACAATCTGTTAAAAAGTTTAGCCATCAGAAAACGGTACGTGTTTAGCCCCACTCTGCAATTCTTCCTGATCGATCTAAAACCAGTCAAACAACGCACCCTGCAGCAAGCTGTGGGGTATTCATTTCAAAAGAAAATCTTTTCATCTCAGCCGCATATTAACGATCATGAATCCAACCGAGGATTTCAGCCGAAGGGCTCCAGAAAAACTGGTTTCGGTCGCAGAGATCGATATCAGGGCATTGGCCGAAATATACGATGAGAAAGACGTTTACCTTTCAGTTTACTTGCCTTCGAACAAAGAGCACGAGACCAGATCGATTGTCTCGTCCCGAATGAAAGCCATCGAAAAGGCCCTTTCTCGAGATCTTCGAAGTATTTTCAAAGATACGGTAGCCATGTCCAAGGACGTTTTCGATTCAAAGACAATTCATGGAGAGAAAGGCAGGATAATCTTCGCGTCAGCGCCACATTCTTTCCTCCACGTATACAGAATCGGACTGGAACTGGACGCGGCAGTGATCCTCGACACTTCGCCATTCCTTCTGCCTTTGGCAAAGCTCATGGACGACTACCAAGACTATGGAGTCCTTCTTTTGGACTCAAGAGAAGCCCGCCTATTCTGCGTCCGATCAGACATCCTGGAAGAAAGAGACCATATTTCCACCGACCTCATGAACAAACACAAGAAAGGCGGATGGAGCCAGATGCGGTTCAACCGCCTCCGGAAAGGCGCCATAAAGTCGTTCCTTACACAAGTGGTGGCAGACCTTCAAGAGAAATGCGATGACTCAATCAGAGGAATCGTGATCGCAGGTCCTGGTGACGCCAAAAACCAGCTCGAAGAGATGCTCCCAACCCATATTTTGGAAAAGGTTCTCGGAGTTGTAGACATCAGCATGGACGCTTCGAAAAGCGATATATTGAAACGAGCTGACGAGATTGCCCTGGACGATGAAAGGATCAAGTCAGAAGATCGAGCCAAAGAACTAAGAGCCGAAATACTGAAAAGTGGCCTTGCAGCTTACGGACCAAAAGAGGTGAAAGATGCCCTGAATCAAGGCAGGGTGAACGTTCTGGTCCTCCTTAAAGAAGTCTCGATCCCGGGCTGGATCTGCGAGCGTTGCCAGAATTTGGGAAACGGCACACCGCCCAAAAATTGTCCGAATTGCGGCGGACCGATTTCGAGGGTAGACTTTGCCGAGGAGCTCTATGAACTGGCCAAGAGAACCGGTGCTGAAGTCGAGTTCGTGGAAGAAGACTCTTGCCTTGAGTCGATAGGCGGCGTGGGTGCGCTCCTGAGATATTAGGATTTGGATTCTGAAATGAAAATATAGTGGTTAACGATACCTTTCAGGTAAAATGTGTCGGACCTGTACACGGGGGTCGCCCGCCACAAATTGGGACCGTGCCCTGCTCTGCCCTTAACGGCAGAAGATCAGCGCCCTTCGACGCCACCTTTGATAGATCGGGAGTTGAGGCATCCCAGGGCGAGAACCCACCCCCATGAGCCTTTGGCGCCTCTTGTCTTTTCCAGACGACTTTGCGGGCCCGATAATCTTGGCGGCAGGGGAGATTCGCATGGGATGAGAAGAAGGGGCCGAATATGCACAAGATGATGCGGGAATCGGGAAGGCTAGGAGAAGGGCGAGGCACAATCGAATTTTCCAGTGATAAAGTTAGAGGCAGGATGCCGTCTCCCAAAAGTTTTTCAATCTTTGAGAAGAAGTACCCTGTGGTACCCTCTTATGACCCAAATACACCTTACCCTAATAAATTTTCCGTGCCGTGAACTGTTTTTGAGAATCTTTGGTGATTATCCCGATAACTTCGAGTTTACTGCAGATGGGGTTTTTCGCAAAATTTTACCACCATTGTGTCCTGATTGCAACACACAGATGGTTCACAACGGCTTCAATACTCGCTGTAAAGAACATCTTGGAATAATCAAAGTTGGCAGATATCTATGCCCCGTTTGCCGGAGAACCATCACTGAGGATAG
>CAYWZG010000063.1:0-13390 GCA_964462795.1 uncultured Methanotrichaceae archaeon
ATTTGAATGCATCAAATGGCATAAAAATATTCCGGTCAACTGCGTAAGTCCTAACCTTGAAGAGATGAAAACAAATCGCGAAAACGCGAGGTGTTGTGGTGGCGGTGGCGGCGTTCGCACAGGTTATGGAGATCTTTCGCTCAAGATCGCAAAACGAAGGCTAAAGGACGTTCCAGAAAGTGCAGAGTTCATAGTCACGACCTGCTGCCCGCTCTGCATCCGAAACCTGAAAGATGCCGGTAGCCAAGTCCTCGACCTGGTGGAATTGGTCGCAAAGGCGATTGAGGGCAACAACCAAGGATAGTACCGATTAGCACCTATTGGCTCTTTGCCAGAACGACGTTTCAAGGTCCGTCGTTCTGCATCGTAGAAATCTCTTTTTTTAGAAGGGGACGAACACCCACGTTTTTGGAGGGTTTGAGCTACTGAGACAGAATCAGGTAGAGGTTCCAGGCACCTGTGGCCACGAAGTTTACGGCGATAGCGCCGAGGATCAAGCCCATGATCCTGGTCATGACCAGAATGCCGGTGACGCCCAGTATTTCACCGATCTCTTCTGAAACTCTGAGTATACCATAGGCCGCAACGAAAGTTGCGGTGGTGGCCAGAAGGACGATCCCTTTCTGAAGGGGGCCTGTAGCAGCACCCATGTGGACTATCACCGTGGTGATGGTACCTGCCCCTGTAAGAAGTGGCATTGCCAGCGGAAATACAGAGACGTCGTCTCGCTCATTTGCGTCCACCATCTCGGCTTTGGTGACCTTCATCCGCGGTTTGGCCTTTAGCATCTCCATCGCCATCACGAATAAAAGGATTCCTCCAGCGACTCGAAGAGAGTCCACGGAAGCTCCAAAGAACCGAAGAACCAAGTCACCGCTCAGGGCGAAGATGAGGGCGATAACGTAAGCCACCGAGGTTGCGCGAAGGCAGATCTTGGATTGTTCCTTGATAGTGGCACCCGAAGTTAGGGGGATGAAAACCATGGTCGCACCCACCGGATTTACTATGACGAATATCGACGTCAAAGTGTAAACGAAAAATGCCAGATTGTTGACAACGTTGTCCATAGTCCCCTCAAGTTTTCGAAAAACCCGCACGCCGTTTTGTTCTTGCCCCGATTAAGTGAACCGGGGTGCTTTTGCTTCGTTCTCGCTTCCGTCTTCGGTGACGGCCTTTGTCATCTTTCCGAGCAGGAGCAGAAAAGAGCTCATGGCCCAGCCTGCAAGAAGTGCGTTTTTGTTGTCTCTCTTATTTTTAGCGATCAGACATGTGGCAAGGCCTGCCAGCGCTGACAAGACGTACTCTGGCGCATCGTTTACGAGATGGCCCAAGGGATCTTTTTCAGCGTCCACTATGTCCCTGTGGAGAACCCATCTGTCTTCGAACTCATGGACATGGGCGCTGAAAGGCCCTCTGAACTGGCGCAGAGACCCTAGGACTGATTCGCCCATGAGAGTCTCTTTGAAACATTTGGGCAGCGCTGGGTAGTCCTCTTTATTGAGAACGTACTTTTTGTGATGTGGCAGCGTCTTTATCCATCTGCAAAAGTCCTGGCAAGGTTCGCTGCATTTCATGTGAAGGTATTCGCTCTTCAAGGTTAAATAACTAAAGGCCGCTTACAAAATCCTATCATCCAAGGCAACCTTAAGCGGTGGCACAAGTCACGTACCGCTGCTACAAACAAGGTGCACCACCACAATTTGACTGGCCTCCGGCTTCTTTGCCAGATTTCTGGGCCTCATGACTCATGAGATCCGAGAAGTTCTGGCTCTGGTGGACAGGTGGTCAATTTTATGGGCCGATCTTCGCAAGCCTCTTCGGTGATGTTGACAATTTCATCTTCAGAACCTGTGGCGCCCTCTTCAGCGTGAACCGCTTCTTCATCTAAAACTGCACCGGTTTCCACACCTTCCTCGCCAGATTTTTCCATGCAGCCGGTGAAGGCCAAAGCCAAGACCACAAGGACCAAAGAGGCAGGAATAATCAACTTTTTCATGTTCATGAATTACTTCTTACAATCTTCTTCTGCAAAAAAGATGTTGTTTGATTTACCCTTTCAGGCCAAAGGTACGGATTATTGAAAATCCATATGTATATATATATTATGACCACATATAATAGATATCATGTCTCAAAATATCGATCTATCGAGTTATTCGCGCTGCCATGAAGATAGTCCCGATTATGGAAAAATAGATGCCGGTAACATAGTGCTTAAAGAGTGGTACGGAAAAATGTCTATATTGCAGAATTTCACCTGCAGAATGCGCGACCCATTTCAATGATTGGCATATATGATCCCCGCATCGAAAAGCTTGGTTAGAGGAGGGGACCCGTGCCCCCGATTCTTGCGCCAGTTTCAACTCGCTTCAGCGTCCGAATCGGATCGAGGGACCTTCTCCACAGAATAAAGCCCTATCTTCTCGGCAAGCTTTGCCAGCACTTCTTTTCTCATGCCGCCCACGAACTTGATCGAGCCTACGACAAGATGACCCCCGCCATTGACGCCCCCATTTTGGATCTCTGCTCTCAGCTCGCGAACCATTTGAGGAATGTTCATCAAGACGCCTCTGCTCCTGATCACAGCAAAGTCAGGGCCGTAACCAAGGGTGACTACGGGCAATCCATCGTACTTCTTGCAGAGCCGATCGTGAACCTCACCAGACGTCTTTCCAGGCGGTGGGAATGTGAACTTGTGGGCGAAGTTTTCCACATCTAGGACGTTCATGATCGCCCCGTTGGGAAGCTTCTGGGCCTTAACGTGAGCAAGAGTCACATCGAGCTGCTCGTCGATTGCCGCGTTGGCTTGATCGCATAAAAGCTGGACGATTTTACGATGCCGATCTAACCTGCCAAGACACAAAATGTCGTTGATGAGACCTCTACCTTCGTTGAACCTGAGCCAGAACGCTTCGTAATCCAGGGCAAGGGCAGCGTTCTTCAGGTCTTCAAGACTGAACCGGTCTTCAACCAGCTTGATATATCGTTCAGCTTCAGGTGCTTCGCTCCGATCACCAACGGCAGACACTGCCGGAAAGTGCTTGATCTTCTCGGTCACGTCGGGGTTGATCATTCTTGCAATCTCGGTTCCGAGCATCCCGGTGGTGACCCCGAAATCGCCGCCTACATGAGCCGGATTTACGTGACAGATCAGATATGGGTCCACCTCATCGTCGGGATGGTGATGATCCACCACGATCATGTTGAGTCCGTAGATCTGAGCCTGTTTCATTGCGGGAACGTCTTCCTCGGTCGAGCCGTTGTCCATCAGGACAATGAGTGGCATCTTCTGGTCGTGCCGTCTTTGGTCCTCAAGGGCATAAGTCAGATCCTTGGTCACATCTTCTAGCTCGTAGAAAGGCGCCTTGGAAGGTGCTCGACGGTAGTTATAATGCTCAGCGTCAGTACCTCCCGTCTCCTTGATCAGAGGGAGGATGGCAGTCTCGATCGCCACAGCCGAAGATATCCCATCGGCATCGGCGTGATGCCTTACCACGATGGGTTGAGACTTGAAGATGGCTCGCCTGATCTCTTTGGCTACATCCATCATCTTCGGCTTGAGCTTGGTTATCACGTCGCTTTCTATGAGGAGGGATACATCGTGTGGCTCGGCCCTCTTGTCGATGGCCGTTTCGATCCTTTCTTCAACGTTTGAAGCGTCGCCACCCCAAAGCTGTTTCATCGACTTGACTTCGATCTGGATCTGGCCGTTTCTAAGACCCGCATCGCCCATCACCCTCACGATCATGTCGCTGTCTATATCTGAATAAGCTCTTTCCCCAGCCCGCTCGAACGCGGCACAAAAGACCATACCGTCTTCGTCAGAGACCGTGAATATCGTTGGACCGCCGGTCTGTTTCACCTGGATCACAAGTCCTTCGATGCAGACCAATTTTCCGACCAGGTTTGGAAGCTCGCCCACAGTTGAGAGGGGAATGTCCTTTGTCACCTCGACCGTGTGGTACTCGCTCAAAGATACCGGTTCAAGCTCGATGTTTCCGTTGGGGGCGACATTTCTCACCCGAACAAATATCCCATCGCCCACTTCAGGAGTGTACGTCAAGAACTTGTTGTGGGCCAATCCTCTGACCTGACTGTTAAGGTCGACGAAAGCCCCAAAATTGGCGATACCAGAAACAGTGCCCTTATACACTTCTCCGACAACCAAGTCTTTGGTGTTGCAGATGTTGTCTAGAACGTAGACCAGCGACTTTTTGGCGCATTTTTCACAGACTTCGCTCTTTGTCGCAAGCTTAGATCCGCAGACCACACAGAAATAATCCCGACCCAGACCGCCACAAGCGTCACAAGCCTCGGTCACGGCGATGGTTCCAGACCCATGACAGACAGGACACTTGGTGGCGCCTTCCTTTACGAGGTCGGCGATATCGCCAGCGTCTACCTCACCGAGGCTTACGGACTCGATCTTGCCAGTCCCTTTACAGTTGGGGCAGGTCTTCTCGCCCACCACTCTGTAACCTTTGCCTCCACATTTCTCGCACAGTTTCATCCTGGTGGAGAGCACGCCCAAGGGATTTATCGATTTTGGAGGGAGGGCAACTACCACGGCCTAAAGCTGGGTTATTTTATCTCCCCACTTTGCGCTCCCAACGAAGATAAATATCATGTCCAATCTTTCCGGTGTCATGCGAATCGTGGTTCTGAGGCTGGGCCATCGGCCAGAACGGGACAAAAGGATCACAACTCACGTGGGATTGGTGGCGCGAGCCTTCGGAGCCGAAGAGATGATTCTTGCAGGCAGAGACGATAAGTTGGTCTTGGGCCTAAGAGACGTGACCGAACGGTGGGGCGGAGACTTTCGGGTGAAGGAAGGGGTCAAATGGAGGCACGAGGTCCGAAAATGGAAAAAGGCGGGTGGACAAGTAGTTCATCTCACCATGTACGGGTCCAACCTTCCAGACGTCATCGAAGATATTCGGTCTTCCGAGAGCATCATGGTGGTGGTCGGGGCCGAGAAGGTTCCTGCTGAGATCTATCAGCTCGCCGACTGGAACGTGGGGATAGGAAACCAGCCTCATTCTGAAGTGGCTGCCTTGGCCATCTTTCTGGACCGGGTCCAAGAAGGCAAAGAGCTGGAAAAGAGCTTTGATGGCAAGATCAAGATCGTTCCTGGCAAGAGAGGAAAACAGATAATCGGGCGGCCGCCCACTTTTGATATTTCCGATACTTCTGATACTTCTGATTGACCTTCAGGTGCGGGAACTATCGAACAGGTGATTATAGTCAAGAACCAATTAGATGAGACAAATTGGTTCTCGCCAGAATAGTGTTTAACGATACTATTAGGCCAAAATATCGAACTCTCACGAGCTCGACATTTGTCCGAGAGGTATAGTTAAACACTATACAAAGATTCCAGGTCGGATAGATCATGATCAAGAACCAGTCCGATAAAACCAATTGAATCTCACCAGAATAGTGGACATAGGAGTCATTTGGAGAAGAATGTGAGGAAAGTCATGAAAGCATTCGTCATAGGTTATGATGTAAGGCACATCGCATCTTCGGCCAGGAAGGCCGGGCACGAGGTCCTGGCAGCAGACTGTTATTGCGACCTCGACCTTAAAGAATCGGTCCCAAAGGCGGTACGGCTGGATTGCGATCCTCAAAAATCAGGAGATCTGGTAAGAGCGGCCAAAGATCTGATCAAAAATGCTTTTGACTCGTACTCGCCCGACGTGGTGGTCTTGGGCCCGGGTCTTGAGGAGATGAGCGTTGTAGGGCCCCGCATCTTAAACAACCCCCCAGAGAAGATCGCCCAGGTCTCCGACAAGCTCTGGCTGGCTCGCTGGCTTGAGAAAGAGGGTTATCCATTCTTGAAATCCGAGCCGCTATCGGATCTAGCATCATCGGACCAGGATGTGTTTGATGAGTGGCCTGTTATGGTCAAGCCTCGGAAAGGGGCTGGCGGCTGGATGAATCGTCTGGCCTGGACAAAAGAAGATATAAAAAAGGCCGGTGGGCAAGCCAAAGGAGATGAGCTCATAGTTCAAGAATGGGCTGAAGGCAAACCTGCAAGCGTCTCTGTGGTGGGAACTGGAAAAGAGGCGACTGCTTTGGTTGCAAACGAGCAGCTCATAGGTGAACCTTGGCTTGGAGCCACTGGTTTTAGGTACTGTGGAAACTTAACGCCTCTTGAGCAAAACAGCCTCACCGCTGAGATGATGGAGATGGCAGAATCGATAACTTCGGGACTGGGACTGGTCGGATCCAATGGAGTCGACTTCTTGATCACGAAAAAGGGGCCGGTCGTTTTAGAGGTGAACCCAAGGTTTCAAGGAAGTCTAGATTCGGTAGAGTTATCTTGCGAAATAAACCTATTTTCGGCTCACCATCTCTCTTTTGAGGGAATTTTACCCGAAAGGCCCAAGCTACAAAGGTCTGCGGGAAGGGCCATTCTCTTTGCAGATGATAAGATAAAAATAGAAGAAGATCTTCGGAAGGTCACCAGATGGGTCGCCGACGTGCCCAAAACTGGATCGATCGCAGAGAAAGGCGATCCTCTCATATCTATCTTGGCCATTGGAGAAGATCGGCAAAGTGTGATGGAACTTTTGCAGAGAAGAAGCGCACACCTTCGAAAAAGGTGCACTAGCTCTCTGAAGTTTACCAGGACATGACTCGATAGAACCAGTTGCAGATCATGGTTATGAGCTTGTCAAAACCGCTTCCTTTCTCCAGTTTCTCCCTTTCCTCGTCGCAGAACTTCTTGTCCTTCATCCAAGACATGATTCTGGGGTTGTCGATCTCGGGATATAATCATATCGGTCTTATCGGACGGTTTTTACAAGTTTAACTCATATACTAAATATATTTTGTGATGAATTATTACAATATTTGGATCAAAGGGTCACACTGGCATAATTTGGGGGTGTCTGGCGCGCGTCCACGCCCTCCCTCCACCAAGTATGAGCCCAGTAGTACCAGTTATTCTTCGACCCCAGGCATTGCCGATAAGCTGCCGATGTATTGCCGATGTATTGCCGATAAATTGCCGATAACTCGTAGGTTCAGCCACGCTTCGAAGGATCGTCCACTACCAGCAGGCCCTCCTCTACCCACTTTTTGAGCAGAACCCGAGCCATGCGGTCTGATAGGCCCAAGGCCTCGGCCACGTCCGAGGTCTTGATGCTATCTTTCCCCATGAAGACGGCAAGGACGGCTCTCGCCCTGGGGTCCACAGACGCCTCAGCTCCTCGGGCTCTGCAGGGACGCCACTTTCGGCGCAGCGCAGCGTTTCCTCAGCTTCATCCATCGGTCATCGGTTAAGGATTTTGAGCTACATAATCGACCAGTTGTTCACACGAGTTATGCACTCCATAAATGGGGTTGGACTCGGAAACGGATCCCCAGTACCTTTTTTAACTTGATTTTGAAATGAATACCCTGCAGCTTGCTGCGGTTGGGATGGTCACCAAACCAACTTAACAGTTTGAATCGATCCACGGATAATCTGAATATTGTGGATCGGGGTGACATATGACTGGCTTAAGAATGCCTCCATTTGCGGTCTATCGGCTTAACTGGGCGGCGGCGCGAATCATGCCCCGCTGCTTCTTGCAGCGGGGTGCGTCGCCGCCAGTTTGACGTTGTCAGATTACCTTGGCGATTCCGTTTCTGGTCGTGTCCGTGAATCATTGAAAATCACCAACATGCGACCGAATGGATAACATCACAAAATGGGCTTTCCGTGTCCATCTTTCAGATTTTCTTCAATTATCGGCACCCACGACCCAATTCTGGGGGGCTAAACACGTACGACTCGCCTAATTGGTTCTCGACTATAAATCCTCACAACTTCGCTTCGCAAGCAAGGATAAGAGCATGTAAAAGGAGGTTTCGGCAAGGATGCAAAAAGCGGCAGGCAGTCCCGCCCTGGGTCCAAAGAGCAAGAGCGCCACAGTGACGGTTAGACCAAGATTCATTGGTGATCGGTTAAGGATTTTGAGCCACATAATTACCCCATTTTTCACACGATTTATGCGCCATATAAATGGCATCCACTCTGAAAAAGAGCATACGACGCCCCTTTCTATCAATCAAACTATGTTAGAGTTGCTACCCCAATCCCTCAATACACCCGGTTTTCGTCTTAACCGATCACCAATGGATTCATTTGTAGTCATATACCATAGATTTAACACATATGAGTCCAACCCCATGTTATGCCCAGGTCAGAGGAAGTCCATATTCAACGGCATGTAACTTACGAAGAATTTTCGTGCTCTCTCCGAGGAGGATGGCGATATCTGCCTGAGTGAGTAGTGCACCCTGTTGATGTGCTTCGCTACTGATGCGGATGATGTGTTTATCCAGCAACTCTTGTTGGCTTTTGGTTTGTGCAGTCATCGGGTTCGTAGAGGGTCAGCCTAACTGGGACAAGATGCATCTCTTCTACTGGTACGCCAGGGGGAACCTCTTTTGAAACTGCATGGATGATTACCTGCCCTTCCTTCCGTTGACTACTGTAGTATAGATCGAGGTAAGAGCCGAAAAGATCTGATAGTGAACGGCATACTGCACGAGGAAATGAGTAATCCTGCCGGAGTTCGTTGTAAAGCTGCGTTTGTATCTGACGGTTAAAGGTTGATAGATATTCTTTCGAGACTTCCAGGGACATTAACACCACCGATACTGTTTCGATGGCAAGGTAGGTAAACCAATAGGTCAAACGGGCGTATTTAGTGTATATCATCATTGCCTTAAACCGTTATCGATGGCCAGAAACAAAGGGGAGGGCTCTGCTTTCATCCTCGGCCTAAAGACAAGGGACTTCCCGCTCTGCCCTTTCCACTCCCGCAAGTTAAATCTGTGGGCGTAGCTGTGCAAGATGCTGTTGCAGCAGCGCCCGCCTTGAAAAATGCACAGAGATCTGGGCTCGGGCAAGAGGTGAGCTGGTAAGCGTTCATCCAGCTTCGCCAGAGAACAGCAGCGGTCGTATCAACCATCTGCAAGTTCGATTTCACCACCGCTTCCACGTCAGGTTATATGTCCTGCGAATCGAACAGAGATGGTCTGAGATCAAAAACGAGCCGATCTGCTCGTTTAAGGCTAAACGAGTCCGCGACAGACTTAAAAACGGGATGAGGACATGATCTACAAAGCCAGACCAGGGCAGGCCAGTTACGGAGAAGCTATAGGCATTCTTCTGCTTGACTCCTTTACGCCCTTCATACCCGGCGACGTGGCCAATGCTTCCACCTACAGCTTTCCGGTCAGGTTCTAAAAGGTGGGGGGTTTCACAACTAAACGAGCCCTCGAAAAAGATCCTTCGATATTTGAAGATCTTCTGGAAGCTTCAAGAGAGCTCGAAAATCAAGGAGTTCGGGCCGTCACCGGAGATTGTGGTTTTATGGCAATTCATCAACGCGAGCTGGCCAAAATTTTGGACGTACCGGTCTTCCTATCAAGCCTCCTTCAGATCCCTTTCATCTCAAGCATCATAGGCGAAGATAACAAACTGGGGATAATCACCGCTGATTCGAGAAGTCTTGACGCTCCGCTCTTCGAAAGCCTGGGTTTTGAATCCACAGAAGATCTGGAAATAAGAGGGCTTCAAGATCAAGATAATTTCTTCAAGGCCGTCATAGAAGAAGAGGAAACGCTAGACCCTTACGCCATCGAAGAAGAAGTCGTATCTAAAGCCCGACAAATGGCGGCAGAAGAGCCGAAAGTCAAAGCCCTCCTGCTCGAATGCAGCTGTTTGCCACCTTACGGTGCAGCCGTGCAAGATGCAGTTCATCTGCCCGTCTTCGACTACATCACCATGATAGAATACGTCTATTCGGCAGTTGTAAAACGAAGATTCAGCGGATTTATGTAAAAAATCAAATTGCATGCGGCCCACCCCGCCCTAAAGGACGGGGTATTCGTGACCCTCCGCGCTCCCGAAGTAATGATGTGATAAAATATCGGATGGAAGAGACCCCTGTAGGGGGATCTCATGCTCGTGTTTTACAGTGGTGGCGGTTTGGCCGCACAGATCAGTCAACGATCTCTTCTGCTTCCAGGGGGTAGGCGCCGTTTTCGTCGTGAACCTCCTTTCCGCTGAGGGGAGGGTTGAAAACACAGGCCAGTTTCAACGGGCTCTTCGCCCTCAAAAGGTGGCGATCGTGTTGATCCAAGATGTAAATGGCTCCAGGCTTGATGGGATAGATTTTAGCATCACTCCCATCGAGCGTCTCGACCTCGCCTTCACCTTCGATGCAATAAACTGACTCCAGGTGATTTTGGTACCAGATATGGGTCTCGGTCCCCGGATAAATGGTGGTGATGTGGAACGAAAAATCCATGTTATCACCCTTGAGGAGCAAACGCGTGCTCTCCCAGTTCTCTGCCACAACTCGACGTTCTGTCTCTTCAGCCTCCTGAAGAGTCCTCATGATCATGCCAGAACCTCCATCTCGGAGACGTTCTTGCCAGAGGTCTCCTCAGATATGTCAGCCACCACATCTGTGATGCTCTCTTCCAGAATGTCCAGCCCCTGGACCAGCTCTTCGTAGCTGATGGTCAGCGGTATGAGACATTTTATGACCTGGTCGTCAGAGCCAGAAGTCTCGATGACGAGGCCCTTCTCGAAAGCCTTAGCTGTAATCCTGCGGGACAGCTCACCACTCTGGCAGTCTATGGCCTGAATCATGCCGCGACCACGGGCAGAAAGGGTCCCGCTCTCATCTTCGCGGACGATTCTGTTTAACCGCACCCGCACAATCCTGCCCTTCTTCTCGACCTCTCTGGAGAAAGAGTCGTTGCTCCAATAATTTTCTATCGTGGCCTTGGCGGTGACGAAGGCTAAGTTATTGCCCCGAAAAGTGCCGTTATGCTCACCGGGCTTCCATTGGTCCAGTTCTGGTTTAATCAGCACCATGGCCAAGGGCAAACCATAGCCGCTTAAGGACTTAGATAGAGTGATGATGTCAGGGGATATTCCCGCCTGCTCAAAGCTGAAGAAGGTCCCGGTGCGACCGCAACCCATCTGAATGTCGTCTACGATCAAGAGTATGTCGTGCTTGAGGCATATCTCCTCCAGAGAGCGCAGCCACTCGAAACTTGCCACGTTTATTCCGCCTTCGCCTTGGACCGTCTCAACTATCACGGCTGCAGGACGGTCCAATCCGCTGCTCCCGTCGGTCAGCATCTTGTCCAAGTATTCGGTGGTATCGACGCCCTCTCCGAGGTAACCATCGTAGGGCATGAAGGCAGTTCCCTGGGGCAATATGCCGCAACCTTCTCGGAAATAACTGTTTGCCGTGGCAGCGACAGATCCGAGAGTTACGCCATGAAAGCCATTGGTAAATGAGACTATGGTCTGGCGCCCGGTCACTTTGCGGGCGATCTTCATGGCAGCTTCCACCGCGTTCGTCCCGGTGGGACCTGTGAACTGAAACTTGTAGTTCATGTTTCTAGGTTGCAGGATCTGAGACTCGAAGGTCTCCAAAAACTCTCGCTTCGCTTTTGTGGCCATATCTAGGCCATGGGTGATACCATCCGATTCGATGTACTTTAGCAGCTCCTTTTTCAAAATCGGGTTGTTGTGTCCGTAGTTCAGGGTGCCAGCGCCTGCGAGGAAATCGATGTACTTTTTACCTTCCTCGTCTTCCAGAACGGCTCCCTGAGATCTTTTGAAAACCACGGGGAAAGATCTGCAGTAGCTACGAACCTTTGATTCAAGACGATCGATGGTACTAAAATCATTCATAAATCATTTCACCTGATTGGCATCAAACGGTCCTATGCGGAACAGATATTCCGCTTCGTGACGTTTTTGCCCAAAATCGCCATCAGAAAAGCAGATGCTCACTTCACATGGAGCATCAAGATCTTTGGCAAAAGATCTGAACAGGTTTTGAGAAGCATGATTTGAAGGAGTTATCGTAGTTTCCAGAAAGCGACAATCTCGACAGTACGGCCTTTGCAACACCTCTCTCAGCAGACGTTTGCCACAACCTTGCTCCCTCGCTTTTCCATCTACTGCAACTTGCCAGACGAAAAAGACGTTCTTTTTCGAGGGCGGAACGTATCCTGATAGAAAGGCTACAACTTGCCCATCCACATCGGCAACAACGCAAGTCTCAGCAAAGTGCTGGCAGAGCAACAAGTAGCTGTAGACCGAGTTCAGGTCCAGTGGCTTGCAAGACTTCACCAGTTGGTGGATCTTTGCGCCGTCTTCCACTCGTGGTCGGCGCAAGACCGGTTCGTCCTCAAGCTTAGCCGAGATTTTTCTCAGTTCGTTGCTGGTCGACACGAGTTTTCACCCATTGGGTCGAGTTGGACACGGCCGTAGGATTCGGATTGATCCTTTCCAAGATTCTTCAGGATAATGCGCACCTGTTTGAGGGTATATTCCACACCAAATTCGTGAAATATTAGATCTCTGACCTCAGAGGTGGTCCAATTATCTTTAAAGCCGAGAGATGCCTTCAATCGCTCTTTTTGCAAATCTGAAAGCTTTGAGGGTCTTCCTCCAGAGTGTCTGGGGGCTAGCCCTTCATATCCGTCCTCATTCCATCTTCTCTGCCAGGTATATGCTACACTTCTTGTGATACCAACATGTTGAGCTGCTGCTTCAACGCTCATCCCATGATATCGACATTTTATGAAATATAGCCTCTTCAAAACCTTTGTATACCTCTCCAGAACCCTTATCCTCCCATTGAGCTCCTCGAGGCTCATGTGCCTCCGAATAGGGATCTGTTCGGATTTGGGCATGAGATGAAGGAGAACGTTATATGTATTAAGATTTTGGTTTAAATCAAATCAATTAGAGTTAATACAAGCGAATTTAAAACGATCCGACAAACATGTGCAAAAACCAAAACTTGGAAAGCGGAGTCGGCCGATTTCAGATCTCCATGAGGTCGCCGTTTCATTGGTGATCGGTTAAGACGAAAACTGGGTGTACTGAGGGAGTGGGGTAGCAACTTTAACATAGTTTGATTGATAGAAGGGGGCGTCGTATGCTCTTTTTCAGAGTGGATGCCATTTATATGGCGCATAAATCGTGTGAAAAATGGGGTGATTATGTGGCTCAAATTCCTTAACCGATCACCAATGGACCGAGATTCTTAAAAGATCAAAGCAGGGTGTAGGTGATATTTCTTGGGCGGGGAATGCGCAGCGCTTTTGCCACCAGGTAAACCCCATCCCACCAATCAGAAACGTCCTGGCAATCGCTATGAGGGCCACGAGAGGGAGCTCTCCATTGATCGAACCGCTGTTTAGCCCCATGACTATGTAGCTTGACTTTGTCAGATTACCTTGGCAATTCCGTTTCTCTCTTTTCAGTGAAATACATCTTTTGTCCGATCCGTTAAAATCATGATGAGGCCAATAGAATTCAAATTTGATTTGGGTCTAGGAGACCTGCCCG
>CAYWZG010000064.1:0-2881 GCA_964462795.1 uncultured Methanotrichaceae archaeon
GGCATTATATAGGGTTGGGCTCATATGAGTTAAATCTATGGTATATGACTATAATGTGGATAACGTAAAGTTTTCGGATCATGACGCAAAACTGGTCATAGCGATCGAGACCGGTGGTATGCACGCCAGGTTGATCGAGAACGGGTTTGACCAAGAATACGATTCCGTGCTGGTCCATCTGAAAGGTCAGCCTGCAAGGAGCACTCGGCGTATGATCAAAAGGCTGAACGAAGAGCTTGGCATTCCTGTGGTCGTATTCACTGATGGCGATCCTTGGAGTTATCGGATTTATGCGAGCGTTGCCTACGGCTCGATCAAGAGCGCACACCTTTCGAGCTATCTCGTCACTCCTGAGGCGCAGTTCTTGGGGGTCCAGCCTACCGATATCGTGGACTATGATCTATCCACCGACAAGCTCACCGACCAGGATCTTCAGGCCTTGAGAAGCGAGCTGACCGATCCGAGGTTTTCTGGTGATTACTGGAAAGAGCAGATCCAACTCCAGATCAAGTTGATGAAGAAGGCAGAGCAGCAGGCCTTCGCCGGGAAGGGTCTTGATTTCGTGACGAGAGAGTATCTGCCAAACAGGCTATCTGAGATGGGGCTAATCTAATAAAACAATAGAACCAAATCGTGGAAGTGAACCTGAAAGGCCGCAAAAGGAGGTTTCCAGCCAAAATTCTTATCTATTTTCAGGCTGTGTACCTCCTGTGGTCATCGACTTTCATGCGCATATCTACACCGACAAAATGGCCCCAAAGGCCATAGCTTCCGTGAAACGAAGGATGGGAGTTCCAGTTCCTGGGATGGGCACAGTCTCAGATCTCAAGGAGACTATGCAAAGGTCAGGAGTTGACCGATCCATTGTCTTGCCCCTCGCACCACTCCCAAAACACGTGAAGCCGACGAACGATTTCTTTCTAGAAGCTGTTGGTGGAAATGGCCTTGTCCCGTTTGGGGCGATACATCCGTTCCAACCAGATATTGAAGACGAGCTAGACCGGCTCCTTGATGCGGGGGTTAGGGGTGTCAAGGCAGTTCCTTTCCTCCAGGTTTTCTATCCAGACGATCCTGAATGTGACCGTCTCTACGAAGCCGTGTTGGAACGGGACATGATTTTGCTCTTTCATGCAGGAAAGGTGCCTGAAGATCTTCCGGAGTTTTTCGGGACGCCAGACCGCTTTGCTCGGATGGTTGAGCGTCATCCAGACCTCACCGTCGTACTGGCTCATCTTGGCGGGTACGAGATGTGGCAGGGAGTGCGGAAACATCTGATACCCGCAGGCGAGAACGTCTACTTCGACACATCTTACGTTTCCACCCGCCTGTCTCCAGTGGAAATGAAGGGGTTGATCGAGGAGATGGGTCCAGACAGGGTTCTTTTCGGGACCGATTATCCGTGGACTGATCAGGCCAAAGAGGTGGACTTGATCAAGGGAATGGATTTTTCCTCAAAAGATCTCGACATGATTCTGGAGGGAAATGCTCGAAAGTTGTTGAAATATTGAATATGGAAGTTTAGACATCTTCCAGAAACGTTTGCCGAGGGACATTTATCATAACGTTTTTTAATACATAGGGGCTTAAGCTCGAAGCATGAGACCGGATCTTATGGAGATATTGGCCTGTCCAATGTGCAAGGGCGATTTGGATCTAGAAGTCTTCGAGGAGAACGAGACTGAGATATTGAGCGGTCGGCTCTGCTGCAAGAGTTGTGGCGAGTGTTACCCAATCGAGGATGGGATCCCCAACATGCTGCCACCAGATCTCAGGGAGCAAGATTAAGATCAGTCCTCTTTCCCTCTAATCGTTAGTCTTATCTATGGCAGGGCGCCTTTTCCTGATGCGTGATACCTGTGAGATATATTGTCGTTACAGGAGGCGTGATGAGTGGGCTTGGCAAAGGGATAAATGCCGCGTCCATAGGTCGGATGTTGATGGAGCGAGGGTACCGCGTCACCGCCATCAAGATCGACCCTTACATAAACATTGATGCAGGGCTGATGAGCCCCTTCCAGCACGGCGAGGTTTTCGTACTGAAAGACGGTGGCGAAGTGGATCTCGACCTGGGGAATTACGAGCGTTTTCTTGATGTGGAATTGACCCGAGATCACAACATCACCACTGGCAAAGTTTACAAGACCGTCATCGAAAAGGAGCGGCGCGGCGAGTATTTGGGAAAAACCGTCCAGATCATTCCTCACATAACCAACGAAATCAAGGATCGGATCAAGACCGTTGCCAAAGAGAGCGGGGCCGATGTCTGCTTGATTGAGGTTGGCGGCACTGTGGGCGACATTGAAGGAATGCCTTTCCTCGAAGCGATGCGTCAACTTCGAAACGAGGAGATGGGAAACACCGTTTTTGTTCATGTGACCCTTGCGCCCATGACGATGGATGGGGAGCAAAAGACGAAACCGACCCAGCACAGCGTCAAAGAGATGCGCTCTCTTGGGCTGCAGCCAGACATTTTATCGATCCGGTGTGCAAAACCCTTGTTGGACGAGACCAAGTCCAAGATAGCACTATTTTGTGACGTGGCCGTGGAGGGTGTGATAAGCTGTCACGATGCTGATGACGTTTACAAGGTTCCTCTTCTCTTGGATGAGCAGCGTCTGCCTCTTTACCTCATGAAGATACTTCGTCTCTATCCCAAGGAGCACAGAACTGACTGGATGGAGCTGATCGAGAAGATGATCATGATCAAAGATAGCGTCAATATGGCGATTGTGGGCAAGTATACCGCTGGGTCTCAGGGGACGACCCACATGGAAGAGACGTATCTTAGCATCAGGGAAGCTTTAAAGCACGCTGGGATCGAGGCTGGCGCGTGGCCCAAGATCACCTGGATCGATGCTGAGGAGTTGGAGCATCGTCTGCC
>CAYWZG010000064.1:2891-9899 GCA_964462795.1 uncultured Methanotrichaceae archaeon
CCGAGCAGGTTCTCCGGGAGTTTGACGGAATCCTGGTTCCTGGTGGATTTGGCAAGCGGGGAACCTTTGGCAAGATGAACGCGATCCGGTACGCCCGCGAGAATAACGTTCCTTACCTTGGGATCTGTTTTGGGATGCAGCTTGCTGTGGTCGAGTTTGCCAAAAACGTCCTGGGCATGGAAGATGCAAATTCTGACGAGTTTGGCGAGACACTTCATCCGGTGATCACAATCTTGCCGGAGCAAGAAGGGCTGGAGGATATGGGCGCGAACATGCGGCTTGGCGATTACGATGCCGAGCTAAAAGAGGGCACTTTGGCGCATCAGATTTACGGCACTCTTCACATAGTCGAGCGGCACCGGCACAGGTACGAGGTGAACCCCGACTACATCGCCCAGATCGAAGAGAAGGGGATGATCTTCTCTGGAATGAACCGGAACCGGATGGAGATTGCCGAGATCCCAGATCATCCATTCTTCTTCTCGACCCAGTTCCATCCCGAGATGAAGTCAAGGCCCGGAAGACCTTCGCCCCCGTTCCTCGCGTTCGTTTTGGCGATGAAGGCGAAAAACGCGGAGACGAAGGTGTAATCGAAGGAAGAAAGAGGCAAAGGGCGCCCAAAGGGCTGGGTGCCCGAAATATTTTTGATATTTTCTGTAACAAAATCTACAATAGAATAGTTCTTGATAGCCCGGCCAGAATTCGAATTTGCATTGAAGCGATTCAGTAATTACCTCACTTTCGGCAGTTCGTCCTCCTTTAGAGGGCGATGGTCATTACCGTCCATTCTACACAGACTTTGGGAGAAGATGGGATAGAAAAGACGTTTACCGGATGTTCATCACCTACAAAAAGAAGGCTGGCATCGAAAAGAATGGCGGCGTTCACGTTTTTGCGTGTCACACTCCAAGCGACTATAATGATCACGAATGATTGCGATATACGAATCGTCAAAGGTGTATTACGGCATAATGATATCAGAACTACTCTCAGATATGCACACGTTGCTGATAAAACGAAGAGGGCGAGGTATGAGCAATATTCATTGGTGATCGGTTAAGGAATTTGAGCCATATAATCACCCCATTTTTCACACGATTTATGCGCCATAGAAATGGCATTCACTCTGAATAAGAGCATACGTCTCCCCCTTCGATCAATCAAACTATGCTAGAGTTGCTACCCCAATCCCTCAGTACACCTGGTTTTCGTCTTAACCGATCACCAATGGAGCAATATTTGGTGCCGTGCCGTCTAAGATGGCTTCCATTTTCCATACTTTACCTATCATTCAATATAATTTTGCATTTCTATTATAGCATACCCCTATAAATTCAGGATTATATAAAAATAATTTATTAAATTGTTTCGGCCTCATTATCTTCTGCCAAAAGTTTCTAAATATTGAGATTGTTCTGTCGGTTGTAACGTAATAGAAAAGATTTAACCAATATGACTTCACACTGCTTCACAACTTAAGTGGATGTGCGTCAGGTGGATATGCGTCAATTTCTACGATATGAAATCACTGGCTTGTTTATGATACTTCATATAACTTTAGTTATTTTTTTATTTTTGGAATTGGAGGACATTTCGGATTTGATCAAATCCTTTACTAATTCAGTGGCTGCAATAGTGGCTGCAATTGGTTTAATTTCACTTTTAATCGGATGGCTAGCATATCAAATATTCGAAGAATGCTACACCCCTCATTACAAGGTATCTTCTTTCAAATTGATAAGAGACACATGTCAAAATTTGGAAGATACCGAGTGTTTCGCGCTAATTGATTTTATCTTAATGAACGACATGTATCAAAAGTACCCAGGATTGGCCGACACCATCAGAGGATATTGGGATCATTATTATTCCTGTTCTATAATAGGTATAGGGGCACCTAGTATCAGTGCGTTATCATTCATAATTTTATTATTTATGGAAGATATCAGTACTTACATCATATGCCCTTGTAGTTCAGCACCAAGATTCGTATACCTGTCACTTTTAACGATTTATAATGTGTTTTTATATGCTTTATTATGGCAGATAAAAGCAAATAGAATATTTAAAGAAATTGAATTTCAAGAATGTCTTTATGTAAAAACTAATATATATAGGTTAGAAGAACATAGAAGATTGATAATAGCTTGTCATCGAGCATAAATAGTTTTGAAACCAGTCCCATATAGTCAAACTGGCGACGATGCACCCCGCAGCAAGCTGCAGGGTATTCACTTTAAAACAAATATTACGTATAAAATTGGTTCGAAGCAATCAGTTTGTCCACTTGAATCAATAGCAAGAATAGCACGAATAGCAATAGAACAGCACCGGATAGCCCGGCCAGAATTCGAATCTGGGTGACGAGGTCCAGGGCCTCGTATGATTGACCGCTACATCACCGGGCTTCAGCGCTTCAGTTGAGCTTTTCATGTATTAATCTGTCGATCGGCGAGGCTTTCTGCCGCCCCTCTTTGGCCTTGGCCCCGGCGCCGAACCCGCGCCGCTTTTGGCCCTCAATATCCCAGGATCTGCGCGCTTGAACTTAGAGCTTTTCGATTCCAGCCCGGGTCCTGCTACAAGCGCCCTTGCTCTCGCTCCCCCTTTTCTTCTCCGGCAAAAGATCTGGATCTTCGTGGACCATCAGAATCTTGCCAGAAGATCGCAGGGCTACCTGTAATCCAGCACTATGATCCTCACATCTTCAGTGGGCAGATCCTCCCTGAAGAGAACGACCTCATGGCCGGGATGCTCAGCCTTTAGCCCTTCTAGGAATCGATCGACTCCCTCAATATCAAACTTCAAATCTTTTGTCTTGAAATGCATCGGTATGACCAAATGGGGCTTAACCTGCTCGATCACCTTTTTTGCGCCCTTGGAATCTATGGTGAAAACGCCACCCACCGGAATCATCATCACATCCACCTCGCCCAAAGATTCGACCATCTTCTCGCTCAAGGTATGGCCCAGGTCGCCCAGATGACAGACCTTCAAGTCATCCATCTCAAAACAGAATATGGTGTTTGGGCCACGAAGCTTTCCACCTTCGTCGTCGTGATATGTGGCCGTTCCGGCAAACTCTATTCCGGCTGCAACCTTATTTCCAGGCCCCTTCACTGCGACCGGGTCTCCATTTATTGCCTTCACGTTGTTGTGGTCGAAGTGATCGTGGCTCACCGTGACCACATCTGCCTTGACGTGAGGAACTTCGTAACCCACAGTCTCATCGAAAGGATCGGTGACGACCACTTTCCCTTGAGAATCTTCTATCCTGAAACAGGAATGTCCTAACCAGGAGATCTTCATAAAAACCACCAGACGAATTCTCAACTTCAAAGAATAATAATCATTCGGCGCCAATTGGCTTTTAGTCTATCCTGGCGTCGAGAACGGCATGAAGCATCCCTGGCGAGTACTTCTTGACCCTGGCGCGCCTGAGCACTCGAACCCGCCTCCCAAGGCCGCGCGCAGCTTCTCTGACCTCTGTTTCCAGGGCGAGAGGGTACTGCCACTCAGGAACCGTCTGATGGTAATGGAGAACCCCACCTGGCCGAAGGGCCTTGATACCAGGCTCTAGATACATATCTGTGGTGCCCACATATCCCATGATCACCCGGTCTGCAACCCCTATCGGCGCAACCTTGGCGCAATCTCCCAATCTCGGCTCCACCACATCCTCGACCTGGTTTAACCTCGCGTTCTCTTCTAAGTACCTGTATGCCGTGGGGTTTAGCTCGATCGAGAGGATGTGACTGGGCCTCGAATGAACCGCCATAGGGATCGAAAAGTAGCCAATCCCTGCGAACATGTCTACCACGAACTCGCCACTCCCCAGGCGGCTCATCCTGGTCTTCTCCGTTAAGTTCCCGGTAGAATACATGACCTTCATCGGATCCAGCTTGAAAAGAACGCCGTTTTCCCTGACGATCGTCTCAGTGCTCTTGGTGCTCTGGGCGCCCCTCCTTGCGATCACTTCTCTTTTTGGCACTCTGAACTGGCCCTCCACACCCCAGTCTCTCAGAACGCAGCTGCACCTGGGATACATAGAAAGGAGCGCGTCTCCGATCTCCAACTCGAATTCATCCAATCGAGAGTCGATCTTGACCACTATGACGCTGCCAAGAATTGACCAACCCCGAGGCAGAATATCTCGCTTTTCTGAATCGAGAACGTCTTTGAGGAGCAAGCCAAGATCCGGCTCTCTCCTGTAGAAAAGAGGATCTTTCTGGATTATGGTCTTGTGTCCAGGAAGGTCGCTTGTGACCGGAACTTCAACGAACTCGCCTCTATTGAGCACTTTTCGGTTTCGGTCGAGAAGGCCGACTTCAGAGGCCTTCTGTAACGTTCGTTTGGCTTCCCTCTTGGGCACCATCAGGGCTAGATGAGATTGGTGAGATATCCTTCTCCTCCTCCTCTTCCTCCTTCTCGGATCTCAAGTACACTTGTTCGAATCTCAACGGCTTGCTGGTACAGTTGCACCTAAGGAGGATGTGTTCTTCCTTTCGGGTTGACTGATACTCATCATAGACCAAAAGGTCAGAATCGAATTCAGATGGCACCATCAGGTTGAAAGTAACAGGAACTTCGTCAAATTTCTTGACAAGACAGATCGAGATGTTAGCATCATTTCTCGAAGCCAACTGTATCGCGGTCCTGTTGGTGTAAGATATGCTGACGGTCCCGCCAACTACGTTGATGCTCTTTTCGATGTCTGGCGGTATCACCATCTCCACTTGGTTTTCTAACCCGAAGGGATTTGTGATGTCCACGTTCAGATAAGTGCTTCCACTCACGTTGGATAAGTAGGCTGAATATTGAACTGTTTCGAGGGGAATGGGTAAGGGTTGAGGTATGGGATCTGGAGTTTCTGGAGGTGGCGCAAAGATCCAGAAATGGACTGCAAATATTCCAAGGATGGCAATAAGGGCAACGGCAGCCAAAAGGACCCTCTGATCAACCTTTGGGGTGTGTGTGGGACCTTTAGGAGGTGGTTTTTTTGAGGATTTTTTCTCTGCATGGATCTGGCTTGGGAATTCTTTTAGTGGCAGATCCCCCATTCCTTCCAGATTTGCGGCCGATTGCACCGCATCTTTGGGTGCAGGTTCGACTTTCGCGACTTCGGGGGCGTTTTGTCTTTCCGAAGGTGGGGGTGATGCTTGTTCTTCAGGGATCTCCTCTGAACCTTCCTCAAGCGTGCTTTTTAGATCCTCTTCGGATATTTCTGGCGCTTTTGCGCCTCCATATGCCTCTTTAGTCTCCAGCTCTGGTTCGGGCTCGGCTTCAGCCACGGGTTCAGGTCCCGAGCCTGGCGATTCGGCATCTTTTTCGCTCACATTTTCGGGTTTGGGCGAGATCACGACTGGACCTCTCTTGGGCAGGACCACCTCCCCCCCGTCAAAGTCCAGGATCAGATCTGTATAGGTCCCGGTCTCGTCGACGAACCTCCTGGCCCTGGGAATAAGGTACGATATCCCAGAAACTTTGACTTCATTGAAGAACTCAGTGCTTCTCATCAACCGGTCTTTGTAAGCATAAATTGCGCCGCTCTCCATTCTGGATTCGATCTCGCTGAGGCTCGGAAAACGGTCTTCTTCGGCCGCAACCTCTCTGGTCGCCTTGATGTAAGCCTCAAAGAAGACCCTGCTCATTCTGTTGAGCCGGTTGGTGTACCGGCGGTCAAAGAGAAAGGAGAAGCTATCTTTGCTGATTACGCGACTCTCTTCTGAGACCTGGCGCCAGGCAGAGTAAGAAACGTCCATCGAAAGCTAACTATCTCGACCATGATAAGTATTTTGTGTCCATTCTGGAATGAGAAAACGAGGGTCTATAAGTGCTCAATAAGGCAGATAAGGTCGATAGAGGTCTCATGTAGCTCTTACATGAAAGCTACCTTTAAATTCGATCTGCTTTAGAATATGGGGCGATGAAGATAGGTTCAATTATGCCGGTCCTTCTCATGCTCTTGGTGGTGGGGATCTCCTTTGAGCAAAAGTTGGACCGGTACGAAGTGGGCGTGGGGGAAGACGCAAACGTCATGCTCAAGCTCGATAACACGGGCGAGGCAGACCTTGACGTGAGCGTTGCGCCAGATCTGCCTGAAGGGGTTATATCTTCAGGTCCACCGGTTCGTCATTTAACGATCTTGCCAGGCAAAAGTCAACTCGTTACTTATGCAGTAAGTGCAAATGAGACAGGGGCCTATGCCATAGCATCTCAGATAGATTACACCGATGCAGAAGGCAAGTCCCATCGTACCAGGTGTGGCGACAAAAACGGTTGGCCACTCATGGTGAGCTGATTTGACTCTCCCGAAAATCTGGAAGTTCATCTGGCTTTGTAGATCTGTCAACTACCACGGCCTAAAGGACGGAGCCTCCTGACTATTCACCAGAACTTGCATCAAAGGGATAGCGATGTAGAGGTTCTGGTTCTGGTTCGGCAAGGCCAAACCTTCTATGGGCGCGTCGCCTGTCGCTTTATATCTTCAGGTCTGACTTTTCATAGAGCGATTCGAGCCTGTACCCTGCCTCAGATATCTTTTCGCGTCCGCCCTCATTTCGATCTAGAACCGCGATGATCTGAACAGGCTCATAACCCTCGGCAGAGAGCCGCTCAATGGACTTGATAAGAGATCCACCGGTAGTGACCACGTCGTCCACTACCGCGACTTTCGCACCCTTCGGAAGCGATGGGCCTTCGACGAACTTTTTGATGCCGTGCTTTTTTGCTTCTTTCCTGATGATGAGGCCAAAGAGTCCTCTTCTTTCGAGGTGGCTGAGGACAGATACTGAGGCGACGATTGGGTCTGCGCCAAGAGTCATTCCGGCCACCGCCTCGACATCGGGGCCGATCCGTTCCAGGATCAGTTTGCCTATGAGATATGCGCCTTCTGGGTCCAAGACCACGTTTCTTGCGTCCACGTAATAGTCGCTGACCTTGCCCGAAGAGAGGGTGACTTTCCCCACGTGAAGCGCCTTTTCCTGGATCAGTTCCAAAAGCCTCTCTCTT
>CAYWZG010000064.1:9909-13366 GCA_964462795.1 uncultured Methanotrichaceae archaeon
TCGCTTTCTTTCATGAGATCGACTAGTCTACTGAAGATATAACTTCAGCGCCCCCTTTTTTCCATTGATCCATTCCTGTCAGGGGCTATTTTGAAAGCTCTTCCAACGCTTCGTTCAACTCTGAGATGAGATCTTCAGGAGTCGCCACCACGTTCCTGCAGGAGAACTCCACCATCAGGTTGACCTTGGACTCATGGGATTCACCAGCTTTTCGAAAGTCAGTCCTGATCCCGATCGCAGCTTTGGTGCCGAACCGCTCGTAATGGCACCCCAGCTCCCAGGCGGTGCCGTCGTCCACCTGGGCTTACCTTCTAGCGCCGCTAACCATCAGTGGACAGGTCCTTAGAGCTGCCAAATTTGTCTCGAAAATCTCTTTTGGCGTTCCTGAGGCGATCTCGTGGGGCCAGATCACCTCGATCTGATCGCCCAGCTCTGCCTCGATCCGCTTTTTTAGCCCACCGATCCAGAGCACTTCAGCCTGGGTGAATATGGGCCCTGCAAGATATAGTGCTTAACGATACCTTTCGGACAAATTTCTAACTCGTAAGAGTTTGAGATTTGTCCTATTCGTATCGTTAAGCACTATTCTGGTGAGAACCGATTAGTTTCATCTAATCGGTTCTCGACTATAAATCCTGGTCTTCATCTTGAATCGGTCTTTCTCTTTGGATCTAGCTGATCTTGGACGCCTCAATCAGCCTTTCCCTTACGAACTCCTGTTCCAGACTTGCCAGGAACCAACCCGCCTTCGGTCCTTGTTTTTGGCCCAGGAAAGCGGTGTATATCGCCTGAAAGAGCTTCTTTGAGTTGATATCGTTCTCTTTTGCAACGGTGTAAACTTCGTTGTGGATCACTTCGCCATCTTTTCCCTCGATCCTCTCTGCCAGAGTGCCCAGACATTCTCTCAACTGAGGATTCAGGTTCTTCACCTGGGCTGGAACTTTTTCCTGGACCTGGAACTTGACATAGGGCGGAGCGTATCTTTCAAGCCAGACTTGAGCGTTCTTGGCCCTGGAAAATATGGCTTCCTCGTCTGAAGTGTCGTATCCACCCCTTGCCAGAACTTCAAGAAGCGCCTTATCATCGCCCCGGACGATCTGGACTGCGTTGATCATGTGTCTGTATGGTACCGAGAATGGCTTATCCAATCCGATTCTGGATAGGTCAAAAGCTCTTTCATCGCCGGCTCGCCGATCGTACTCTTCGACCAAGGTGAGCAAAGGAAGGCCTGGATCGAACTCGATGTGCTTTTCGGGCTTGGTCCTGATGATGAGGTATCGGAGAACCTCAGGCGGGACCACGTCTAACATGTCCCTTATGGTCACCACAATTCCTGTGGACGAGTGCATCGCGCCTTTCCCTTTTAGATGAATCCACTCGTAGACCACTGGGGGCGGAGCTTCGTAGCCGTAGATTTCCTTTGAGATCCTCTTTCCGGTGTCGTAAGATCCGCCCGCCGTGGCGTGGTCTTTTCCAAAAGGTTCCATAGTCACGTTGAGGATTTTCCAGCGGGCAGGCCAGTCGACTCGCCAGGCGAGCTTTCCACCATCGCTCATGCTGGCTGTTCCTTCGTGGCCGCATTTACAGACGTAATCGACGGTTTCGGCCTCAAGATCGTAGTTCACAACCTTGGTGGAGTTGAGCCTGCCGCAAACTTCGCATATGGCGTCGAATGGACACCAATCCTTTGGAAGGTCTCTTCCTGAGACCTCTTTTAAGATCTTGGCGATATCTTCTCGCCTCTCCAAAGCCGTCTTTATGACGTCGACGTAAAGCCCTTCTTTGTACATCTTGTCAGCCCGATAGATCTCTGGCTTCATGCCGAGCCTCTTGAGCGAATCCAGGAACGGCAAGAGGAAATGTTCGGCGTAGCTTTCGCAACAACCTTCGGGGCAGGGTATCTCTGACAAGGGTTTGCCCACGTGTTCTTCGAAGCTTTCAGGAAGGAAGGGATAAAGTCTTCTTAGAGGATCAAGGGTGTCGGCGATGTATATCAGCCGCGCCTCCACTCCCTTGTCCTGAAGGGCTCGGTAGACTGCATCGGCAGTCATCACCTCTCGCATATTTCCAACGTGAATTTGGCCAGAGGGGGTGATGCCGGTGGCCACCGTCTGGGGGCCTTTATCCGCCAGTTTTTCGGCTACCACATCGGCCCAGTGAATGCTCATGGGCACCCATCGAGGCAGAAAGTGGTTATTAACCTTCCGCCGACCTTGCTGGAAAAATAGATATGGAATAAGGGTCGAGAGTCGATCATGGATCGTCCATCCCTCGATGAGTATTTCATGAAGATCGCGTCAGTGGTGGCCACCAGGTCCACATGTTTGCGCCACAATGTAGGATCGGTGATCGTGAGAGACAAAAGGATCATCTCGACAGGATACAACGGCGCTCCGACTGGCCTTCCTCACTGTCTCGAAATAGGATGTTCTCGTGAAGGCGTAGAGAGTGGGACTCATCATGAGCGGTGTAGAGCGGTTCATGCAGAACAGAACGCCATCATTCAGGCGGCGATTCATGGGGTTAGCACGGTCGGTTCAACCTTATATTGTACTCATCAGCCCTGTGTTCTTTGTGCCAAGATGATAATTAACGCTCAGATCATGAGGGTGGTTTACGGGATAAGTTACCCCGATGACGAGGCTCTCAAGTTCTTGGAGCTGGCTGGAATCGAGGTGTTACAGCTTCCTGACGTGGTCTTTGATCACTGATTCTTGACCCTTGGCCCCTGATCCTTGATCCTTGGTCCCCTATCAAAGCGTTATCGAACCTTCCCGCAGACTCACATATTCCGGTCTGGATTTCATCTGAAAGGAAAAAGGATTTACCAGCCTACGTCATATTGACACGATTATGTTCGGGACGAAGGATCACTTGCGGGTTGAAAAAGGTCATCTTCAGATTGGTGGCGCCGATGCCGTGGAGCTGGCAGAAAGGTTCGGAACGCCGCTTTACGTCACGGATGAAGCGCGCCTCAGAGATAACGTCAGACGCTACCGGCGGGCTTTTCCGGACGCTTGGACTTACTTTGCCGTGAAGGCCAACGGAAACCTCACAATTCTTACGATTCTAGCTCAGGAAGGGATGGGTGCCGACGTATTCTCGGGAGGAGAATTGTCGCTGGCAAGGCTTGCTGGAATTCCGATGGAAAAGATCCTTTTCAACGGCAACTCCAAGCGGGAAGAAGAACTCGAGATGGCGGTCGATTCTGGCGCGAGAGTTTCGGCAGATTCTCTTGACGAGGTCAAGGCTCTTTCCCAGGTTGCAAGCGAAAAGGGCGCGGTGACTGACGTTGTCTTTAGGGTGAACCCCGACGTATCGGTGGAGACTCATCCCAAGATCGCAACTGGCCTTAGAACTTCCAAGTTTGGAATTCCTGCCCAGGAGATCGTCGAGGTCTACAAGACCGCAATGCAGCTCGATGGCGTAAAACCGGTGGGGCTTCACTGTCACATCG
>CAYWZG010000065.1:0-12966 GCA_964462795.1 uncultured Methanotrichaceae archaeon
ATAAAAAGCTCTCCAAACATTATGTATAATAATTAAATTTAAGAGACACTAGTCCCTCGAAACTCGGGCGGGACAGATCCGTTGCCCTCCCCACGACGATCCTTTCTTCAGGCCGGGTGGCGTCCTTGACGAGGGCGGAGTCGTTGACCAGGGCAGCCCCGACCCAAGGCTTCATGGAAATTCGTGTATCATTTTGGAGTTGAGAACCAGGAGGACACCAGTTTTTGATTAATTGAGCCGTCCTTCCATCCCCTCCTCGAAGCCACCCTCATTGGAGATCTCTCGCCTCCAGCGTCAGGTGACAGAGGTCACCGGCTCTTACTCCCACCAGGTAGACCCTGGCCTCTGGAGATAGCTCCGCCCCTCATCATCACCTCGATTCTCGTCATCCCCGCGCACGCCAAAGGCGATGGATATCTCCAAGAGCAGGAGCTTCATCGCTCCGGGGATCAGAAGGGTGAACATGTCCACCTCCCAGCGGAGATCCTCATTCTACACATTTGCTTCGTCTTCGTCCACAAGAGGGCTTCGCCCCGGAAGGTGACGTTTTTGGCTACTGAGGAGGCGACGGGCTGAGCCTCCAATCTAAGATGGACTCAATCGGCCCCGGCGATACCTTCACCTCCTTCGCCAACTTCCGCCACGATCTCCTTTCTGGGCGGGGCCGTGAATGTCTATGATTGACTATATCCCTAGCTGCGGTATATGTGCCAGGTAGTTTTCTTTCATCTCCTTCCTGTTGATATAATTATAGATATCAATAGCTTCTCCCCGCACATCACCTCGCAGCTCCTTCACGAAGTCTCGGGGCATGCCTCTCCTGATAAAGTGGGTGACAAACCAATGGCAACAACAGTGAGGTGTGAACTTGTCCTCCAGCTTGCTCGAATTGCCATCGTATAACCCCACCCTCGCGGCGTGTTTTTTGGTCATGTTCTCCACACCTCGTTTTGCGATCCTGCCATCAGACTTATTGATGAATAGCGCGGTGCCTTCCGATCCCGAACGGTTCTTTCTGGCTGCGATCCACCTGCTCAGTACAGATTCGTTATCTGGATTTATTCCGCTATGCTAAGTCCATAACTGAATAAATGCATAACTTATACGTTAAGCAATGATAAATGAATAAATGCTTAACATAATAGCTTAATAAAGAAAAACGTTTAAGTTATGCAGCTCATAATGGCTTTCATGAAGGTTGTATCTATCTCGAATCAGAAAGGGGGTTCGGGTAAGAGCACGACGGCTGTGAACCTCTCGGCTTATTTGGCTCTAGCCAGAAAGAAGGTTCTGCTAATCGACTTAGACCCCCAGGGATCGCTTACCACCCACTTTGGAATTGATAAACGAAGCCTGGAGAAGACCATGTACGAAGTTCTCTCAGGCCGGGCAAGCTTATCTGATGTGATTAAGCCAACCGAAACAGAGGGGCTAGATATTACTCCAACCAATAACCTACTTGGAAGGGCAGAATTTGAGCTTTTCAGTCAAGAGGAGAGAGAGTTGGTGCTCAAATCTAAGATGGTTGGACTCAGAGACTATGACTACGTGATTATCGATACACCACCCAACCTCTATAATCTGACACTCAACGCCTTGATGGCTTCAAACACCATCATGATCCCTATTGACTCAACATTTTACGCCCTTGAGGGTTTGGTGGTTATAACTGAGTTGCTGGATGCGATAGAGAACGATCTTGGCCATGCCATCATCAGAAGATACTTATTGACCAAGTATGATGCCCGTACAAACCTCAGCAAAGAAGTGGAGCGCAAACTCAGAGATCTTTTTGGAGAAGCAGTATTCAAGACTGTTATACCAACAAATATTCGGTTGGCGGTAGCACCCAGTTACGGCAAGCCCATTTATGCAGTAGACCCGGAGTCAATAGGAGCGCAAGCATACAATAGACTGGCCGAGGAGGTTTTGCATGAGTAGTAAAATGGGGTCAGGAGCTGGCCATATCCTCGAAGGCATCAAACGCAGAGACCCTAAGGACGAAACTGTAAAAGAGTCGCAAGCTGAGTTTAAGAATGTTGAGTCTCAAAGTGTGGAAGTTAAAAGTGATGAGGATATGTCTGTAGAACCTCATAACGTAACATTAGAACAATTAAACAATGTGGAGCTTGTTAACGTAAACGTTTTACATGAAGCTATAGATCTCGCTCTCAATAGAAAACAACGTATCTCGGTATGGGCCCCAGATATAGCTATCATAATGTGGTATCTGAAGTTATCTACGCCCATGTTTTCTATTAGTGATGTGGCAAAAAAATACATTGCAGAGGGGCTGATGAGAGATTATCCCGAGCTGTACAGACGTGCTGAAGAAGAATCGGCGAAAAAGCGTTGATCTTAACTTGACTTTGTCAGATTAGACAGCTACAACCCACCGAACAAACCTAAAACCTGTGGTGACCACCGCATGCATACAGGCAAATCGAAACGTAATAAGAAAATGACTCGTTATCTGTGTGGCAACATGAGCTCGGAAGTTATCGATTTGGTGATTGAATCTGAAATGTGACAAAGTCAAGTTAGCATCTTGGTTAGGAAACTGCTGAAACGGGGCAGCTTTTATCCAAAAACGATAGATTTTGGGACGCGTTGGCGAAATTATAGAAAGGAGCTGGGATCGAGTAACTCCTTCTGATGGCGGTTTTTGTTTTGCCCCTACAAGACTTTTTTAAAATTCTGGCGCAGATTTGTATGATGCACAGGGTGGGATAAAAATGGTGACTTGTGTAGAAAATTTGATTTTTATGACAGGTGGCCTCTGGCCCGCTGATACAATCATCACCCTTCGCCTTTCATCTTTCGTTCAACGGTATCGAGGTTGTTCCGCGCCCCCGCCGTGTGAGGGTGACCCTCGCCCAGCTTATCCTGAAATATCTTTAGCGCACGCGCGTGGCATTTCTTGGCGCCCTCGAAGTCACCCAAGTCTTGCAGAACGGTGCCAAGGTTGTTGGCATAAATGGCCACTTGGGGATGGTCTTTGCCGTCGACCTTTTCATCGATCGTTAGCGCCCTCTCGACCGCGTCTCGTGCCTCTACAAACTCACCACGCGTCTGTAGGTACAGATCGCTCTCGTTCAGCAACCGTCCTGTGGCTTCTGGCTCTACACCCAACTCCTCAGCATATCCTGCGGCAGCGAGAGCATGAGGCAGCAGAACGACTCCGGCCAAACCTGCACGTTATCGAGATGGTCCTGGGGGAACTCGTCGTTCAGGAGCTTGACGGCCGCTCCAGCCCATTCCTTCCGCTCTTGCAGGGCCAGGTTATCGCGGGTCACCAACTGCACCAGCCTGTGGACCGAGATTTTATCCCCAACCCTGCCGATCAGCGAATAGCGTCTGAGCGCAGCCAGAGACTCGTCGCGTCCATCCTCGTCCTGCAGCACGGAAGTCACGCTGTCAGGCAGATGGTCTGGATTTTCGACCAGGTACGTTAGAGGTATATCATCGGGTGCTAGATACGAAAACAGTCGTAGCAGCTCGCTGCCTGCCGAACACTCCTCTTGAACCGCCTCGAACGACATGTCCCAGGTGGGTGGCCACGGTCTCGGGATAATAATCGCTGGGCACGCCCTTAGCCAGCACCTCCAGCCTTCGCTCTTGATAAGCCCTCAGATATTCGTCCAGAGGCTTGGCCGTAGTCTCGATGTACGCAACTGCTTGCTCCAGTGCTAAAGGCAGGTCGCCCAACGCCGGCGCCAGCTCGTCGGCCGCCTTTCTATCGTCTTGGCCGGTACGTTTGAGTATGAACTCAACCGATTCCGATCTTTCGAACTTGTGTACCATCATAGCTCGGGCTAGGTTTCCCCAGATGGGGTTGCGAGACGTTATGATCACCTGGCCTCTGCTGCTGCGAGGCAGGTGGGGCTCGATCTCTTGGGGTTTGCGGGCATTGTCGAATACCAGCAGCCAGCGAGAATGAGCCTCCAGAAAGCTCCTGGCCGAAACCGCCATGAGGTTCAGATCACTGGTATCCCAACCGGGCAGTTTCAGCCTCTCGGCCATGAGAGCGTAATCGTCGAGCAGCGTAGATGGTAGCTCCGAACGAAGCCACCAGACGATATCGTAGTCATCTTGATATCGATACGAATACTCCAGGGCCAGCTGGATCTTGCCTATGCCTCCCAGGCCGGTCAGGGCTTTGGTGTGGGTCAAGGCCACGTTGTTCCCCGACTGAAGAGCGGCCTGAAGGTTGGCGAGCATCGTGTCCCGGCCGGTGAAATTGGCATTCGGGGGATAGGGTATATTCATGCCCTTCTTCTGCCCCAAACACTCCTGGAGCTCAGGAGGAATCTTCCCGTCCGCGATCTTCACACAAACTGACTGGAAGGTGCCTCCCGAGACGCCACCTCCTATGGCCAGGCCCCCCCTGTCAGCAGATACCTCAACGCTCGCCTCTGTCGCCTTCTTTTGAGGATCGTTTACCGTCTCCTCAGACCGTTTCATGAGTTTTCAACTCCTACGAGAGATGGCATCAGCGCAAATGTTGCAAGGCAAGTGTACAGGCTCCGGATCCCGTCTTGGCAGGCCCCCAACAAGTTCTTGTTCATGACCATATCTGACCAAAAAAAGTAATAGCTTTGGATCTATTTATTTTAACCGGTGAAGTCGTGATCGAAACCGTGTTTGTAAAACAAGTGGCGTCAGTGCTGGCGCCGGCGTTGCCCTATCTGATGGAGGTTGCGTTTGGTGCCGGTCAGAAGGCTGCGGAAATAGCGAAAAACAAGCTTGGCGAAGAGGCCTGGAACAAGGCCACCCAGATCTGGGCCAAGATCCGGCCGGAGGTGGAAAAGAAGCCAGATGCCGCTAAGGCGTTTAAAAAAGTGGCCGAGAACCCTGACGATGAACTCGCTCGGGATGCACTGCCCTCAAGTCTGAAGGAGCTTCTGGAGGGTATGCCGCCCGAAACCGTCAACGAAATCCGCAATATCGTTTCAGTGAGCAAGCGCGAGACCCGAGTAACCACCGCAGACCGGGGCGGCATCGCCGTCGGAGGCGACGTTTCAGACGGAACGATCACTGCAGGTTACCACAGCTACGATAAGAAGGTCGAGGAGTAGATGTCTCGTGATCCCGAGTCTCTGAAAGAAGCTCTTGAGCGCCTGGCTTCAGGCGAAAAGCGTCCCGAAGACTTTGAAGAGCTGCAGCAGGCCCGAAACTCGGGCAGGATCACCATAGCATCTAATGGCGGCGTTGCCGTCGGAGGCGACGTTTCTGGAAGCATAGTCGCCAGCAGTCTGGTGCTTCCTCCAGAGGTCCTGAAACTTTTGGGGCCTGTCTACCGGCCACCAGCGTTACCACCACAGGGGGAACTGCCAGAGCGGGGCACCTTGCCGTTCGGCTCTAGGCTGCCTTTCTCTCCCAACGCGATCTTCACCGGTCGCCAGGATGACGTTCTAGATCTCGCTCAGGTATTGTTGTGTGGCCAAGAGGGTGATGGAGGTCTGGGCCAAGGCGTTGTGGTTACTGGTATGGGTGGACTTGGCAAGACTCAGCTGGCGGTCGAGTTCTGTTACCGTTACGGCCAGTTCGTCTGGGGTGTTCATTGGCTCCAGGCCAACCTGGACATGCAGCCCCAAGTTGCCGATAACGGCGCGGCTATGAACCTTCCTTACTGGCCCGACAAACTCCCCGACCAGGTGCAGGTCACTTTGGGTGCTTGGCAGAATGGCGGTCATCGGTTGATAGTGCTCGACAATGTCGAAGATCTGAAGGTAGTACAGGATTGGCTGCCCAAGCTTGGGCCGGCCAGGGTACTGATCACTTCCCAGCGGGAGAACTGGCCGGTGGATCTGGGGCTGGAGGTCAAGAGCCTGAAAGCGCTCACCCGTAGCCAGAGTATCGAGCTGCTACGTAAGCTGGCTCCCGGACTGGAAGGGGTGGATGACGAGCCGCTGGACAAGCTGGCTGGTCAGTTAGGAGACCTACCGCTGGCTCTGGACTTGGCCGGTCGTTATCTGGCGGACAGGCCTGATCTGTCTGTTGAAGGTTACCTGGCTGAGCTAAAGGAGGCAGGGTCGGCCCTGGAGCACACATCTCTAAAGGACTGGGCAGAACATAGCCCCACCAGCCATTCCACCAACGTGGCTGCCACCTTCACCTTAAGCTGGCAGCGGCTTACCGAGGATGATGAGCTGGCGAAGAGGTTGTTCATGGTGGGAGGATACTGTGCCCCCAACACAGTCGTACCTCGACAGCTTCTGACCGAGGCAGTGGGGACGGACGTGCAGGGTCATGAACTGGACAGGGCGTTACGTAAGCTGGGCAGCCTGGGGCTGATGGATCGGTCTGAAGGCGGCCAGAGGATGCACAGCCTGTTGGCCGAGTTCGCCAGGCTAAAGGATTCTGATGAAAAGGAAAGCGTTCTGCCTGTTCTGGCTACAGCAATGTTTAGGGTAGCACAAGGTACCCGCAAAACAAGACAACCAGAAAAAATGATTGCCCTTTGGGATCATTTGTGTCCAGTTTACCAATTCTCTAAAAAGGATGGCTTGAAAGAAGCTGAAGAATTAGTAGATTTCCTGCCTAAGCTTGATTTTTCTCGTCCCGAAAATTCTATGTACATTAACATGATTTAATGAATGCTTCGCTGCCCTGCTACATATTTTTGTTGTGGAAATGAGCTAAATCCATTTGTCACTGGTTAAGGCCGCCATTTCTTCGTTCTACATCGCCCAGCTTATCCTGGAATATCTTTAGCGCCCGCTCCCAGACAGACTTGGCACGGCCGAACTCGGCACGTCCGAGCAAGTAAATGCCGACCAGGTTTATCATCTTCGGATGCACCCTCGGCGCCCAAGCGCATGACCTCACCAGGCGTCAGCCTCCAGCTTCCCGCGCCGAAGATTCTCGTCTTCAAGGAGCTTCTGGTAAAGTTCACGCTTCTCGGAAACGTCCTCTGGAGTCGCCTCCTCCATGGCCGAAAGGCGAGCGAACTCCTCGGCGTAGCTCGACCTCTCGCTGCCCCAACCGTCCAGGGTTGCGCCCAAGTTCTTCCTCTGCATCTTGTTCAAAGCCCGAAAGTGTTTGGCCACAGTTTTGTCGTCACCCGTTACCGGCTTGAAAGCGCCGTCTGGGACGCCTCCTGCAACAAGATCAGGAGTCGCACAGACAAGAAAATTTCCGCACTTGATGTGATGGTCGAGATAACTCAAAGGCTGCTCTTTCACCATCGCATTGATCCAGAGCGAAACTTTGGCAAGCTCCACTGCCATCGGGTTTAAGTCAACTCCGTAGATGCAGGAGCGAAGAACATCCCTCTTTGCTTCCTGAATTGTGTCCTCGGCAGGAACGCCACTGGCCCGGCTTTTTCGAGATGATCCTTCAAGACAGGCTCAAGAGCGCTCTTGATCAGCTACTGGACGAGATCCGGATGAGTGTAGTAGCTGCCTGTAGTCTTCCTGGCCTATTCATTTCAAAATAAAAAATATCAAGCGCCCCATTGGGTGCGTGCAAGCTCCTCTTTTACCCAAGGTCTTCGCCGATGCTCCGAAATTTCCGTTTTTTGGCTGAAAAAGGAAATGACCAGGAACCTTGTTTTTGCAGACTCGTCTATTCCATAGACCCCCAGAATTGGTCACCCTTGGCGCGTGCCATTAAACCCCACGGGCCGAAATACTCAGTCAAAAGATCATCCCCATGAATGCCAGTGTCTTGCGCCGCCAGCTGGAGGTTCAAAAAGCGCACCCCGCCGTTTGCGGCAGGGCATGTTCGCGTCGGTCATCGACTCGTCAAATTCTAACAAATTCATCTGCTTGTAGCCCACTCTCTCTTCAGGGGTTCCTTGTGCCAACATAATTGCGAGTTATATCCGACATTGTCTTTTTTAGCCCAATCATCCACACAGATGCAACAATCCTTAAGTCGGTTTGGTGACCATCCCAACCGCAGCAAGCTGTGGGGTATTCATTTCAAAATAAATTGGAGGTATGCTGATGAGAAAAAGGCGGATGGGATTGATATTAGCAATAAGTATTATATTAGCTTTCAATAGCTCTGCAGAAGATTATGGGGGAATAGACTTTCCTAATGGCGATATATCCTTCGCTGATGGGATCGTAAGCTTTAAAAATGCGGAAGGTGTGGAAGGCAGTTACGCCAATCCGAGCTCTGCTTTGGGACCACCTGATTATGATAGCGAGGAGGATACTGGATATGTCTCTCTAGGCAATGGAAAGAATGTTTGTGAGGGAGAACTTATTCTAGAATTTATTGATAATGCACTTGTTGATATCCAGGGCGATGATTTATGGATTTTTGAGATAGGCTCTGCGGTAGAAGCTATCGATGTATATGTCAGCGACGATGGAAAAAACTGGATTTCTCTCGGAGTTATAGAAGGATCTACTAGAGGTGTAGATATCGCTGAATATATTTCACCAGGCCAGAAATTCCAATTTGTTAAGCTATGCGATCATCCGGATGGTCGGACAAGTGGGTCGCCTTGGGGAGGTCCTGATATAGATGCTGTGGGAGCTATCGGGACAATTACAATCACATCTGCAACGTCGCTTACAGCAGAGCCGGTCCTGATATTTGAGGTCAACACACTAGCTAGGGTGGAGAACGATCCTCCCAACCCCACCAAATTCACTCTGGACCGGTCGTACTTGATAACTGAGATTCGTACCTACCACTGGAATTATGGCCAAGGGCAGATCCCAGGAACGATTGGGATACAGGATGAAGAGGGAAATAATTTGGAAGCGATGTTCGCTACTGGTTTGCAGGGGATGGGTGGTGTTCCCAACGCTTACTGGTCGGTCCTGCCTAATTGGGAGCTGTCACCGGGGGAGTACAACATAATCGATTCCGATCCTCTTACCTGGTCCCACAACTGGGAGACCAGTGGTCAAGGCATAGCTTGGGTCTACGGTTTGGAAGTTTCAGAAAAGAGCCGGACGCCGGGCCAATCCTTGCCTCAAAGTTCAATTCGCCCTGTAGATTATGCGATGACCAGTGAGGTCAGCGAAGAAGGCTTTGATGCAATAGCCAGAACCAATTCATTCTCTACGACCGATGACAGAGTCATTTGTTGGCTTAAATTCGAAAATCTCAAAGAGGGACATACAATTGAATGGAGATGGTACTCACCTGATGGCAACTTATACCACACGTACAAAAAAGAAATCCCGTTCCCCAAAAATATGTGGACTTGGTACAATATATATTCGCACATTAATATTAAGGGGTACCCTCTTGAGGAGATGTCGGGGTCTTGGGAAGTAGATGCGTTTATTGATGGAGAGTTCATTGTCACTCAACAGTTCACGATAGGAGGCAAAGCTACTATTGGATGGCACTGAAGGACATTATAAGGGCCCGCGAAGAAATAACCTTATCATATGAGTGCTGCGTAATTATTATACTGAATCCACATCATGTCGGTTTCGTATAATGGGTGTACACGTATATGCGCAAGTTATTTCGCTACGGGCCCTAAGGCGTCTAGTTGATCTGAATCTAGGGATCACGAAGGCGTTGTTCTCCCAAAAAAGGCTAAATGCGTAGGCCGAGTTTCGGACTGAGAGTGAGCTATAAATCTCGATTTATGCACTCAAGCAATTTGGATTTGCTTGCAGTCGTCCAAATTGAGAGAGAACTGGGGGGCGGACCAGAAGGCATCCTTCTGCCATCCGGCCAGATAATTTGGACCATGCTTCAATGGGGCCACGACTTTTCAGCCATGGATAGAGCCACCATTGTTGCCGATTGAAAGCTTTGAGCCACCGCCTGCCCATCTCCCTCTTACATGGAGGTACTCGATTAGGCCAGGTTCATCGGGGGGGTTTTCCTCATGCGATCACCTCCTCATCTGCAAGCTCGAGTATGTGGTCCTTAAGTGAATCAAGTTCTTCCTGAAGGTTTCCTGCCCATTCGTATAGGTGTTGAAGCTCTTCATCTCTTTCTTGCGGGCTCATTCTATCGCCAGCCCTTGCATCCCGGCGTTGGCACGATTCCAGGTTTCCGCCGCTGTCTTGCGGGTTGGTCCTTCGGGTGGCGTCTCTTCGGGCGTGAGATAGCCGCCGTTGCCGTCCTCATGCCATCCTCGATGGTCGTGTAAGAATCGTAGTGAATGGGCTATATCTGGAAGTTCAAGATCGGTCTTTTCCTGAACGTTGCCCACGGTGGCGGGCCTTCCTTTCGGGTGCTCTTTCGTTCGGATCGATCTCAGGGATCGGGCTGCCTTCTCGACCTCATCCAGGTGTTCGGGCTCTGCAGATATGTCAGGTTGACATATCTGCTCGTTTGGTTGGCAGTGAATGGGCTCTTTTGGCTCCGAATGTTCGGACAGATCGCCACCGCACTCAAACTTGCCACTCCCTGCCAGCATTCCCGCAAGGATCGATCGGTGGCACCTCTTAGGATCCTTCTCAGCACACAACAGAGCCACCTTGCCACCATCGAATGCGTCTATATGGTCAACTAGGCAGGGCGCAACTCTCTCCCTGTATTCGGTCTTGAAGTCATCTGGGAGAACTTCGTAACCCTCTGGTAATGAGTCCCTCATCGCTTTTGGAACTCCCAGATCTGGGATATGTTGGTAGTGAATGCCACACTCTTTCAGCTCCTTTTTCATGGCGGGGCCGTGGTATTTCGCGTTCCATCCGGTTGCATCTGCCCGCACATCCACAATGTGTGTGATCTGGTTATCCTTCAGCATCCCAAAAAAGGCGTCTGGCTGAAGGTTGCCATATCCCACGGTGTAGATGGTCTTTTTTGTCGACGGACGTCCATCGCTCTTTTTTGTCCGAGCACGCTCGCCCGAATGTTCAGGCAGGTATTTCGCCAAATCCTTTTTAATCAGGTAGGTACATCCCAGCTTTTCCAGAAGCTCGACCGCATCATTGGCGAATTTTTCCCAGTCTATCGAGTTTTCCAGGGCTTTGTGTTTGTCGTAATTCGGGTTTTTCCTGCTTGCGTTCAGCTTCCCCACTGCGAAGATGTTCACAAACTCATGAGCACGTCTAATCAGCTCTAGAGTCTCTTCGGGATCGATCACGGGTGTTCCATTGATACCCAAGTCTCCAACCCTTGCGTATGGGCTTTTTTCAGTGTTTCTATCCGATTCTCTGGAAGTGCAGCGCCTGGCTCCCACTCCCTCGACTTCTCAGGATCGACAAACGTAAGGGTACATCCGAACCTGTCACCCTCTCGATATAGGTCGAAGTCTCTGCAAGCTTCAGTGCCGCCCTTTGTTAGGATCTGGAAGTTTACGGGGTACTGGTTGAATAGCTCCAAAATGGTTCTGGTTTCTGTGGTATCTCTACCAATCTCGTAGGGGTCGCCGATAAACGAGAAGTGGACAGGGCCATGATCGCCCGCCGCCGCCATGTTTTTCAAGGACTTTTCAATGGCAGGAATTGAACTCTTCTTTATCCTGTTTTCGTCTTTTCTGCTCGTGTTGTAACAATAGTTGCACTTGTGTGAGCAGTTCCCTTTTTTGTTGCCTACATCCCAACCTAAAGCTTCAAAGAATGGATCAACAAAATCACGTCGTAATTCGGTTTCGTTGTAGTGACCGGCCCGATATTCACCGATGTTATTTTCAAATCGCTCAACCAGTTCCACTATCTGCTTAGGGGCCGTCAATTTTTTCCCTCCGTATTCGCAGATGGTGAAGTAGTACTTAGATCTTATCGATAGTCCAGTATCTCCGAATCAATACTTTAATTGTACGTGTTTAGCTCCCTTCGATTGGCATCAGTAAACCCATTTCGTGATGGCTCGTGCGACCTGTTCCGAAGAGCTGATTTCAAGCAATTTCGGCTACTGATATTGGTTTCCAATCTGGCACAAGTTGTTGATCGACGTGCGTTCACCGACTAAAACCAACATCGAGCAATTCATTTTTGGGGGGCTAAACACGTACGATAATAGCAAATATTACCTCATTGTACCAGCTGCAACCGGGCTATTATACAATGTTCACCAAAGCCAGGGCAGAAGTTTTGGAAATAAACGAGGACTGAACCATATTAAAAGGAATTTGAGACCGACTCCCGCAACCATGACATTGATATAGGAGTCAGTCAAAGCTTATTGTGGAGCAAAAAGCATGACTAGAATTGACCCTTTTCCATATAAGAATGACGGCATAAAGACCGTAGAGAACGACCTCAGCGCCCTTGCAGAGCAGCTCCCGCCGAGTACTTTCCGACTCGTCTATGCGACTGTTCAGAAAGCCGTTGCGCCTCTTTTGGCTAGGATCGACGCCCTAGACAGAGAGGTATCCACACTCAAGGATCGATTCGGGCAGGTCGAAACCCAGCAACAGACCAATATCCGGAACTTGGAGATTGCCTTTTCTGCGAATATCACCACAAAGGAGAGAGTCGAGGCCATCGAAAACGCGCCGGATAAGGTGGGCCCCGGCACCGAAGACCAGCAAGAACAGATCGAGAGCTACCTAAAGAAGAAGCCAGATCACAGGGCCACCTATGGAGAACTGAGAGACCTATTGGGCGTCACGAAGTCCAGGTTCAGTCAGATTATCCGAGGTGCGAGCTTTGCGATCCTTCAACATCGCCACGATCGGAGACGGAGATCGTTAAAACTGCCTGCGATTTTTTAGATGTGTAAAGGTTGCGACTAAACTAAATCGAATTTGGAGGTAGTATATAAGGGTCGATCAAAGTTTGCAGTATGTGGTGTAATAGTAGTATAGTATAGTCGTAGATGTAGATATATATAGTAATATAGTATATATAGTAGTTTTTCTTTTTATGCGTCTCCCTGATGAGTAGAAATTGGTTTAGTTTAGCGTAAACTAAATTCTCGTCTCGTCTTTCCACAAAAAACGCGACTGCCTGAAAAGCTCTATGACATTGTGGCCGTATGTGTGGAAAGTGTCATATAACTATGTCGTCGCCTTGCATTTCCGCCCACTCTCTTTTTCGACTTCCGTTTTTGGGAAAAACGGAAGTCATTTACCCGAGCGCAACCCAG
>CAYWZG010000066.1:0-12963 GCA_964462795.1 uncultured Methanotrichaceae archaeon
GGTAAACCAGGGCACGTCAAATGCCCGTCACTTTAGTGATGGGTGATTTACAGATACGCGTCGATCTTGTTTTTGAGCGTGGACTTGGGATATGCACCTACCATCTGATCGGCGAGCGCTCCATCCTTGAAGACCAACAGCGTGGGTATTGCCATGATGCTATATTTATTGGCGGTCATCATGTTCTGGTCCACGTTCAATTTCCCGAAGACAGCCTTGCCTTGGAGCTCTGTCGCCAATTCTTCGATCACAGGTCCGATCATCTTGCAAGGTCCGCACCATTCGGCCCAACAATCCACGATGACTAAGGGGTACTTTGCGATCACCATCTCGATGTTGTTGTCCGTCGTCTCAACGGGGGCGTTTGGGTAGTCTCCTTCCATATTCTTCTTCATCTCCTCGAGCTTCTTTTTCTTTATCTTCTCAAGTTCCTCGTCCAAAATCACGCCTCCAATCTTTCCTTTGCCTCCACGATCAAAGACTTGAAATGGTCCAGATCGGCTGGCATGACCTCATAAACGAGCAGAGTATAATCGAGAAATTCTATAAGATCCTGCACGTAATCTTCAGCGTTTCCCAAGGTATCGATGAAGATCGTCCCTTTGAAAGGAGCTAGCTGAAACCGAGTTTCTTCTTGGTCCCACCCCATCTTATCGAACATGTCCCGCCAGCTCTTCGCCCAACCGGGTGAAAGATAGAAATACAGCCCCCTTCTGGCAATATCTTCTACCTTTTTACGGGTAATGAAAGCGTCGATACAGTTTTGACAAACCAGTAGCTCGGCCTTGTAAGGCGAAAGAATCTCGGCTATCTTTGGGTGACACTCGCCATAGGCGACGATTATCCCCTCGTAGTCTTTATCTTTACACTCTTCGAGCTTTGCCTTAAGGCCGAAAGCCAGTTCATCGAAGTCGACGTGCAGTCCTGGATCTAAGTAGTGCACCTCGAGGGGAAACCCGAGATCGTCAATGATCTTGTCGATCTCGTCTTTGAATATACCACAGGCGATGATTGCGTACATGAATGTGATTAACAGTTATTGGGATCTTATTTATCGGTTATCCGCAATCGTCAGGACTAGTCTCATCTAATTGGTTCTCAACTATAATTGAGCCAGGTCCCCCACGTCCCTTCCAGCGCTTTCTCATAGATCCTGCTGGCAGTGGCAACGTCCTGTATCGCAAGTCCAGTAGAATCAAAGACAGTCACCTCTTGATCGTCTTTTCTTCCTGGAACTTTTCCGGCCACAATCTCGCCGATCTGAGCATAGATCTGCTCTGGCTTCAATATTCCCTTCGCCAGAGGGACGTTGACTTCTCCAGAGTGAGACGCCTGGGATATGTCGTCTACCACCACTTTGGAGCGAAGAAGGATTCTTGGCTCTAGCTCCTCTTTTCCCTTTGCGTCGGCGCCGATGGCGTTTATGTGAGTGCCTTTGGCGATCCACTCGTCTTTGACCAGAGGCACCCTTGCAGGCGTGACTGTCACCAGGATGTCGCAATCGCAGACCTCTTTCACGTCGGTGGAAAGCTCGTATTCGCAATCCAGAAACGATCTGCAGTCTCGCTCCAGTGCCTCGCAAAACTCTATCTTGACGTCTGCCACCTTTACCGTCTCGATGGAAAAGAGATTGCTCAAGCCCAATAGCTGAGTTCTGGCCTGGGCACCTGCGCCGACGACTCCTATTACGCTAGAGTCTTTTCTTGCGAGGTACTTTGCAGCAACCCCTCCTGCAGCGCCGGTTCTCATGTTGGTGAGGTAGGTTCCCCCCATCAGAGCCAGAGGCGCTCCGGTCTGGGGCGAGTTTAAGATGACGACCGCCATCACTGTGGGAAGACCTATCTCGCGGTTTTTTGGATGGACGTTCACGATCTTGACGCCGGTCAAGTCTTCTCCTTCGAGGTATGCAGGCATTGTCCGAAGGTCGCCATCGTACTTCTTGTAGTAAAGATAAGATTTTGGCGGCATCTGGGTGAGACCCAAACCCTGATCTTTGAAGGCCCCCTCTACCGCGTCGATGGTGTCTTCCATGGTGAGAAGCGACCTTACGTCCTCTTCAGATAACCACAATATCTCCAACATGAACACCTCGATTACACTAGTCGACCCGACAGAAGAAATATCTTTGCCCAAGAACGGAAAAGATAAGAGGAAACGAGGTCTCTTTCGCGATAAGAAGAGCCGAGCCAATGGAATGTGTCCAACAGAACGCATTCGATAAATGGAATAAATTCGATGGAAAAGTACGACGTTGCGATCATAGGAGCAGGTCCTGCAGGATCGATGGCCGCCAAATACGCAGTCAAAGCGAAAGCTGCAGTCCTCCTCCTCGAAGAACATAGAAGCGCAGGCTGGCCTGTTCAGTGTGCAGGTCTTCTGGGCATAAAAGCGATCGAAGAGTCTGAGCTTGCCCCTGGATCGTTCCTCATGAGGGAAGTTCGTGGCGCGAAAGTCCATTCGCCCTCTGGATTCACGTTGTCGTTCAAGGCAGAAGACACGAAGGCCTGGGTCGTGAACAGAAGGCTCTTTGATCGCGCCCTCGTCGCAGAAGCGGTCCAGTACGGCGACATCGATTTCAGGGTTGCGTCCCCAGTGACGGGCCTCACCAGAGATGCTGGATGGAACGTTCTTTCCATAGGGCGAGGTTCAGATTCCTGGAAGGCAAAGGCGAAAGTGGTCATCTCGGCCGAAGGCGTTGGCGCAAAAATTGCGAGGTCTGCTGGAATTCCAGGACCCGAAAAGATCCTTTCTAGCGCACAAGTGGAAGTTCCGTTCAAGACTGAAGACCCAGAGTCTGTCGAGATCTATATCGGGCGCGACGTTGCACCTGGATTTTTTGCCTGGGCGATCCCCACAGGAGATGGCGCTGCCAGGGTTGGGCTGAGCTCTAGAGCCAACGCCTGCGATCAGTTGAAACGTTTTCTCAAAAGCCGAAACATTCGGGACAGGGTGGTCCCAAGTCCAATCGGCTTGGTGGTGGGGGGGCTTCCTCTTGGGCCGTCGCCTTCCACGGTGGCGGAAGGGTTGCTTGCGGTGGGCGATGTTGTAGGTCAGGTCAAGCCCACCTCTGGCGGCGGGATTTATCCAGGGCTCGTCTCTGCAAAGATCGCAGGAGAGGTGGCTGCCACCGCCGCTCTTGAAGGTGACAACTCGGCAAAGAGGCTTGCTGAGTACGAGCGAAGGTGGCGGAAGGCCTTGGGCCGAGAGCTGAGCCTTGGGATGAGGGCTCACGGCATGATGGCCCGGATGAAAGACGAGGATATGGACTATCTCGTCTGCAAGATGAACGAGAGCGAAAAACTGGTTCGGATAATCGAGCGGTACGGCGACATTGACGAGCCAAGCCTGGTCATGAAGAAGCTTGCGCCAAGGCTGGGACTATCTATGGCGAGGATGATGTGGCGACTCTACAAGGGCTAGAGATTACCTCATCTCCACTTCCACCCGGCTGGACCCGTCATCTTCTTCCACCACCTGGATTGTGTTGTCGAACTGGCCCTGAACCTCGCTGATGTGACTTATGGCGAAGATCTGGGGGAACCTATCATCCAGGCTTCTTAGCATGTTGATCATGCTCTCCCTGTGCTCGACGTCTTGACTTCCGAAGACCTCGTCTAGTATCAGGAACGAATAACCAGGTCCGTTCTGGCCAAACCTCATGAGATACTCGCTTATCGCAACCCTGACAGACACAGCGATCATGTCGATCTCGCCGCCCGAGAACCTTGAGATGGGATAAAACTCGCCCTCGTCTTCGACCAGGATGTTAAACGCCTCATCGATGCTGACCCGGCCGTACTTTCCGGCAACCTCCCTCAAAATCCGGCCGGCGTTGAGCGCGATCTCGGTTCTGACCCGCTCCAATATGTGATCCATGAACCTGTTGGTCAAGCTCCTCGTGGTCTCTACAACCTCGATCTCTCTTCGAGCCTCTTCAAGCCTCTTTGAAAGCTCCTCTTTTCGCTCGGCTTCGGCGCAGAGTCGCTGGAGGTCTCGCTCCAAGACGCCCACCTGGACTTGGAGCTGGCCGACACGCTCTCTCGCGTCCTCTCGTCCTGTCTTCGCCTTTCCCAGGGCCCCTTTTGCTTCCCTATAGGCTTCACTCTTGTAATCGAGATCGAAAAGTCGTTTGCGGGCACTTTCAAGCTCTAGTTTTAGATTTTCGGCGGCGGTTTTTGCCTCGTTTAGGTTATGCGTCACCTCAGGCTCGGACGCAAGCGCTATTCTAATCTCGTTTGCGGCATTTTCAGACTTCCTGAGCCCTTTTCTTTCCGCCAAAAAGGCTTCGTAGGCCAACGGATCGAAACAGAGCAGATCCAGCTCATTCTTCAGAGATTTGGCCTCGCCTTGAATCTGGGTCAAGTTATCTTTTCGGGTCAATATTTCGGCCTCGACCAGAGGGATCTCTTCGACCCTTTGCACCAGTGCTGAAAACCTCTCGTGCAGGGGGACCAAATCTTGGAATCTGGCCCTTTTCTGAAGGTGGAGAGGTTCATCGTAGCCGGTCTGATCGATCATAACTTTAAGGCGCTCGATCTTCTCAGATAGAGACGTTCGGGCCTCGTTTGCCGCCTCTAATTCTGTCTTCTTATGAGGGATCTCTTCTAGCCTTATCTGAAGCTCGGCGCGTTCTTTCAACAAAGGTCTTAGCTCTTCTATCTCTGAGACTAGAAGGCTGTGACTTTCGGGATCGTACTCGATGGCGCCGAGAGATTCTGCCTCTCTTTCGATCTCTTGGATGTCATGTCCAAACTCCAAAGATCGCTCGCTCTGGCTCCTGATCTCTGCAAGAATCTCGCCTCGCTGGCTCTTCTTCTTGATGAGATCCGCAAAAGATCCTTTAAGGCCGCCTCTTGCAACGGTGACCTGATTCAGTCGATCGTCGGCACCTTTGATATTTGCTCTGAACGATGCCATCTCCTCTTTTGCGGCCGACGCCTCGGATTGATACTTCTGGACTAGGAGACGATACTGATCGCCAAGAGGCCGCTCACAAGTGGGGCAGTTGCTCTCTTCGCCGAGCCCTTCGACGTTTGCAAGATGCTTTTTGGCATCATCTATTCTCGACTTCAAGAGGCCCTGTTTCAACCTCATCTGGGCGATCGAGCGGTTCAGCTCTGACTCTAGCAGGTCCAGCTCCTCATCTTTCTGCTTGAGTTTTGCTTCTTCCTCTTCGAGGTTTCCAAGACTCGTGATCTGACTTGTTAAGAGCGCTTTAGATTCGGCGATTTTATCCATCCGTTCAAGAATAGCATCTTTCCTTTCAGAAAGATCGTCTGAATGCCTCTTCTTTTCTCGTTCTTGGTCGAGCCTTGCAACCTCGATCTCGATCCTCTCGTACTTTGCACAGAAAGGCTCGATCTCTTCCATCCGGGACCTGGACTCTTCAAGCTCTTTCAAGGTAGACTCGATTCTCGCAGCGTTCTCTTCGAGGCTTTCGAGTCGAACCTGCTCGTTCTCCTTCTGGGTCGAGAGCTTTCTTTGAGCCTCCCGTCGTTCTTCAAGATCATTCAGTTCGAGCGCGAGTCTTGCGTGCTCTTCTTCCTCGGGCCTGATAGAATCGAGCTTTGACCTTTCGGCCTCTAGCCGATCCCGCCTCGATTCAAGGTCGCGTAAAGACTGGAGCGCCACTTCGATTCCGGACTCGATCTTGACCCTCGCTTGAGAGAGCGATTGATGCTCTTTTCGCTTCGGCTCCATCTCTTCGAGCGCCGCTCTTACTTCCTTGAGCCTTGCAAGCTTTGGCTCCAGCTCAAAGAGCTTCCACTTTCCCTCCTCGATCTCTTCGAGCTTGGCTTCACCTCGAGATATCGCCTCGGCTGACTTTGCTATAGACGATTCGAGCCGAAGAATCTCTTCAGATATGCTCTCATGATGCCGTTTCCTTTCGGCCACGACTTCAAGGCCGCGCTCGCATTCCTCCTCTCGGCGCAAAGACTCGGCCGCCTCGACTTCGGCCGAGGAAAGGTCCTTCTTGGCAAGAGCGATATTCTCTCTTGTCCCGTCCAGGCTCTCGGATACGTCGCCGATCTCAGAAAGGGCACCTTCAAGCCTTCCAACCTCGCCGTCTAGCTTTTTTGTATCTCGCCGGATATCATCGAACATGCGCGCCCTGATTTCGTCAAGCCCAAGAAGCGTTAGAAGATACTCTTTCTTCTTCGTGCCGCCTTCTTTTAGGAGGTTGTCCAGATCCTTTTGTCTTGCATAAAAGGTCTTCATGAAGTCCTGAAAGCTAATGTTCAGGAGATTTTCAAGAAGGTTTTCCACTTCCCTCGTGCCGGTTGCGACCATCTCGCCATCGATATCGAGCCTGGCTTCAGGGGTCAAGCTCTTTCCGCGCATCGCCCTCTCGATGGTCATCTCCTTGTTGTCCAGGTTGAGGTCCAGCTTCACCACCAGTTTATCTTGCTCTCCAGCTCTCGAATTCTTGATAAAATCGCGCCTGACGATCGATGCTTTGTTCCCGTATAGCGCCCAGGCGATGGCCTCTACGATCGAACTTTTGCCAGAGCCGTTTCGTCCCACGATCCCAGTAAGGCCGTCTTGAAACTCGATCGTAACTTCTCGATATTTCTTGAAGTTTCGCATGTAGAGACTATTTAGGTGCATCGAACCTCTCCGTGACCCGCGCCTCTGCGGCCTTTCTGACTAGTTTAGTCCCGTAAGATATCACGTCGTCTCTTATCGCCATCGGAATCTCGCCTTGACCGGCCTCAGTCTCCAAGAAGGTTTTGAACTCTTCGGGAAGGAGGCTGGCCTCCATCGGCTCGCCATCCCACTCGCAGATCTCATCCCTGAATTCGGGGAGAACTTCCAGGTGTAGTGCGCACCCTTTGAGCTTGCCTATCTCGACCCTGTTGACGTTCCTGTAAGCATCTCTTGATACGTTTTTCAACTTGATCCTGACGATCTTGTTCTCGACCCCGACCTTCTCGCATAGCCTGAGCAAGTCTTCCAACATCTCTTCAGAACTGAGACCGTCACAATCTACCGGGGATAGGTCGAGCATGTACTCGTCGTTTACAGAAATCTTCTTTGGCTCGATCGGATCAGAATCGAGATCCACGAGAAGCATTCCCTTTTCGTCTTTGGCTTCGTTGAACCGGAAGTACTCGATCGATCCGCTGTACCAAGCGTTATGAGATACTTGAGCTTGGCCGTGATAATGACCCAGAGCTATGTAAGAAAAGTCGGATTTGAGAAAGCTGTCTTTGAGTTCGTGTTCTCCCACAGTTCTGAGCCTTCTATCCCAGAGCGCCTCGATCATGCCGTGCATCACCAAAACGTCTTTGCCTGTGTACTCTATTTTTCTGAACTCGTCCAGATAGTTTTCAGGACCAAGACAGAAAGGGATGCAATGGAAATTGTAATCTTGGACCTTGAAGCGCTCGTATTGGTATTGACGCGCTATGTGGATGTTTTTCATTCCCTCGTAAAGCGTGAAAGGGCTAAGGGCTGCATAACTCTTGGGTGAGTCGTGATTTCCGCTGATGATCACGACAGGGATTCCCTCTTCAGAGAGACGTTCTATTTGCTGCTTGAAGACGTAAAGCGGCCTGATCCTTGGCCTTACGTGATGAAATACGTCGCCTGCATGGACCACGAGATCGGGCTGAAGCTCGATTATCTTGTCTACAGCCTTTTTGAATCCTTGATAAACCGTCTCTTCCCTGAGATTTCGGCCCCATTTGTCAACTCTGCCATAGGCAGAAAAGCCCAGGTGCGAGTCTGCCATGTGAATTATCTTCATGATGTTTCGGTTCCTGCCTGGTTAATCGGGTGGCGGGTTGAAGTTTTGGCCTCTGATGGGTTTTTCTTTGGCCCGGCCATCTTTGTTCAGCCGTTCCAGATACTTTTCGTAAAGATGAATTCTCGCAGGCACCGGGAACGGTATGTTGAGCGTGCTTATGATGGCTTCCCCCTTCTCGAGCGTCTGGATCTCCACATCCAAGGCCGACAAGTCCTGCTTTGCCGACTCTTCCAGCCGGTTTCGGTCGTTCCTGTCGGCAAGTCCGAGTATTACAAGGGTGTTGAATTGGGAGAGGAGCTGTTTATCGATCAGTTTTGGCTGTTGAGTTATGGCGCAAAGCCCTACCCCAAACTTCCTGCCTTCACGAGCTATCGACTCGAACCTGGCGAGGCTTCCTTCGCCTCCGCCAAGGACCCGTTGCGCCTCTTCTATCGTTATGAGACAGGCGTTTGCTCTCGTCCCTTCTGAAGACTCTCGTTTGTACCGCTCCAAGATGTGCCGGGATATCAAAGATAAGAGGAAAAGTTCGCTCCTTTCGCCAAGCTGGGGAATGTCTATGAGGACCACTTTTCCTTCGAGGAGATTGGATATTATCCCTGGAACGCTGGACCTCGATGGTCCTATGTACTTGTTTCTGTCCAGGATGTTCTTTATGGTCCGCTTGATCCTGCCGACGGTCTTTTCGTGAAAATCTTCGGCGATCATCATGGCGGTGCCTTCAGGGGTCAAGATGTCGTCGAGCCAGGTATCTTCATAGAATACTCTGGAAACTGCCTCTAACGCCTCTCTTTGGGCAGGGGTCCAGTCGTAGAGGATCTCTATATCAGAAGGTCTGATCTCAGTTGCCGCAATTTTCAGCTCAGAAACTTCTGGATCTTGAAGATGGCGAGGATCTGTAGAGTAGCAAACGATCCCACTTCTGTATCGGTCCAGGTGGAGGAGTCCCTTGACCTCTTTTTTGCCCAATATGTACTCGCCATGGGGATCGACTATGAGCAGACCGAACTTCGATTCACCCAAAGCCGCGTGCTTCATGCAGGAAGCTGCAAAGACTTTCATGAAGTTGGATTTCCCCATCCCGGTGGTCGCAAAGACTCCCATGTGATGGTCCATGGCCTGGCTATGGAGTGCGACCGGGATATCTTCAACCAGCCGGCTCCCGTTCCTGAGAAGGCCAACCTCGATATCGCCCATCACCTCTTTTAAGAACTGAAACTCAGCACCTTTGGCCCTCTTTACGGGAGAAAACTTGGTCGGGATCATCCTCGACTTTCTAAACCGTCCTTCTAATATGCATCCCAGAGGCTCTGCTACCACCCTGTTGAATATCTGGTCCTGGTCGTAGAACTGAGTGCCCCTCAGGCTGGTGTCCCAGTTTCCTTCGTAATTTGAGTCGTGCTGGATGTCGGTGATTCTTGCAAGGAAGGTGATCTCGCTATCTTTGATGGCGAACATCTCCCCCACCTCGACCCGATCTTTGTAAGGGACTGTGAAATGGTATTCGCTCACGTTTTTGGAGATTATCCTGTAAGTGGTGGCATCTTTTGAGTCGACGGTCCAACTGTCAAGAAAGGCTTTGCCCATGGGTTCGTCTAAAGGCATTACAACATCCTCCCGGATCGCATCTCAAGAACTTCGTGGTAGTCCAGAGATCCTCGAATTTCTTGTTCGTTCACACCTCTGACCCCAAGCTCGTTTAAGAGAGATAGCCAGATCTGTCTTCTCTCTTGATCTGTGATCCTGATATCCCGATGTGCCCTGAAGAGGGCGTGAGGATACCCGAGGCATTCTGCAGAATCAGAATAACAGGCCGCCCGCCCCAGGGCTATATCCACGTGGTCTACCACATGCCAGGGCGCATCCACTCTGAAGGCTCGGCTTGCAAGCGGGTGAAACTTGGCCACATAGATCCGACCCTTCCAGAATAGGTCGTCTTTGGATCTGGTGCCAGGGGCTGCATCCTGAGAAGTATATTGGAGGGCTTCTTGAGTGGCGTATTTTGTGGAATCTTGGGAGACATCCTGAGAAGAATCCTGTGGGGCAACTTGGGCGCCATCTGACCCCGTATCTGGTATTGGCTTTATCGTCTTTCCTCTCAGGTCGAGATGCCAGGGCTCGTTGGGCACCGAATTGCTGCCTATGTGGTTTGTGTCCTGAACAAAGGACCTCGTAAACCCGTTGTTCCAAGAAAATGTGCTGGACTTGCTTATCCCAAGGATGTCTGCACCTTTCTCTTCGGCCCGTTTGAATACCCGATCGAGTACTTTTCCGTAAGGCTTCTCTTTCCAGTAGGCAAACCCGCCGTCGTAGAGAACGAGATCGCCTTCAGATGCGTTTTCCAAGGCTTCAAAGAGGGCTACGTATTCTTGAAGCTCCCTGAAATATGAAGAGAGGCGGTCCAGCTCGGTATCTTCGAGGACGAACTGCTCATCGAGGCCGAAGACGTCTTTTATCACCTCTTCGAACTGGGGCGCGTACATATCCTGGTCTGCCACGAAGACTTCGTTTGTGATCTCGGTCTTCTGCCATTTGCGGCCTTTGTAGGCGACGTAACCTGCTCTGATGTAGTTTACCTTGGCTGCGGCAAGGTCGAATATCACCACGTTGCTTCCGTCGATGGCGAAGACGGTCCCTTCGAACTCTTCAGGGATCATGGGCGTAAAGTCAGATTCCCTGACGCCCGTTTTCTCGTAGTATTGGGTGGCGCTGTCCAGGGAGATGTAGCCCTTGATCAGGTCTGCGATCTCACCCAACCGATCTCTCTTTGCCATTCAAAGGTAGGTTATGATGACGGAGTATATACCGATTTTTGCGAGAGCCCTTCGCCGCCGCCAAGGCTCAAAGCCCCCTTTGGAGACATCCAGACGACCAACATAATTTTATCTTGGATTCCTGGGCCAAGAGATTATAGTCTAGAACCGATTAGATGAATCTAATCGGTTCTCGAAAGATTAGTGCTTAACAATACGAATAGGACAAAACTCAAACTCTTGCAAGTTAGAGGGTTGTCCGAAATGTATCGTTAAGCACTATAATACAAAGAAAAGAATCCTTTGGAGTGATACCATGAACCCGAGTCTGGCCGCATACCGTGGGATGAAACAGGCAGGGATAGACTTCGTTGTGAGCGTTCCTTGCGTCAACCTCCAGGGCCTATTCGACTTGATCGAAAAGGACCTCGGCATCGTACACGTTCCAGTCACCCGAGAAGAGGAGGGCGTGGGGATCTGTGCCGGAGCTTACATGGGCGGAAAGAGGCCCGCCCTGATGATGCAAAACTCAGGGCTTGGAAACAGCATAAACGCCCTCGCATCGCTTGACTTTCTCTACGAAATTCCATTGCTCATGATAATCAGCCACAGGGGCGGAAAGGGCGAGTCGATCGTGGGCCAGGTTCCGATGGGACGGCTGACTTCGGGCCTGCTCGACGCGATGGCGATTCCAAGATTCGCGCCCACCCTTGCAGAGGCCGAAAAGACTGTGGCCCAAGCCTGGCAAGTGGCGCAGGAGAAGGGCAGGCCAACGGCTGTGTTGCTGGATATCGAGTACTGGAAGTCTTCGCTCTGAGGTTCGATCTATTTTATCCACCACTTACGGGACGAAAAGGTAATTCACGATATCCACACTTTTCGAGCTGAACCTGACTATGATGTACTCGGTGTCACTTCGCAGATTCACGGTGATATCCTCTCCTGGACTGATCTCGTCCTTTGGCGCGAGCATCGGTTCACAGCCGTTGTTGTAAAGACCTATGTTCTCGGCGGCGGCCGCGCCCGTGTTCTTTATGCGGACCGAGTCAGATCCAACGCTGGATATTTCCAAGAGGGGCCAGCTTATGATCCTGAAATCATCGTTCTGGGCGTTTTCGTAGTACCGAGCAATCATGAAGTCACGGGTTCTGAGAATCCCGCTCACGTAACCCGAAGACCTTCTTTCAAGATCCTTCCAGGAATCAATCTCGGCATCGATCTTGAATACCGCGTCCTCATCAACCATCCAAGCGGTTCCGAAATGGCTTTGCGCCTCGACGATTCCGTTCTTTACAAATCCCCACATCTCGGCAGAGAGCGCTGGGATGTCTTCGTCGGCTGCCAGGTACAAGACCACGTCTTCGTAGGAATACTCGCTTTGGGAGAATGCGTCAGAGCTCGATGATGCCTGTGAGGTGAGCATTGCAAGATAGCCCAGGTAGAGCGTCCTTCTCAGCTCCACGTACCTGACCATGTTTTTGCAAGGTTCAGTGACCTCGTCGGTTATCGAGGTGATGAGATCTGTGTACGAAGTCTTGACGTCACCGCCTACCTTTAGACTCTTGCTCAGCGACTTTTCAAGCTCGGGGTTTTCTGAGACCTCTTCTGACGCCATACCGACGGTGGCCTCGACGAGTTCCAACGCGAAGACGGACATCTTCTGCCTGTTGTCGATCTCAAGGTATTTTTGGAGCCTTGGACCTGCAACGATTGAAGGGTCAGCCCAGTTTTTGGCAGAGTCCAGGACCAGGTTCGTGATGGAAAAGGCGCTTCCCACGTCTCCGAAGACGAAGGTCTTGTAGCCATCGTAAGCGAGGGTGAGAACCGAGATTTTGGCGAGGTTGTCTGCAGCATCTTCGCTCAAATCGGCAAAGTCTTGGGCGATCGTTGCGTAGACCTCAGATTCCTGGGTCCAGATATCCTGGTCGTGCGGGGCCACTGTGTAGAAGGCCTCGACCAGGAGACATTTCTCGACCAGGTCTTCTTCGGTCACGATCCCGTCGGCTGAAGGGTCGTACACCAGCGAGAATTTGTAGTCGTTGTTGGTCCAGGGGAAGGATTTGCCGTCCCAGAAGACGTCGTAGACTGTGTACTCTTTGCCCTCGACCGATATCTTGTGGCTGTAGACGTAGTCTTCGGGCGAGGTTTGCTCTATCACGACTTCGGGAAGCGGGTCGCCAGCGCCAGGCCTAGTATGCGTCAGTTGGGGCGATCTGGGGTTTTGATCCCTCTGACCCGGAGATCTCATCAGATGAGTCGTCTGGCACAGTCGCGCCCGAAGGCGTGTCCGAGGTGTCGTCTTTCCGGCTCGGGCGCGACTTTCGGCGTGGTCGTCGTCTTTGCCGCCTTTGGCGGGGTCGCTCCCGAGATTGGGGCGACTTTTATCAGCCAGAAGTCAAGAGAGCCGCCATCCATTGGTCATCGGTTAAGGACATTTGGGCAAATTTGCGATGATTTGCGATA
>CAYWZG010000067.1:0-12881 GCA_964462795.1 uncultured Methanotrichaceae archaeon
ACTCCAAAAAATGGAGGTGAACTCTATGTTAGTTCACATAAATTTGAACGCATTCTTCCCCCCACTAAAGTAGGGGGGATCCTGCTGCGTTCGTCCTGAAACAGGGACGAACCTCACTTGGCCAGATTTTGAAATCGATACTGGCTTTGAAATCTACGTCGGTGAACCAATTGAGATAAAAATAGATGAAGATATCCCAGAACCAGAAAAAGATGGGACGGCGAATCCTACAAATACAACGTCTGAATGTTGAAGGGGCCAGTTGAGTTTAGTCCCATGTTAGACAAAAGGGAAATACGCACCATACTGATGCAAAAGTCAAACTGGCGACGACGCACCCCGCTGCAAGCAGCGGGGCATGATTCGCGCCGCCACCCGGTTAAGCCGATAGACCGCGAATGAAGTCATTCTTAAGCCAGTCATATGCCACCCCGATCCACAATATTCAGATTATCCGTGGACCGATTCAAACTGTTAAGTTGGTTTGGTGACCATCCCAACCGCAGCAAGCTGCGGGGCATTCATTTCAAAAGAAAAATATAACTTCTATTTTCTGTGAGAAATATTTGAAAGATTTGCCAATGGACAAATTGTTTATGTATTGAAGTTTAATGGGGGTGTATGAGACCTAACACTCGTATTTATTGGTCCCCCTTTAAGATGAATTTCATGACGGGGTTGATATCAGTACTTCTGGTCTTGGCGCTACTTTTAGTCTGCTCGACGATGGCTGCTGCTACTGGGGCCAGCATACTCACGCAAACCCAGAAAGAGGGGCTAGCGCTGATCGATACTCTGAAGTTGGAGCTAGAGAATAAAATGTCCAACGAGTTCGTTGTGGGGACAGATCCGACCACCAATTCAGATGATAGTACGACAACTGAGTACATGAATCCTGATGGGACAGTAGCATACACTGCGACGGTTGGCTTAGATGGTAGCAGAACTATCGTGTATAATAGCATAGATGCGTCAGGCAACCACACGATTTTAACAGTGGTAGAAAACACTGAAACTCGCACCCTCATCTCTGAGAGCGTTTTGGTTTTTGTTTTGGATCCGGAGTCGGGTGAGGAGATACCTCAGTCATATACCACAGTGGACTATACTGGTGAGAATCAGCAGACTGTAGTAACTCAAGACTACACATCAGCTCGCGATAATACACTAACTACAACGGTTGTTGATGGAGTGACCACCAAAAAGACTATATCGACCACGCCAGGTTTTGCATGGGTGCCCGACGATCTCACCTGCCCCAACACAGAACAGAACGAAATCGACGCCTAACGTTAGGTGTCTATTTCCCTGTTCTTTTTTCCGTGCCTGGTGCCCTACTACGACCTTTCGCCGTACCTTATAGCCAGCATTATCCTTTGCACCGCCGTCAGGTTCGACAGAACTGCGGTCACGACGATAGCGCCCACAAGCCAGGTATCGCCGAATAGAAGCGCGCCGATCATTCCTGCGTAGATCAACATCAGCCGCTCGGCCCTCTCGAAGAACCCTCCGATCTTCTTTGCCAGAATCTCCTGATCTTTCACAAGACCGCGATGATCGGCATAAGCCCTCACGAAAGTCGTCATCAACGACCCGAAGACGAGAAGGACGATCCAGACACCTATCGGCACAAAAAACCTGACATCGGGGCCGAGATAGAACATCAGCCCTAGAATAAGAAGTCCCTCGACATACCGGTCCAAAACTCCATCGAGAAACGCACCCACCCTGGAAACCTTACCGGTGGCCCTTGCCACCGCCCCGTCCACCATATCCATGAAACCCGAAAGGAGGAACAAAAGGAATCCTGCGAAGAGATGATGCGTCCCCAATGCGAAAAATCCGCAAACGGCTAGGCCCAAGGCCATCATGCTCAAGACGTTGGGACTGAGGCCAAGCCTAGAGAAGACGGCCAGCCTCCTGTCGACCACCTTTCCATCGACCAGACTGGACTTCAACATCAAGGCGAAAAACGAAACATGGATATTAAACCTTTTTGTTCGGCATCGATATCAAGAGAAATGACGTCGACGGCGGAGTTGAATGTTACGTTTGATGCAGGCCCTTTATTCTGGATGGCGTCGCTCAGGATCAAGGCCGAATCTCGAATCGACGAATATAGTGCTTAACGATACCTTTGAGCCAAATCTCTAACTCACAAGAGTTTGAGATTTGGCCTATTCGTATCGTTAAGCACTATTCTGGTGAGAACCGATTAGTGTTATCTAACCGGTTCTTGACTATAGATAGCTTCTATTCGACGCCAGGAAGATAGTCCTCTCTTACTGGCGAAAAGATCTCAACCACCACCGAATCTTCAAGAATCTGGGCGCCATGTTCCACATTGCTTGGTATACACCAGCTATCACCAGGTTCCGCATGGAATTCTTCTTCTCCAATAGAAAGCAACATTTTGCCAGACACTAGATAACCGGTCTGCTCATGAGGGTGTGCATGTCTGGGAAGCGGGCTTCCTTTTGACAATCGGAACTCGGTGAGCAAAGTCCGTTCACCATGAACCAATGTCTTCTGACGTATCCCTTCTAACGCTTGTTTATATCCGTCGTTTTGATGCTTGTAGAACATATCCACACCTATTGAGCTCAAGATCAAACACAAAATATGGATATACCTTTTCATCGACCATGCCGAGAATATCTCGTATGTTTTGGAGCAGGGGATTTGCCCCTGCACCTTGGCCCACACTCAGGAGCGATTGCTCGTTGGAAGGTTATGTTATACAGTTCCCAGAATATCATTGAGTGCCGTTACATCTGTCACTTCAGATCCAGAAATTGTGTTCGAGGGCGTGTAGCCTATCGCCATTATGTTGCCACTATTTACCACCGTTTTCCCTCCCGCTATTGTGATGAGTTCCGCTACTTCAATCACTTCAGATCCAGAAATTATGTTCGAGGGCGTGTAGCCTATTACCGTTATGCCGCCATTATTTGCCGCCGTTGCCCCATCCGCTATCGTGCTGAGCGCTGCTACTTCAACCACTTCAGATTCAGAAGTCGCGTTCAAAGATGACGAATAGTTCATCACGCCATTCTCAGTTGTTATCGACTCTTCGTCAACTGCGCCGAGCGTGCTCAGGTCTACGACATCATCTGTTGACGCCATTTACCCCTACCTAACGTTGAGGCAAAGGTTACCAGAAGGCAGACCACCGCCGGTGCTATCAATGATTTGAATCTCATTATCCTATACACCACCAAAATCACAAGCAGGCAAATCCAAGCCCGCGGTCCTGGCTCTCTGGCGATACTGAGGCGAGGAGAGAATCCTAATCCTGAAAACAAACCAGAGAGCTTCCAGTGTGGGTTTAGAAATTGTGTAAGTGATGAGTATAAAGGCGGCCCTTATGCCATTCTATATGCTTATTTCTCATTTCGATATCCGCCCCCCAATATCCAGAATATACTTAGCCACAAATCCCATCACAAAAGACAAGAGACGCGCCAATCAGAGATTAGCGATTAGCGATTAGCGATCAGCGGCGTCTTCGTCTTGATATCACTCCTTTCGCAACGCTTCGATCGGATCGAGCATGGCAGCATTGTTTGCAGGATAGATTCCAGCAACGGTGGTGATCAAAACGCCAAAGATAAGGCCAAATATCACCGATTGGATGGTTATCTCCTGAGGAATCTTTGCAACAGTGCCAATGAAGTTCGAAACAAAAGCTCCCAGCAGTATCCCCACAAGACTGCTTACAAGCCCCAACATCCCTGCGTCCAGTAAGTAGAGAACCCTGATATCCCAGGCCGTAGCTCCTATCGCCTTCATCACCCCGATCTCGTGCGTTCTTTCTTTCACTGTGAGCATCATGACGTTGGAAATGCCTATGGCACCCACGATCAAGGATATGGAACCGATGCCGGCAAGAGCGTACTTGATCATGTTCAAGACCTCCAAGACCGACTCGAACCTGGTCGTCATCGGCTCCACGTTATAAGCCTCATCCCTGTGGATTCGGGCAAGCTCATCTTCGATCTCTTCAGCGATCGCATCGACCTGGGTCGAGTCTTTTGCCCTCACCATTATGCTGGAGTAATGGTAATCTTCGATCTCTAGAAAATCTTCCATCGCCTTGTGGGTGATGTAAATGCAGGTATCGGACGCGTACGAAGGATCCTCATCCTCTTCTAAAACTCCAACTACCTTGAAGTCCATGTAACGGTCTTTGTCGTTTTCGTAGATCTTTATCCAGTTTCCAGGCCCGATATCCATCCGGAAGTAGTTTTCAGCAATCTCATGACTGAACACGGCAGACTTGTAATCAGAATCGGCCAAGAACCGGCCACGTGCCATCACTTCAGTCAGATCATCGTGATTTTCGGGCGAAACTGCCACTATGCTCACCGAAGCGTTATCACCCCGGAAGGATAGAAGGGAATTTGACATCTTCAAGGGGTACACGTCCTCGACTCCGACCACGTTTTCGATGATCTTGACATCTCTATCGTCAAACTCGGCAGGCTCTTCTGGGGTGGACGAAGGCCGCTCGCCAGGGCCGCCTGGCCCCCCCATTCCAGACCCGGGTCTCACGCTTATCAGGTCCATATCGAGATCGCCAAACCTTTCGTTGACCCCGCTGTAAAGGCCCTGGCCCACCGAGAGAAGGACGACTATCGAGACCACCCCGATGATGATCCCAAGGCTGGACATGAAGGCTCTGCGCCGATCAGCTTTGAAGCTCAAGAGGACGTATTCGAGTATGTCATCAGGTCTCAAAGCGACTTCACTTCCGAGGTTTCGATATCGATATCCGGCTCGGAATTTGGCGTCAAGGTCTCTTCGTCCTCCTGCGCCAGAAGTAAGCGCCGCCGATCATCGCCAGAATGAGGATTGCAGCCGCAACGGTCGTGGTTTCGACACCAGAATTTCGATTCCCCGGTGCCCCTTTCGCGTTTCCTGCCATATCCATCGACCCTCTGGAAGTTATAGTGTAAACTTCAGACTCGTGCCAGGTATCGCCGTTCTTGAACCTGGATTTGAAGTCGAGGTCTGCAACATCGACCGGCACAAGCGACGTAAGGTCAAAATCGATGGTGAATATCTCGTCTGGCTCCATCGTCCCGATATAGTACTCCTCAGGCGAAAACTCAATTCCTTTCGCCTTGGGAATTACAGTTACTGCGTTCAGGGTGTTTTGTCTTGGGTTTGCAACGTCCAAACTCACGCTGGACGATGTAGGAACCTCTGCTTGTATCAACATCACGTCGGACGAGTCCACCTTCACCTGAATCTTGCGATTGATCTTTTCAGGAGCTTCTTCGTATCCACCGACGATTTTAACGTCCAAAAAGTAGGTCCCATCTGTTATGTTCTCGTCAGCTTTGACATTGTAGTAGACCATGATCTTGTCATCGGGCCCGATCGACCCTATGTTCTCATAAGGATCAGTGGTAACCTCCAGATTTTCGGTCCCGGATAGCTCAGCCCAATAAACAGGTACCGTGAAGGAGAAATCCTCTCGCTGGTAAGAGACCACGTATTCATCGGCAGAGTTTTCGATCTCGATAGATACCACCCCAGAGTCACCGGGCATCAGAACCTCTGGATAAATCGAAGAGCTGACGGTTACGGTCGGAACTGGGTTTCGGTACATATAGCTATAGGGATAAGCAAAACATGGCAGAACGAGGGCGAGTGCCAAGATCGAGGCCAACATCAATACCGATCTGGTTTTCATGAAGTTTTCTCCAGTATCTGGCCATCTCTCATCCTTATCACACGATTGCAATGTTTTATCGTCTCAACATCGTGTGTCACCATTATCACGGTATGGCCTTCTTGGTTCAACGTCTTCATAATATCCATAATTTCATCCGTGCTATTCTGATCGAGGTTGCCGGTGGGCTCGTCGGCCAATATGATCGAAGGATCGTTGGCCAGGGCTCTTGCGATGGCCACCCTTTGCCGTTCACCTCCTGACAAGTTGAGCGGGCTGTAATCTAGCCTGTGCCCTAATCCCACCGATTCCAGAAGTTCTCTTGCTCTATCTTTCCTAAGATTCCGTGCGGTTTCCTGGAGGATCATGGGAAGTTCGACGTTTTTCAGGTTTGACATCCGGCCGATCAGGTTGAAGTTTTGAAATATGAATCCAATTTCATCTCTCCTTATCCTGGCAAGTTCTGATTCAGAGAGCGTCCCGAGATCTTTACCGTTCAGAGAAACTCTACCACCAGTAGGTCGATCGAGACAGCCCAAGATGTTCATCAAGGTGCTTTTTCCGCATCCTGAAGGTCCCATGAGCGCCACGAATTCGCCAGCCTCCATGCTGAAGTTTATTCCACGGAGTACCGGAACTTCGCTCTCGCCTATTCTATAAATTTTTGTGATATTGTCCATATCTACGATGGACATGGCACACTTCCTGGACATGGCGGTTCGAGCTCATCAGGTGCTTTTGGGCTAGATGGATTAGAATGTGAAAGCTCCAATATGTAATTTTTACTCTGTTTTCCCTCAAACAGGGTTAGATATCCTTCTCCCATGAAGGCCCCGTCCTGTTCGACAGTTTCGATTTTGATGTGACCGACGATTTCATCTTCTTCATCTTCAACGAATTGAAATCGCTTCAAGTCGGCCTCCAAGACGGTACAATTACCCCCTGTTGTCAAGTTGATGTTGGAGAAAATGTATCGGACTTCACCCAAGCTCATGCCACCCCAAGAGACGGTCGATCCTTCTTCTTTCGAGATCTCTTCTTTGATCTCAGCAAGGCTCCGGTTCTCTTTGAGGAACTTCCTGGCAAGACTGGGATGTATCTGCTTTGTGTCAACCACGCTTATCCTGAGGATGTAGATCTCCCCTGAATTCTGAGCGAAACCCTCTGCGCGGAAGGGGCCATGAGGTGGTGGCCCGTCTCTTCTCATCGGGTCTTCTGGAACATGTGGTCCAAATCCAATCGGATCTGGCAGGATCGGTCCGAGACTTTCTACACCTTCGGGCATTGGAGGATATTTCTCACCGGACAGAGTCTCAAAAGGGGCAGAGAGGACCGTCGTCATAAAAGTGATTATCATTGCAAAGACTATCGAAGATTTCACGATCGTCATTGACTCCCCACCGTTTGGGTCGAACTCAGGAATAACTTGTAACTGCCGCTCAAGGACCCTTCATCTATCACAAGCTCGCCTTTGGTACCCTCGGTGCCTTCTTTGGCTTTGATATGGCCAATGATGTTGCTTGATCCTTGAAACCAGATGTCTTCTTGGATTTCTGCCACATCAGCTTTGAGAATAGTTTCGTTGCCTTCGTATGCGAGATCGAGTCCCACCAAAGAGTGAACAATCTCATCGAGCCACATCTTTCCTCGGTATATGAAAGAAGGGTTAGAGTCCTTCTCGACAAATGCCCTGATCTCATCAAGGCTCTTCTCTTTTTCTAGGAGTTCCCGGATCTGAGATGGGATGATTAGTCTTAGCCGCTCGATCTCTATCCTGATTGGCCGAGCCGACTTGAGAAGAGACCCGTCCGGGCCCAGGACGAAGCCGCTTGTCGTGCAGACTGATTTTATCGGCGCAGGAGATGCCCTTCCGGTCTTGGATCCAGAACGTGTCATATTTCTCATCATCATATTCGTGTCACCTCAGTTTGTGGATCTTAAGAGGTGCAAGTCATGGGAACGATCGACCCATGACCGCCCAACTCTTACAAAACGGGGATGAAAGGAATATATACTAAATATTCCAGATATGTTACCTCTAGGCCCCCATCGGTCCCTGAACGGGTCCGTTCTTGCCGAATTGATCTGTTCCCCTACCCGGTTCCATGTGATCTTCCGCCATACCGCGCTGACCATCCATGTGATATCCGCCAAATCCGGCCATACCACACATTCCAAACTGATCTTTCAGCTCGGCCAGAGTCATGTTCTCCATTTCGGCCCTTTTCTGCTCTTTGAGTTCGTCGATCTCGGCTACGGTCATGTTGTTGAGCTCGTCCATCTTCTGCTCTCTTAGCTCTTTGATCTCGGCAAGAGTCATGCTCTCGAGCTCTTCTTTCGTCAGGTCCATCATGAGGAGACATGCACCACCGAAGTCCTCACGAGGCATCTTGTTGCCGTCCATGTCACCGCGTTTCATCTGGCCACAGCCCATCTGACCATCGCCCTTCTGATTCTGCCTTTGCTCTTTTAGCTCGGCGAGGGTCATGTTATCTCTCTCTTGGGCTCGCTCTTCCTTCTGCGCCTCTCTCATCTCTTTGATCTCGGCCAGAGTCATGTTCTCCATTTCGGCCCTTTTCTGCTCTTTGAGTTCCTTGATCTCGGCAAGGGTCATGCTCTCGAGCTCTTCTTCAGTCAGGTCGGCCATCCCAAGTCCTTTTCCAAAACCCATTCCATCAGCCCAGGGCATGGAATATGCGGGGACTGCCAAGAGGCAGACCATCGCCAATGTTATCAACAATTTCTTACCTGTCACGTTCTATACCTCCAAAACGCGGATGGCATTTCTTGAAGTTCTGGATGCGCCATCCGCATGGATCATCCCTTTTCCTGAACGATACAAGAAATTAGGACCGAACCAGACCGAACGATAACCGTTCAGAAACCGTTCAGAAACCGTTCATAACGTTCAATGTTGATTTTTTCGTGATTCAAATTCATTTAATCGTTTTATACTTTTTGAAAAACTGTATTATCAATGTTTGCTCCGTTTAAAGCGCTTAAATCCGGTTTCGCTCCAACTCGCCGCGAAGGTCTCAGCAGCCTTCGCGCCACATCAGGCATGATATCGCGGGCATGAAAAAATTGATTGAGAGCGCTAGACCCCAGTTTGATTGGAGAGATTAACTTAACAGTTCCACGAAATCCTGGAGTGCTTTTCGACCCTGTCTTTGAATACTGGCCAATAATTCGATCTCGTCTTCGGCCACTTTGACAAAACAAAGGCCCGCATCCTCTGCAACAGATCTCGTTCCAAATCCAAGGTCTGCTTTTCCAGCGTTCACTGCTGCTGCGACTGCAGAATGAGTCTTGGCAAGGCCAACGAACTTGACCGGAATGAGGCCCTTTTCGTCCAGCACCTTCTGGAATATCTTGCTCATCTCAGATTGTTTGGACCAACCTATCACTTTCATATCTTCGACCCTCTCAAGGTCCAGAAAATCAGAGTCCTGCGCCATAAAGACCAGTTCCCTTCTGAAGCGTTTCACCACTGGTTCAGGCCATGACTGAGCAACCCCAATCGATGAAGATACGATGGCAAGATCAGCCACTCCGTCCTGGACCGCAAGAACGCCGCGCCTGCTTCCCACCGTTACGAACCTGGCCCGAAAAGGCAGATCTCTTACGAGTGCCTCAAGTTCTGGCGAGTCTTCGCCCATTATCAGAAGGTCTGGCTCTGGATAATCGCCAAAAAGGTGAACTTTTACGACTTCGTCCTTGTCCAGATACTCAACCTCAGCAGGTATGTCTATGACCCCATCAGCCTGAGCAAGAGTCGTTATGGAACCGCTTCCCTTGTCGACAGGGTATACCCACCCGCCAACGATCCCCACCGAAAACATCTGACGCCGCCCTTCTGAGCGGATCGGTCGGGCCAATTTCCCGCGAACCTCGGGCGATTTTTGTTCAGTTCCAAGAACCTTCCTGATAAAGGGGGCCACGATCTGGCCAAAGACCGTAAGGGCGCTCGTCGGATATCCGGGAAGTCCAAAGAATGGTTTGCCTAACAGGTGTCCAAAGAGGGTTGGCTTTCCGGGCTTGAAGTTCATCCCGTGAAATGTCACCTCGCCCAACTCTTCGAGCACTTTGTAAACCATATCGCCTCGCCCTGCCGAAGTGCTACCGCTCACAATTATGAGGGCGGAATTGCGCGCCATATTGATCAATCCTTCTGCCATCTGGTCGTGATCGTCTGGCAAGATTCCATATACGACTGGAAACGCGCCACATTCTTCCACTGCGGCTCCTATTGAGTAGGAATTGATATCGTAAATCTGGCCTGGCTTTAGTTGAGATCCAGGAGATACTATCTCGTCGCCAGTGGATGCCACGCTGACACTTAGCTTTTTTGCAAGAACTTCGGCATTTCCAACGGCAGCCAGCAACCCGACTTCTCTTGCAGTCAGCCTGACGCCCGGATGGAGCACAGTCTCACCGAAAGCGATATCTCCTCCCATCATGTGAACGTTCTCGCCCACATGAACGGGACGTTTTACAAAAAGGGTATCGTCATCGGTCTTGGAATGTTCCACCATCAACACCGCGTTTGCACCTGGAGGTATCACGGAACCAGTGGAAACTTCAGCAGCTTGCCCAGGTCCAACCTCCAGTTCGGAGACCTGGCCCATCGGGACCGTTCCGACCAGATAAAGCGGGATTGGCAGATCTTCTCGGGCGTTTAGGGTGTCTTCAGATAAAACTGCATAACCGTCCATGGAAGCTCTGTTAAATCCAGGAACCTCTACAGTTGAAGTGATCGTCTCGCCCAGGGTTCGGCCAAAGGCTCTATTCAGCGGAACCGATTCCAGCTCGATCAGGGGAAGCTCATCCAGGACGGTGGATCTTGCCTCGTCTAGGGGGAGAAGGTTGCGGAATTCCTTTCGCATGATACATATCCTAAAGGAAAAGATGGCTTAAAAGGTAGCGGGACAAAAGTGGTCCCGCAAAATATAGTGTTTAACGATACTTTTTGGATAAATATCAGGCGAATGGGTGCTTTACCATCAGGGTGCTGGGTTTGGGCTGAAGGTTTGGCTCGAGCACTACAAGGAGCGGAGTGTGTCCTTTTCGCGGGGTGGCAAGAGCGTTCATGAAAGCTTCTTCGACGTAGCTACCTTTCTTGCCCATGACCAGATCTATGTGGGCGACCTCTGGGCCCTCTCCTACGAGGGCCTCGCCAACCAGAGATTTTTCGAAATGGTTTGTCATGACCAAATATCTATCTTTAATTGCATATAGTTTTATCGGCCAAAGTGGGTCAAACCTTAGCGAGTCAGACCCTGGCGGCTCTGAACCTTAGAAGGTGGTCTGCCAGGACCAAGGCCACCATAGATTCTGCAACCGGCACAATCCTTGGGGGGATCGAGGGATCGTGCCGACCCTTGATCTCGATCGTCGTTTCAGCTCCAGTGGATAGATCAACCGTCTTTTGGGGCGCGGATATTGAAGGCGTGGGCTTTACCGAAATCCTGCAAAGTATGGGCGCGCCCGTTGAGATTCCGCCCAAGATCCCGCCGGCGTTGTTTGTCTCGAACTGGACGCCTTTCTCGCCGGGTTGAGCGCCAGAAAAGTCGGGCGGTATGGGATCTGGATGAGACGAGGATGAAATGTGATCGCAGCGTGCAGGAAGGAGTGGGTCATTCATCTCGCGTCCTCGCATCCGGGCGCACCTTGTGCCAACTCCAATCTCCACAGCCTTGACCGCACCGACGCTCATCAGGGCCTTGGCAAGGTCTGCATCCAATTTGTCGAAGACCGGCTCCCCCAGGCCCGGCGGGACGCCCACAGCCAAGATCTCAGCGGCGCCGCCTAGGCTGTCGCCTTCTTTTCGGGCTCGATCCAAAGATGCCACCATTCTTTCGGCAGCAATAGGATCTGGGCAGCGGACTGGATTTGCTTCTGTCATCTCTTTGAGGCGGAATAGGGAAGACGAGGAAGATAAGTCTTCAGATGGAACTTTGGCCACTACGCTGCCCAGCTCCACCACGTAGCCTGCAAGGTTGATCCCATTCTGTGCAAGAAACTTCTTTGCGATCGCACCTGCCGCAACTCTGCCTGCAGTCTCTCTTCCCGACGATCTGCCGCCGCCTCTGTGATCTCTGATACCATAACGTGCGTGGTAAGTGTAATCGGCGTGACCTGGCCGCGGTTTATCCTTCAAATCATCGTAGGCGCCGGACTTTGCGTCTTTGTTTCTGATCATCATCGATATGGGCGTTCCAGTGGTCGTGCCCTCGAAGGTGCCGCTCAGAATCTCGACACGATCTTCTTCCTGGCGCTGAGTCGAGATTGCGCTTTGGCCGGGCTTCCTTCGGTCCAGCTCCTTTTGGACGGCGTCTTCATCGAGGGGTAGACCCGCAGGGCAGCCGTCCACCACCGCCCCAACTCCTCGCCCGTGGCTCTCTCCCCATGTTGTGACCCGAAATAGGGTGCCAAAAGTGTTTCCTGACATCGTGGACGACTCTATTGCGGTTCGATCCGATATCTGTTTCGTCTCCGAAAGGTGGTGGGGGGACTTGTTGGTCGGTCGATGGGATCTCTTTTTCGTCTTTTTTCTGATTTGAAGGGGCTTGAATCTTAGAATTATGCGAACAGATCACGAGGCGCCATCTGAGATACTAGAATGAGTGCTTGACTTTCATTCGACTGGGCCACCGCGCAAAACGTTCCCTGTAGCCCACAGGCGGCGCACACTTATTAGCAATCATTCTTAAGTTGACATATACTATTCTCGGTATATTACTATGGAAAAGTTCTTATGAAATGGATAATAATATGTGTGTCATATCTCCAACGCAAGTCCTTCGGGTTCGATGATCTTTAGGAAAGGAGATAATTTTGTAAATTTTGGATCGCGCTTACTGATTTAGGAGTAGTGAGATATGTCCGTTGAGATTCCACCAAAATTTGAGTTTGAGCATCTGCTCGCTCATACGTTCCCAGGTTTTTTCTCTGCGATAACTCCCTTCATGCTGATAGACTACTGGAGCCCTCTAGACCTTACGTCTCTGGATATCTCGGATCTGAACGGCCTCGTTTCCTTCGCAGGGTTTATTCTTTTGATCGGGTCCATCCTTGGAATAATCACTGATGGAATTTACCACTCAATCAAATTGCGTGCGGCCCACCCCACCCTAAAGGGTGGGATATGCTTCGGGGCCGCACGCCCGGTTTTCCGGATTTCAGAAATCTTTGTGTCTTT
>CAYWZG010000068.1:0-12635 GCA_964462795.1 uncultured Methanotrichaceae archaeon
AAATCGTGTGAATAACTGATTGATTATGTAGCTCAAAATCCTTAACCGATGACCTGTGCATACCCATCACGTCATCGCCCACGAGAAAAATACCCCTTTTTTGTGATGCGAAACTTTTAAGTCAAATTAGATATGACACCTATATCAAATGGTCCGATAGTCTTTGCCTTCGAGTACGGAAGTAACATATTCAATTCAAAAGTATAATGTTTAACGATACCTTCAGGACAAATTTCAAGCTCGTAAGCGTTTGAGATTTGATCGCTACTCAATCGTTAAAGCGCTATTCTGGCGAGAACTGATTAGATTTATCTAATCAGTTCTCAACTATAATTGGTGAGGGATTGGTACTGATGATGCGAACATTTGCTATTTTGGTCCTGTCTGTGATGATCTTGGCAGGACCTGCGGCCTCCAGTATTCTCGTCGTAGATGGAGGCGGGGAAGGAGATTTCACGAAGATACAGGATGCAATTAATGCATCCGAAAACGGAGATGAGATAATCGTTCAACCCGGGACGTATCAAGAAAACCTGATCGTGGGAATATCTGTTTATCTCAAGGGCGAGGATAACCCCATTCTCGAAGGAGGGGGCGTCGGAAACGAGTCACTCCCTTGCGTTCCTTTGATTACGGTAACGGCCGACAACGTCACAATCGAGGGTTTTTCAATCTCAAACTCTACTGAAGATAGTTGCAATTTTGGTGCAGTTGTGGTAGCCTCTAATGGATGCAAACTTTTGAACAACACAGTCTCTTACTGCGACGGTCACGGGATACACCTCTCCGGCGGCGACAACCATCTGATTTCTGGAAACGTCGTGCATAGTTGCAAAAAGGCAGGAATCAAGATAGTTGGGTCCGGATATAACACGATCGTTGGAAACGAGATCTTCAGCCAAAATACCTTCGGAATAGCGATTGAAGATTCCAAGTGGAACTCGCTGACGCGAAACAGAGTACATGATAACATCCGGGGCGGCATCGGCCTTTGCGAATCTAGCAAGAACACGTTGACTATGAACGAGGTCTACAACATCGAAGAAGATGGAATCTACGGGGACAGGGCCACGAACAATGCTCTGGCGGGAAACAAGATCCATGATTGTCTTCACAACGGGATAATCTTATACAACTTCAGCAGCAATAATTTCGTAGCCACGAACACGGTCCGCGATTGTGGTGAGTATGGGATACTGACGATGAAATCTTCAGATAACGTCGTGATCGTCCAGAACAACGTATCAAAAAGCGGGATATGTGAGGTTGGAATATACGAATGTGAGGCCAATACCATCATAAAGAACCAGGTTCTAGATAACTACGAAACAGGCATATCTTTGCGTGAAAAGAGCCATGATAACCTGATCTCAGACAACAAGATCTGCGGAAACTCAATAGACGGAATCCACATACACGAATGCGATTCCAACTTCATCCTGGCAAACGAGATCTGCGAAAACCAAAACGGAATTATCGTGGACCATTCCATCAATAACAACATAGTATCAAACCACATGCATGACAACCGCTTTGGAGTGATCTTAGAGGACGTCAAGTACACGCTTATTGGCGTAAATGTGATCGAGAACAACACATACGAGGGGGTTCAAATCATCCGTTATGACAGAACCAAGGTCTCCAAGAACGAGATTCGAGATAACGAGAGGGATGGGATCCATATCATCCAGTCGGAACGTCAGATATTGACAGACAACGAAATCAAAGATAGTGCTGATTATGGGATTCATCTGATCGATGCCAGCAATCAAAACATGATTATGTATAACGTCGTCGAAAGCTGTGGACTGGGCGGAGTATACATCTACGAAGGCGACATGAACTTCGTCACCAATTGTCATCTCATAGATAACCAGAACTTCAACGCTCGTGATTATGGGCAAAACCGGTGGACCCACAACGTTTACGGCGATTATAGTGGCGAAGATCTCAACTTAGACGGCTTTGGCGACCAGCCCTACGTGATATAACGGGAAAAGAAGCGCGTTCACGGTAGATCCTGTTCCAAAGATAGCTTCATAGTCAAGAACCAATACGAATTGGTTCTTGCCAGAATAGTGCTTAACGATATGAATAGGCCAAATCTCAAACCTGACATTCGGCAGGGGAATTTCCATCACAAATAATTTTCCATACCATTTTGATTTACATAATATGGACTGACTTTGGCAGATAGTTATACCAGTATGGCCTGCCCGCAAGTATTTAAATTCCACAATCACTGCTTATGCACGTGTCGCTTCAATATTAATTGAAGTATATAACTGGTTGGGCCGTTAAACCGCTATCAAGAGAATTATTTCAGATCTGCGCTCGCCCTGCCGAACGTCGGTCAAACTATTACGTATTTGAGATTTGGCTGAAATATATCGTTATAGCACTATAAAAACAAAAAGGGGGATTAACGGGCCCGTTCAGGAGAGGGTGTCTAGCTCTTTTTTTAGAGAGTCACACATCGTTGCACTATCGTACTTCGCGTTTCTGAGCGAGTTGAGCGTGAACTCGTCATATCTTATTCGTTCCAGGTTGGCCCCAGAAAGATCCGCCCCAGTCATCTCCACCGATATGAAGTTAGCATCCCTGAGATCGACATTGCTAAGGTTTGTGTTGGTCATATAGACCTCTCTCAAGTTGGCACCTTTGAGATAAGCTCCACTCATGTCCAAGTTTCGAAGGTCAATCCTGTACAGGTCCACCCGTCCAAGCTTACAACGACTCATGTTCGCGCCTTTAAGCGTGATGGCGGTCAAATCAGAATCTGTGAGATCCGCGCCGACGAGAATTGTGCCTGTTAAGTCGGCATAAGGAAGTTTCGCTTCCCTCAAGCTCGCTTCGGTCAGATCTGCTTCGGTTAGGTCTGCGTATGCGAGAAGCGCCGAGTTAAGATTTGATCCAGAGAGATTTGCCCTCATCAGATAAGCTCTGGAGAAATCCACGTGGGAAAGATCGGCACCTTTAAGGTCAGTGCCATAAAATTCGGCTCTTGAGAACTGGCTCCTTGAAAAGTAACCGTTCTGCATATCTGCCCAACTAAGGTGGGCACCCATGAAATTTCCACCAACCAGGTAAATGTCCCTCATTATGGCGTCGGAAAGATCCGCTCTGACGAGCCTGGCATTCGTCATCTCAGCTTCGGTGAGATCAACGTCAGAAAGATCTGCCATGGTGAAATCGGCTTTGGTAAGATCTGATTCTGCGAGATTTGCTCCAGATAACTTCGCACCCCACAACACAGCTTCAGTCAGATCTACTCTAGTGAGATCTGCCCCAGAAAGGTCTGCCATGGTCAGATCTGCCCCGCTCAACTGGGCATCTGTGAGATCTGCCCCTCTCATCCAGGACGATATCATATACGCCCAAGTGAGATCTGTGCCTCTCAGGTTTGCACCACTGAGATCAGATTGGTTCAGATGAGCGTTTCTGAGATCTCTACCAGACAGATCGGCATCGACGAGGTTGACTCTATCGGCGATTTCTTCCATATTTTGCAGGTCTTCTGCACCCCCCACAAGACAGAGGAGAAGAACACCCACTACAAAATTAATCAGTTTCACGATCTACATCCCCCTTTCAACTGGATTAGATTCGTATGATCACATCAGATTCTCCACTTCGGATTTATCGAGTCCAGATATTTGAAATCCTCAAAGCTGTAGGGTGCAGTGTAATAGAGGTTATCTATCCGTACAACCCCATAGTAGCTGTCGACCGCAACCCAACGATCTGTGCCGTCATCTTCTACCACGATCCACAAGTGTCCTTGCCAGTCCCACTGGGCAGGGTCGTACATGTAAGTTGTATTGTAGCCGAAGCTTCCGTAAGTGTCGGCCAGCTTCTGTGACCCGTCATAACACATTCCAAGGGGAGTTACCGGGAACATGACGCATCGGCGCACCTCTTTGAGGAACACACTGTCGTCTGTTTTGCTGTATATGATATCCTTTTTTATGGCATCCGGCTGAATTATCTTGACAGGTCCTGAAGGCGCGTCCGGTGGCAGAGCCCATAATTCTGCTAATCTGGGAGCGGCACCGTTCGGAACCAGGTAAGCTTCACCACCACTGGAAAACGTTACTGTCACATAGGACGTCTCCGGCGTTGCATCAAAGCCGTGTGTTGCAAGGAAGAATGCCAGATCCTGCACGGTAATTCCAATGTCTTCATAGCTGGATAGAATCAACCAGAGCTCGTTCTCCTCGCTGCAATCAGCGGTTGGTGTGAAAGCCAAGGAAAGCGTGACCAGCAGTATTACATATTGAAACCTGGATCGCATCATCGTATTACCAGCCATAAATCCTGATCCACGACACTTTTGTGTATTTCGGATACCATTCTGCCAATACCACTATAAGATAATATTGGTTGCGAGGACAAAGACGTACCATGACTTATTTGAACACGAAACTCGATTGCTACAGCGACTTTAGATCCGATACGATCCATGTACTCATCGCCCAACTGAAAGGTATTGTTTCGAACCTGGACCAATATCAACCGTCGTTCTTCTCGATAATCTACAAAAAAATTAGGTGGGTCATTCTGCCCCTCATTGGAACGTGAGCGTGCTCTTTCCATCTATGATGTGCCGCATTTCAGAATCGTCCGATTCAGAAGTGGCCCAGATCATCTTCACGGTCTGACCCGGGGCGAAGGCCTTGTCCCACACGTCACCGGTCGCCATCTTTCTCTTGAACTCGATCACGGTACGTCCATCTTTTTCAGAGCCTCCAAACTCCGTCACATCGTCAGCGCCGCCCAAGTCTGGATCTAGTGGATGTGGACCGTAACGCTCCACGGAGTATGCATCTCGCACATAAGCATCTCCGCCATCCACGCCTCCGATCACCATGTCTGCATCTTTCATCCACTCAGCAGGATCAAAACCTATGGCAACCCAGCCTTCGGTCTTGCCTTCGATAGCCATGTAGAAGTACTCGGCATCGTTCTTCCAGCTGACCGAAAACTCATCTCTTGGCGCCTCGTATTTCAGGGCGTACTCGCCTTCTGAGACCTCGCCATCGGGGGTCCACTCTGCAGTTACAACCGGGGCAACCCCCCCTTCGGAAGGTCCCTCTCCAGACTGGTCTGCACATCCTGCGAAAAAAGCCGCCGCAACCACGAACAAAATGGCTATAAGCTTCGAATTCATGAACTTATATTTTCTCACAATCACATAAAAACTGTGCGGAATAATTGACTGCATCAAGGTTCCAGAGTGAGCTGAGATTTATCATTGGTTGAGTGCTTCGTTCTGAATGAGCCTGGTCTGGACATAGACCATGTGGTGCTGACTGGAAAAAGGCGATCGCCAGCTTCAGGCCGCCTTCCCGTGTGAGGGTAATCTCGTATCGTTTTTGTATTATGCGAGATGAGATAATAAAGCATAGACTGGGCACGATTGAGGGAAAATTTGGAAAGTAGAGTAAAAGTTAATGGAGGTTTGTTGTATGGATCTGAAAATTATCTTGGCTTTGGCCTTATCGGCGCTGTTCATAACAGCGGTTTCGGCGTATGGAAGCATTGACCTTGGACCTTATCAGGTCTCTTTTGAGCTCGACTTGGACTGCCCCATCGAGATTGCAGAGCCCATTTACGGCAAGACTTATGCTGGGATCAATTATGTTGATCGCTCGATAGCATTGAGCTGTGATGAGGGATGGGCAAAGATCAACGCGATCGCATACCAAAGTCCGGTCCAGGCTGAAGATGCAGTGACAAAGAGCATGTCGAGAAAGTCTCCTCCAGGAATTGGCTCTATCAGCATCGAAACGCGAGAGCAACTGATAGATCGACATTCAGGATTTTTCACGACGTTTGTTCCGGTCACTGGAAACGATGTCTATCAGGTCGTTTACTGGCCGGATAGGTACGTTCTCTCTGGAGAGTACATGGGCCAAGGTATCCTGCAAGGTGGCATCGAACCTCCCCTGGAGCAAGACAAGGGTGCTTTTCGAGACATTCCACGTTGGGCAGCCTTCGCTTGAATCTTCAGGCGAGACTGTGAATGCAGGATCTTACCAGGTCTCTTTTGACCTTGGCGAAATCGACTACTCGGTCGCAGTTGAGGGTCCGATAGTTGGAACGACTCCTAAACGTGTTGGGAGCGAGGGATACGAAACATACAAGGTTACCCTAAAAAGCAACAGCAAGGCCGCATCGATCGAGATCATTGGCTACGAAAGTCCAAAGCAGGTGAACATTGAAGGCGAAAAGCTCATAATCGAAAGTGGCCTTAAGGCTGAAGGCTTTTCAAGCGTTCGGGTCACGGACCAGAAGATCAATGGCATTCCCGCAGTCCTAGTAACTGGCGAAAAGCCGGAAAGGGTGATCTACAAGGCCACCTACTGGCCAGATCAAAGTCAGCAGAACGGTGAAACTTTTGGTATGACGGTCTGTAAAATCAATTCAGACTACAAGTGGGCTGAAACGCAGCGTCTCCTTGATACCCTTCAGGTTGTCTGGATCGAAAGCGCCAAACCCGCGATTGAAACTGATAATGAGATCGAGATTGGGATCAAAACAGAACTCGAAGTTGTGACTCTGGCTGCGACTGAAATCGAACTTAGGCCAGAAATCGAACAAGAGACGTCGGGATGAGACGATGACCAAACGTCTTCTCTTTTTAATGGTGGTCCTGCTGGCGCTTTTATCTCACACAGGGTCGCCGTCAGAAAGGGCTGATCCAGATCCTTACGAAATAATCGATGAACACGCCCTCGCCACTCCAGAGAAGTTTGAGTACTCGGTCGAGACACTTGCAGCTTACTTGACCGTGCCTGCAAAGAGCGATGAAGAGAAGGCCCGAGCCATCTATCGTTGGATTGCAGAGAATATAGATTATGATGTCGGGATCTATTCAAGACCTGTGACGGTTTCAGGCGCGCTCAGGGAAAGTCCAGAAGATGTCCTTCAGGAGAGGATAGGGGTGTGTAGTGACTACAGCTCGCTTTTTCAGGCATTGTGCGGGGCTGCAGGGCTTGAGTGTGTCGTGATCTCGGGCTATGGGAAGGGTTACTCTTACAAGGTTGGCGCGCCCATCTTGGATCAAAACCACGCCTGGAATGCTGTGAAGATTGATGACAAGTGGCGGCTGGTCGACACTATTTGGGGCACAGGTTACGTAGATGAGGACCTGAAGTTTGTTCAGAGGTTTGAGGATCACTATTTCTTTGCGCCTCCTGCGGATTTCGTCTTGGACCATCTCCCAACCGACCCCAAATGGCAGCTTCTTGATACACCACTATCCAAAGAAGAGTTTGAACGGCTTCCCCAAACCAAGTCATCTTTCTTCAGGAACGGGCTTGAGATAGTGAGCCAAAATGAAGGCGTAATAAAGGCAAAGGCAGAGGCTGAGGGGCCAGTCGAGGTCATCGTTTCGTTTTCTGCGCCCGATGACGTCGTGGCGAGCGTCTCTCTTGAGAAGGATGGCCGAAAGCTGGACCGCGCAGCCTTTGTCCAGAAGGAAGAAGAGGTCTACAGGGCAAGGGCGCGCCCACCAGAGCCTGGGGATTACATCCTTCGGATCTATTCGAAGCTGGCCGACGATCCTGGGACCTATGAAGGCTCGCTCTTCTATGCGATCAACGTCACTTCCAACGTCGTATCTGGCGCTGTAGGCAAGATTTTCCCCAGCACCTACATTGGTCATCGGTTAAGACAAAAATCGCAATGTGGCAATGATCTCGGTAGCAAATACGATGAAATCGACTGGATTAAAAAAGGTACAGGGGATCCGTTTCCGAATCCAACCCCATTTATGTAGTGCATAAATCGTGTGAATAACTGATTGATTATGTAGCTCAAAATCCTTAACCGATGACCTATGCCAGCACCTATAGCCATTTCCAGAAAGCGGGTGTTAGGCTCTTTGAGCCGATGGAAGGAGAGCTTGAGACAGGCGAGCCTGTGACTTTTCGGCTTGCGGTTCCTGAGGCAGAGGACGTGGTCGTGGTCAATGGGAAAGATTGGACGCATCTTGCCAAAGAAGAGGGGATCTTTCGGGGAGATGTGACTTTAAAGAAAGGCAAAGTTCAGGTTTTTGCCAAGTTCGCTCGCGAGAAGAGTTACCAGGGGCTACTCGAATATGAGGCGGTGTGACTATTACAACGCCCAATATGAGGTATTTTATGAGAAGATCCAGATAGCCCAAGAGATCTGCCCAGTAAAGGACGAACAATAGCAAAAGGGTGAGCTGCCAGGAGCAAGCCATTCCATATTCGTCGGCTTCCTTTGCGCGCTCGATGTCGACAGTCCTTTTGTCGAACCACCATTGGCGCAAGGCTGCCACCACAATCAAATTGCGTGCGACCCACCCCATGGGGTATGCTTCGGGGCCGCACGCCCGGTTTCCCGGATTTCAGAAATCTTCGAGTCTTCGTTGCCCAGATTCTCTTGATTTGCATGATTGGCATACACCCCATATTCAGCAGGTTTAATTCTGCAATTTAGACTTTTTTTTGGTATATGCATTTAAATAGCATATTATCAAAATGTGGATGAATTCCCAATTTTACGCAAAAACGACCTCGTTTCGAACACATTTGGAATGGCCAATCCTAAAAATAGAATTTTAGATATTTTGAGAAAACGCTATCAAGAAAAATATCCAAAATCAAAACTCGATCTGCCGAATGTAGGATACACGACCTGAATTCTGAATTATTGGGTTTTGCCGAACGCTGCAAAGTCGACAAACCCCTTTTTGTGCTGCCACTCTGTTTAGAGATTCTTTGGCTACTTCAGACCAAACTTACCTGTGTCCACCCACTCCATTCTGAGGAGGGACCAAAAATCCAGAGCCAAACCGTTAATGACGTAGTCGTATGGCAACCATCCATATCCCTCATCACCCCAGCCAGTTCCCCACGAGTTGCGGATCAGGAGGGCACCGGTGGTCATCTTATTGCACATAGTGTTCTTGATCTTCATGCCATCGTCATAGCCCACTGCGACGATGGCATGTCCCCACTCGGCTTGCTCACCAGGACATGGGAGTGGGATGCCCCCTTTGACATTTGAATAGGAGAACGAGGGGAATCCATAAAACCCGAACATTACGGGGACTCCCGCAGCAATGTACCTTTTTACGTTGGCAAGTACCTTAGCAGGAGGAATGTTCTTGCCGAGAGGATCATGGCAGAAATACCTGAGTGCCTCGTAATTATCGGCCACTGAATAGACGAAAGATGACGGCTCATCATCAAATTTGTTGGTGTCATAGGGCCAGTACTTCTCCGGCGGTGCTCCGCAGAGTGCCAGAGAGCCCATGGTGTTCTTGAGCCAAGAGCCGGTGTCTCCAACAACACCCATCAAGTTGCGGGTCGTCTTATAGATGAAGAGCCGAGAATGGTTGATGTGTTTGCCAAAGGCACGGCGCTCGAAGTACTCGACCATTCCAGCAGCGAGCATTTGCAGTACACGAGCCCAAATTGCCTTGATCTTCAACCTCTGAACACCATTCCCTCAAGTCAACTTTGGAATTTAATGAGGGGTTTGCGCCTTTGGCCAGAGAAATGCCCAACTTTTTTGCCATTTGAGGAATATCGGAGAGTTCCTCAGTATAGTCACGCATATCTGGTAATGGTGGCAACCAACCTGTTCCGAAAGTATCTCCGGTTTCGAGGATCTTCACTTTGTTATATGCAGCATACATCTTATTCACATCCTTTTAACTTATTTTAGACGATTTATCCGTATGGATGTGGTGAATTTATAATTCTTTTATGTAACTACTCAGGTACCCAAAATCGGTCGGATGATATTGGTTTTAGATGTTCAGGGTAATCTGGCCACAGACTCGTATCAGAACAAAAAACGATATCAAATGACCACGAATTAAAAAAATCAGTTTAGTTGGCGGCCGAACAAGCATCTTGTAAATTGCGGCTATTGGTGCTGATCATGGTACCTGAGTAGTTACTCTTTTATTAGATATACTTTTCGACCCCACCGCAGCTCTTTCCGCCCAGATGGCTCTTTTTTTACAGGGCATTATCCCACAGAATGTGCGACGATGATAACGCCAATGCCCATCAGCGTCATTCTAGGACGTGCGCCCAACATCCAGGATTATTTTAAATTAACTGCCCTGCTGCGAACAGCAGGATGCGCTTTTTGGTTGAGGATATGTCAGGAAAATATGGTCATAGTGAGATTGACTGCAGTTCATTTTCTAATTCTCATGAGGTTAATATACATGCCAAATGAAGTTTAACAGCTTGATGCAGAATCTATCCGCGGTCTTAAGTTAATTCTCTACAATTCTTTTACTCCAAATCACACCTACTCGTACGCCCGTTTTCCTGTGCTCGAGATCGGCGTTGACAGGACACAATGGTGGTAAAATTTTGCGAAAAACTCCCCATGCGGTAAACTCGAAGTCATCAGGATAACCACCAAAGATTCTCAAAAGCGGTTCACAATGCGGAAAATTTATTAGGTTAAGGTGTATTTGGGTCATAAGAGGGTACTTCCTCTCAAAGATTAAAAAACTTTTGGGAGGATGTATCCTGCCTCTAACTTTATCACTGGAAAATTCGATTGTGCCCTCAGGCGGGTATATCTTGCTTGGGTAGGCTGTCGGTCAATCAGCCAATTGTAGCGGCTTAAAGCCAGTTACAAGCCACCCCCTTCAGGGAGTGGTAGTTGACATAGGATATTGTTTCAACGGATCTCGTGAAGGCAACTTTTGGAGATGACAAACGCGAAATGGAGATGTTAACCTGGATGCTCATCGCCTTGTGCTTGCTGCAATCGGGCATCTTCTCGGGCCTTACGCTGGGACTTTTTGGACTTAGCCGTCTGAAACTCGAGATAGAAGCCGAAGCAGGGAACAAAAGTGCCATGAAGGTCTTGAGGCTGAGGGCAGATTCCAATTTGCTCCTTGCGACCTTGCTTTGGGGAAACGTGGGTGTAAACGTACTTTTGACGTTGCTCACGGATTCGGTTATGACCGGGACTGCAGCATTCGCATTTTCCACAGTTGGAATTACTTGCTTTGGAGAGATCGCGCCTCAGGCCTATTTCTCGAGGAATGCTTTGAGGTTAGGGGCCCGTTTGGCGCCGCTCGTCAAGGTATACAAGATCGTCATTTACCCCGTGGCGAAGCCATCTGCTGCGGTCTTGGACCGGTGGCTTGGCAGAGAAGGGGTCGAATTCTTCAGGGAAGAATCGATGAGGATCATGCTGGAAAAGCACATAAGATCCTCAAAATCCGATATAGACAGGCTGGAAGGCACAGGTGCCCTAAATTTCCTGGCTATAGATGACATCGGCATTACCGAAGAGGGATCGCTCATTGATTCAAAGAGCATCATCCCGCTTGCCACCGAGAACGATCATCCCATATTCCCCGAGATCGAAAGAGACCCCTCAGATCCATTTTTGCAAACAGTCCAGGCTTCGGGCAAGAAATGGACGATCATCACCGACACTTCAAACAGGCCGATAATGGTGCTCGATTCAGATGGTTTTTTGAGAGATGCAGTCTACGGCAAGGGAGCTTTTGTTCCATATCGGTACTGTCACCGTCCGATCGTGATAACGTCTCCTGAAACCAAGATGGACAAGGCGATCCGCCAGCTTAGGGTATACCCACAAGATGCGGAAGATGACGTAATAGACCAAGACCTAATTCTCTACTGGGGTGAAGAGAAGCGAATAATAACCGGGTCAGACATCCTGGGCCGTTTGATGAGAGGCATCGTGATAAGAGTCCGGTAATACTATTTTCATGGGACCATCTGGCGCGTCCCTCCGGGACCATCATGGTCTCACCCAGATGCTGCCTACCTACCTTTCGTCAAACCACCTAACGCACCGCGTGTAGAATTTGACCACACCGGCCGCAAGCAAGCTTTCAAATCGACAAAGTCAAACTGGCGGCGACGCACCCCGCTGCAAGCAGCGGGGCATGATTCGCGCCGCCGCCCAGTTAAACCGATAGACCGCAAATGGATTCACTCTTAAGCCAGTCATATGTCACCCCGATCCACAACATTCAGGTTATCCGTGGACCGATTCAAACTGTTAAGTTGGTTTGGTGACCATCCCAACCGCAGCAAGCTGTGGGGTATTCATTTCAAAATAATATTTGATATCAAGAGATCGGGTGGCTGAGGTATTGCAGATGTGGCCACATCTTTATCCCGCATTTCCAGATTCATCATAGCAGAAGTTGATGGCTCTTGCGACTTGCGTGCAGAGATCGCTCTGATATTCGAAAGTTCGCCCTCCGTTCCGATACTTCCTCTGTCATTCAATTCGTTCGATGAAGGCCCTATTGGGATTGACGGTCTCCTTTCTGTCCTTGATATTTACCATTATAGTGATGAGGAACGCTTTCTTTCAGAAATCAAGAGCAAAGTGATCGACCTTGCTGAAAATGCTTTGGAAGAGAACAAAAAGGCTTAGCGAAGACGCACCCGAACTGCTATTTCTCACCAGCCCTGTCCAACCCCGTCCATATCAGACCCATTTCATCTTCGTAGCCGCGCGAAAGACCCCAGTCTTTAGGTCGGGGAGGAGCGCGTGCCTACACCATCGTTAAGTATATGCCATTTAACCATCCACTATATGAATGTGCTTAGGACGGTAACATTCAAGCTGAAGCTGGC
>CAYWZG010000069.1:0-12513 GCA_964462795.1 uncultured Methanotrichaceae archaeon
CCCATTCATACCCGCGGTCTGCCCTGTCAAAGAGTCCTATAGCTGAGTAGTTACGTTTTATACGGACATAAATAGTGCGATATATGATATTGTTAAGGAACTGAAAAGTCATTCAAAAACAGATTATTTAAGAAATGAATTTACACTAATCTCTAATAAGATCGATGACTCATGGGAACACGCAGAACAATTACAAAAATTACTTGACCCTAATACTTCGTTAGATGATGTTTTTGACAAGACATGTATCCCTGTACTACTCACATACGATTCAGATATTATTAAGGATTATGACAAGTTAAAATGTCAATATGTGCATAAAATTCGAGAAGAAATATGTAAATATTATCGGAAATTTTTAAAATCCGACCTACCAAGTGACTTGAAAATTCATTTATTTTTATTACCCCTGAAAAGTAAAACTGAGTTATTGGATACATTACAAAAGGGGCTCGAAGCATGGCAGGACATATAAATATTAATAATATTAGAAAATTGCTTAAAGAAGATGCTATTGGATATTCAGATGTATTTAATATAATAAAATTTTTAGCGATTATGGTTAATAACCCCGAGTATGATAATAGGCAGGGCGAAATTCAAGAATTGGTATTGCGATTATTAGATAAAAGGAATGAATTGTTTATATATGAAGAATTATTAGACGCGTTGGTTAGGCAGGTTGGTTTATTTCCGTACGTGAATGAAAATAATTTAGGTCTTTCTGATCTTATTGCATATGAATACCATCGACCTAGTGGCTTAGAAAATATAGTCTTTCACAGAGTTCAAGCGGAAATATATCAAGAATTACTTTCGGGAGAGAATATAATCTTGAGCGCTCCAACCAGTTTCGGTAAGAGCATCATCATCGACGCAATCATAGTGACTGAAAAGTATAATAATATAGTAATACTGGTTCCGACCATCGCCCTTATCGATGAGACCCGGAGACGGTTATCTAAGTATAATCAATATTATAAAATAATCACACATCAAACCCAAAAAATTAAGGATAAAAATATTTTTATATTAACTCAGGAAAGGGTTATGGAGGTGGTAGAGAACATAGATATAGATTTCATCATTGTAGATGAATTTTATAAAATACAACCTGCCAATGAATATGATGACAGATGTATAGTTTTGAATCAAGCATTTTATAAGTTATTAAAATCACATGCACAATTTTATCTACTCGGGCCGAATATAGAACAAATCAAAGGACTAACTCCAAAAAATATAAATTTTAAATTTATAAAGACAGATTATAAGACCGTAGTTACAGAATATCATAGGATTGATGCAGGTAGTTCTAAACTACAGACTCTGGTCGATTTAGCTGAAAGCTTAACTGAACCAACTTTAATTTATTGTAGATCTCCAAACAGTGCTAATCTTGTTGCAACTGCTATGATAAAGAGCGGTAAGTTTTGCAATATAGACTATTTAAATGAAGCCACTCAATGGATGAAAGATAATTACCATAATTATTGGCTATTAGCAAAAACTTTAGAAAAAGGAATTGGAATTCATCACGGAAAAATACCTCGGGCCATCTCACAATTCTGTATAAGAGCTTTTAATGATGGACGTATACAATATCTTATTTGTACGTCAACAATTATAGAAGGCGTAAACACAAGTGCAAAAAATGTTATAATTTTTGATAATCAAGTAGCTTTAAAGCAAATTGATTATTTTACATTTAATAATATAGCAGGTAGGTCCGGGAGAATGTTCAAGCATTTCATTGGAAATGTATACCTGTTTCATAGTCCTCCTGAATCAAACCTACCTACTGTCGATTTTCCTCTTTTTTCACAGGAAGAAGATACTTCCGAAAGGCTGTTAATACAAATGGATGATCAAGATCTAAACGAAATCTCAAGAGATAAGATAAAAAAATATAAAATGCAACATACATTGAGCGTTGAAACATTGAAGTCTAACTCAACCGCTGAGCCTAATGACCAAATTGAATTAGCAAAAGAAATATTATCAAATTTATCTCATTATCATTCCTATCTTTGTTGGACCGATACTCCAAATTATGAACAACTAAAAACTGTTTGTGAGTTAATCTGGACACATTTAGTTAAACCTAAGCGAACTCAAGCAGGAATAAATTCAGGATCACAACTTGCATATAAAATAGACAAATTAATGAATATTAAGGACGTAAAAGAGTTGATAAATGAAGAAACAGAAGATCAAATAGATATGGCTGAAATAAATAAAAACATAGAGGGTGTGTTGGATTTTATAAGGACGTGGGCCATGTACAAATTTCCAAAATTACTTTTGGTGTTAGATGCTATACAAAAGGATGTGTTTGTGAAAAATAAGGTTGAACCCGGTGATTATACTACGTTCGCATCACAAATTGAGAATCTTTTTCTTGATCCTACGCTGATAGCTTTGGACGAATATGGCATACCGATTCAAGTATCAAAAAAGATACTTTATTGGCTTAAACCTGACGGGAACTTAGACGATGTTTTACAAAGATTGGGCGAAATTAATATAGACGATTTACCATTAACTAATTTTGAGAAATATTTGATTAAGGATACTAAACATTATATAATATAATCGCAACTGGCCACTCCATGCCCACCACCATCTTCCGCCCCCCTTTTCGTCTAGCACCATCACTTCGGCCCCCTCCGCTCGCAAGCTTGCCGATGAATTGTTGCGCCACCTGGGCGACGATCGGCGCCGGGGCCCTTTCTGACTTTCGCGCGTCTTTTCCTTTCGGCGCTTATCTTCCAAGGTCGTGATGGCAGCCGGGGCGCTTTGTCTTCGCGGGCTTTTGGCGCCTCGGCTTTGAAAAACAGAACGAATGATGAGGGCCAAAAAATAGGACTTTTCGCTTTAACCCTCGGCTTTTTCCCTCACTCCATCCGTCGGCCCCAGTGATCCTTCACCATCAAGGCGAGACGGGGGTTGCTGAACTGCTTGTATATCTCCATGTCTTTGGGATAACCGATAAAGGGATCGATCGTCCCAGCTTCCATGTTGGCGACCCAGACCTTGACCTCTGACTTTTCGGCCTCGACCCCCTTTTCGTGGAAGAAATCGATGAAAGGGCCGGGGCTTTCGCCATGAGGCGCGATCACGACTGATCCATTCATCCCATCCACGATCTCGATTTCTTGAATGGACGCAAAAATCCGAAAGTCTAACCTCCCGTCGTTGGAATTTGCAAAGGTCAGCTTCCCTGAATTATCCTCTTTCAGGACATAACCTGCCCCGTCCATGAACTCGACAAGTAGATCTTTCAGGTTGAGCCTTGATAGCACCTTTAGCTCCTCTTCTGCCTTCTGATACTTGCTAAAAGCCTTGGCAAATTCGGGGTCGCCATAATTTCCGGTGTGGACGAAATGGAACATCACGTCGTTAACCTGCATTGCGCTGTCCAACTTCGGGATGTCAGTGAATATCGGTTCTTTTCCCAATATGTTATGGAATATCCCCGCAGCAGCGTTCTTTTCGCCTACCATCTTCTCTAGCTCAGATCGTTCTTCAGAGCTTAAGTCGGCCTCGCGGACGCACTGGTAAATCCGCTGCAATAGCTCGTATCTGGATATGATCTCCTTTTGTGTGAGGATGTCGCCAAGACAAGACCCTATAGCTCCAATTTTTCCGTTCAAGCTCGCACTCAAAGTATCGTTCTCCTGACATTAGCGTTTGTTGGGATTCTTGTTGGAATTCTGCATCAGTTCGGCTCTGAGCTCGCCCATGATTGCAGTCCTTTCGGCAAAAGCGTTGTGCTGATGAATGCTCTCTTCGTTCGTCTGCTTCAAGGTTATTATCGCATCATCAGGTAGATCTGGGAACGATTCCACCATCTTTTGGGCCATCGTCCTGACACAATCTTCTACGAACTTGGGGTTGTTATGAGCCCTCTCAACGACCAAAGCCTCGTCGGGCCGTTTCAACAATCCAAATACCCTCGAGCTCATCGACCCTTCGATGATCCTGATGATCTTGTCAAGAGAGACACAGCGCCGATCGCATACCTCAACCGATATCATGCCCCTGCCCCTCTGATTGTGGGTTGCGATTGGAAGCCGAGCTGCAAACTCGTAAGCCTCCTTTGGACTCAAACCCAGCGTTGAAAGCTCTCGTCTCGCCTTATCTCTCATGATCTCTTGAGCACAAGGACAAGCCGTCATTCCAACAACCTCTGTCCCAACCAGCTTCCTTAAGTGACCGCTTTTTGCCACGGCTTCGGCGAATATGTCCACCAGCTCTTGGCAGTCCGTCTTGGTGGCTGGAGACTGCCTATTTACCACATACTCGCTCTTCATCTTGACCTCGGCCCTGGTGGCGTACTCGTGCTTTGAAAGAACCCGGCGGGCAATCTCGCCACAGAGCTCTTCTATCACGTAGACTGGCTCGTTGATCGCGTCCTCCAAGACCTCATCGATGACCTCGAAGTTCCTGGAAAGGTTCGCCCCTTTCCGGTCCGAAGGTAGATCTACGAAAACCTCGAAGCGAGATATGAGAACGATAGGCCGATCTTCGTCTCGACGAAGAACCTTCACCATCTTCTTGATTCCAGTCAAACCAACTCGGGTCAGGTTTATCGGATATTCAGGGTAACAAGCCTGAACGTCTGGAAGGGTATCCAAAAGGTCTCACCTACAAAAATTGTCCTCGTCGTCCAACTCGTCTGCAATAAGGATTAGCTCGTCTACCTGAGCCAGCATCTCGTCCAAGGTCTCGGATCTCTGTCGATCGTTCTCTTCAAGAGTGCTGAAGAGTTCATCGAGCCGAGCACGGAGCTGATCATCGTCCAGATCGAGAATCGCTCCGTCTTTTAGCAACCCTTCGATCCCGTCCAAATCCAGCATGCTCTTTTGTGACGGTCTAAAACCTATTTTAGGCTTTGCCCCCTCGTTGGGGGCAGCTATATTTATCTATAGGGTCGTCAATCCCGTGGAGGCGAGTGATAGTGATCAAGAAATGTCCTCGACACGGTTTTTTCCGAGGGGATTTTTGTGAATGCGGCAGGCCCGGTGAGTTGGTGCTCGAGGAAGACATGACCGAAAAGCTGGGCCGGTTGGTGGCAGGTGCCTTGAGACATTTTCCGGACGACTTGGGCTTGAAAATGGATTCAAAGGGTTGGGTTGACTCTGACCAGCTGTCCGAAGTTATAAAGACGAGATATCGCTGGGCCAACCAGGAACTCATTACAGCTCTAGTCGAGTCTGATCCCAAAGGAAGATACGAGACATGGGATGGAAAGGTAAGGGCGAGATACGGCCATTCTGTAAAAGTGGATCTGGACTATCCACCAAACAAAAAAACCTGTCTTTACTACGGTGCAAATGAAGAAGAAGCGGACAGGATATTAGAAGTAGGGCTCAAATCCGCATCCCAACGTTACGTCCACCTGAGCATCACTCCCAAAAAAGCCTGGTACGTTGCCACCTTCAGGACCAATAACCCCCGTGTGATCGAAATCGACGCCCAGAACGCCCAAGCGGATGGTGTCAATATGATGATCGTAAGCGAAGACATCGTGATCTCAGAAAACGTACCCCCCCAGTACCTAAGATCGGTCTCCGCAGAGTCGATTCGTCCATCTTTGGATCAGGATGCTGACGACTGACGACTGCCTCTCGAAAAGAACATCCTATCGCGTCAATATTGCCAAGTTGCACATCTTGGGATCGCCATCCCAACAACCTATGGTCGAGAACCAACTAGGTGAGGCTAATTGGTTCTCGCCAGAATAGTGTTTTCAAGAATTCATCCGTGACGACTCTATCTTCCAAACCTGCGATCTCTTCGCTGAAAGTCCCGGATGGCACGAAGAAAACCGGTCTCGTTTAGCCCCTCTCCTGCAAAATAGAGCTCTGAATAGGCAGATTGCCAAATCATGAAGTTGCTGAGCCGTGTTCCGTCTGCCCTGATTACTAAGTCCGGTTGCCGCTTGATTTGTAGCTTAGACTCAATGGCGTTTTCGTCGATATCTTCTGGGTCCAGTCGACCCGACTCGACTTCTTTGAGGACAGAGACCACAGCCTCAGTGACCTCTTTTTTCCCGCCATAACCCAAGGAGACCATCAGCTCTACTGGCCCGCCCCTTCCAAGACTGAACACTTCACCCTGGGCCGTTTGGACCGTCACATCGGCGTGCGCATCTTTCAGCTTCTCGACTAAATTCTGGAGGGGTTCGGGTTCAGTTTTGTTTGTGCAGACTATGAGACTCTCTATGCCCAAAGATCGGCACCACTCAACCATCTGGGCGACGAGACTTGGCCAGCTGCGTTCGACCACTCCGTTGGGGAATACCACGGCGACGCATCCTGGAACTCGATATCGGGATATCTGATTTATCAGAACCCTTTTGTATATAATGTCCAGCATCTCGACCCTTGTACCAATTTTCTACGAGAAAGTATTTTTGTGATCGTGTTCATCGGTGACCCGTGCAAAGAGACGTGGTGGCCAGAATTGGGGCGGGACTGACCTTATTGCTCATCCCTTACGCAGGGGTTTACACTGTCCTGCCACTTGCAGCATTTTCCCTGGTAAAGGGCGTTAGGATCTTGTCTGCATCTTTCATCGTGCTCCTCTTGCTCAGTTTCGGCTTAGGGTTCACCAACCTTGAGCTCCCCCTGTACTTGGTAGCAGCGTCTTTTGTTGCCCCCACCTTTTCAGCTCTCGCCTCAGATAGGTTCCAGAACCTTTCCAAGAGCCTGATCTATTTGAGCACCACCATGTTATTGGGCTACCTTGCAATCCGTTGGACCAGCCCCGTTGAACTGGTGCCAGAGAGGATTCTCTTTTTAGCCACCCTCGCGGGCCTGAGCGGAGCGTTCCTCCACACCGCGTCTACCGAAAGGGATTTTGCAGTGCCTTTTGGGTCTTGCATGGTGATGTGGCTCTTTAGCTTCGATTACGCCCTTCCACCTTTCGAGTACATGATCCTCATATACGTCTTTGCCTTGGCCTTGGGCCTTTTGGCCTACAAAATGAAGGCAGCCGATCCCGAAGCGGTTATCAGCGAAGTGATAATTTGTCTTTTGGTCATATTCTTCGCAGGAGTGACCTGGTTTTCGCTGCTCTTGTCATTCTACCTTCTAGGAAGCGGCTTTACCAGGTATAAGTATTCCCGCAAACTCGAGCTTCGGATCGCCCAGTCAAGAGGCGGCGTTCGCGGCTACAAGAACGTTTACAGCAACAGCCTCGTGCCTTTGGCGATGGCGGTTTGTTATGGGATTTACAATAGCGATCTATTCCTCTTCGCCTTCGTTGGAGCCGTGGCCACAGCCACAGGCGACACTCTTGCAAGCGAAATTGGAGAGACGAGCCGATCTAATCCAAGGATGATAACCACGCTGAGGGAAGTTCCACCTGGGGTCGATGGCGGCGTCACTTTACTTGGTGAAGTTGCCTCCCTATTTGGCGCTCTCGTCACAGGACTTTTGGCTTTGGTAACTGGCGTTGCAGGACACTGGGGGATCGTTGCCGCCATCGTTGGCGGATTTTTGGGAACAAACTTCGACAGCTTCCTTGGCGCAACTTTTCAGTCGCGAGGGCTTCTTAGCAATAACGGCGTGAATTTGGTTGCTACCTTCTTTGGAGCCTTAGTGGGCGGAGCTATCTGGATTTTGGCATGATATTTTGGTGCAATCTATAAAAACATCCGTTAAAAAGTGAAGAGGTTTCTTGCGATGAAAATCTACGCAGTCTTTGGAGATCCGATCGAGCACAGTCTATCCCCGCCGATGCAAAACGCAGCTTTCAAAGCGCTGGGGCTCAACGCATGTTACCATTCCTTCAAAGTTTCGAGATCGAGGCTGAGTGAGGCCATTTTGGGCGCAGAAGCGATGGGGTTTGGCGGCCTCAACCTGACGATACCCCTGAAAGAAGAGGCTTTGAAGTTTGTCCGGCCTGACGAGACTGCAGCGGCGATGGGTGCTGTGAACACGGTGGCTTTCGGTGACGAGATCAAGGGGTACAATACCGACGGGATCGGGGCGCAAAGGGCCTTGGAAGATGCAGGAGCCAAAATATCAGATAAACGCATCCTGATCATCGGCGCAGGTGGCGCTGCCAAGTCAATCGCCTACCAGCTTGCTCGAAGTGGTGGGTTGATGACGATCGCAAACCGAGACAAAAAGAAAGCCCGCAAGCTGGCCCAGAGGATCAATGGCCAGGGATTTGGCCTCGAAGATCTCGAACGGCTGGTCCCAGAGGCCGAAATGCTGATCAACGCCACCTCGGTCGGCATGAAAGACGGCGATCCTCGCCTCATTGACCCAAGCCTCTTGAGGCGGGATCAATTTGTCTTCGACGTGGTTTACAACAGAAATACCGAGCTTCTCAAAGATGCCAATGAGATCGGCGCAAAGACCCTAGATGGCGCATCCATGTTGGTGCATCAGGGAGCTTGCGCCATCGAGATATGGACCGGGCTCAAAGCGCCGAAACGAGTGATGGAAAACGCTCTTAGAAAGGAGCTGGATAAATAGATGATTTTGCCATCAGAGACGAGTATGCTGGTAATTGGGGGAACCGGCGGAACGGGAAGTTGGTTTGCCCGTTACTTCAAAGGTTGCGGTTTTCGAGTCTCGGTCTGGGGCCCTGGCAAAAAAGTAGAGGTTGCAGAGAAGATGAACGTTCAGTTCGCATCAGACCTCAACGAGGCAGTCAAAGAAAGCGACGTGGTTCTCTTGAGCGTTCCCATCAAGAAAACCGCCGAAGTAATACGAGATGTTGCTCCAAATATGCGTCCTGGAAGTCTACTTATGGACGTCACATCGCTCAAGTCCGAGCCGATGGAAGCCATGATGAAGTATGCGGCCTTGGGGGTCGAGGTTCTGGGAACTCACCCGATGTTTGGCCCCACCATGCCCACGATCAAAGGCCAGACTGTCATTCTGGTCCCAGGCCCAAAAAGGTGTGAAAAATGGCTTTCCATCATGGAGACGATGTTTCGACGTGATGGGGCTAACGTCGAAGTGTTGGACGCAGAAAAGCACGATGAGATAATGGCAGTGGTCCAGGCTTTGACCCATTTTGCTTACATATCGGTGGGCGCTGCGCTCAAATCTCTTGATTTTGACGTGGCTCATTCAAGGAGGTTCATGAGCCCTGTATACGAGATCATGATAGATTTCGTGGGAAGGATACTGGCCCAAAGCCCCGAACTTTATGCCAGCATCCAGGAGAACCCAAAGTCCAAGATGGTGAGAGATGCCTACATCGAAGAATGTGTAAAGCTTGCAAAACGCGCTGATGAGGGCGACGTGGAAGGGTTCATGGAGATCATGAAGGATGCTGCAGAACATTTCCAGGATAGAGATCAAGCTCTGGTCCGATCCGATCGTCTGATCAAACTCTGGATCGAAAACCGGATGGAGGATGTCTGACGAACTCTGACGAACTCTGACTTGAGTTTCAAAGATGTGCTAAAATGTATTTAAAATGTATTTAAAATAGTTGGAGTGCTGGCCTTGGTCGGCCAGCCCGATGATTCGGTCAAAATCGTTTTTGTTACTAGATCAACTCCAAAAGTTCCATGCTTTGTTCGTCACCTAAACTAAGCTCAGTCGCCTTGAGACCTCTTTCTATGATCCAGAACTGTTTAGCTGCGCTCACTGTGCATTCTGGGTTGTGGACGTCTGTTGCCGTCGCGAAGAATAGATACTTTCCACTGTAGAAGTCATCTAGTATCTTGAAGTCGGCGGGAAGAGAGACGTAGGTGTCATCAGGATAGATATCAGGGGCAAACGTCCCTATGATGTGAGTTTTTGGGGTTGGGTCGACGTAGCCGTATGATATAGCTATCCGCCCCATTTCGTCTTGGTTGTTTGTCACCAGTACCCTGTAGACGAGAGTATCACCATAGCTGTAGACGTTGTTGTTGGTCAGAACCGAAACGTCCAGGCAAGGTTCAGGACAACCTGCACAATCCACCTCGAATATCCCCACAGAGCTCCATTCACAAACCCTTCCATAGACGGTCAGCTCGACAAATCCGCTATCTTCTGCACAGACCGGGTCAATCACGGCACAGTACGCATTTTCTGCTGCGTCATATGTGAGGTCGTATCTCTCGCTAGTTCCGTCAGGACACTTCACGAACATCCAGGCCTCTGTGTAGCCTGCGCGGTATGGTATGATCTGGCCACCACTGCCCTTCAGCTGAACGCAGATATCGAGGCTGTTACCATCACAAATAGGTTCACCTACAACCTCGAATGTGCAGCTTATGGCTCCGGTTATGTCTTCCAATATAGGTTCGAGCGTGGCTCCAGACCTTATCAGATAGAACTTGCCACCGGTCTCAAAAGCCATCTTCTCCATGGATTCATCGTCAGGCCCCACCACATAGACTTTGATACCGCTTGATGCCAGTGCCGAGATGACGCTTCCAAGGGTGTTTCCTTCCTGGTTGCAACAGTGTCTATCCGGATGTGGGTAGGCGTCACTTATCAAGACCACGATCTTGGTTGCGTCTCCGCCTCTCCATTTCTGGTCGGTGACTGTGTGTCTCATGGCGGCGAGAACCGATTCAGGTTCGTCAGAACCGCCTGTAGCGCTTAAGGTGTTGAGCCAGGACTTGAAAGTGGCACTGCTGGCGGTCAGGATGCCACTGTTGTAGACCTTATACGGAAAGTCCCCAGAAGATCCACACGAAGTCCCCTCGCAGGTGACGGAAAAGTCCTTGAACTCGGTCAGGCCCAACCTGTAGTCTATGCCCGAAGTGGCCAGGTTGTCTGCGAAACTCTTGGATATGGCCGTCATATCGTTTATCTCATCGCCCATGCTCCCTGTAGTGTCAAAGACGAAGACTATGTCTGCTTTCTTTGCCGATACGCAGTCCAGGTATTTTTGGAGCTCTTGACATATGCCCGTAGGCGCTGCAGTCAATGACTCCAGCGTCGTGACCGCCAAGAAGGTCCTTTCCGACACCTTCAGAGGCGTCTCCACCAATTCTGGAGGTGGCTGTGACACTGCCAACGGAACAATTAAAGTCAACAGCATCGCTGCCGTTATTAAAACAACAAATTTTAGTCTCATATCAAATCCCCACAATTCAACTGTCGGCCGAAAGCCGTTATCACTATACTGGGTGCCAACTTAATAAATCTTTTTCCCTATTCCAGTGTACTATCCTATATTCGGCGGCAAGACCCGCCGGATGGATAACCCAGAGAGCACGCAGAATACGCCGAGATATAGGAACACCAGGACGAAATTGCTTTCCGTCATGTCCAACAGGTACCCGCTCAGCGAAGGGCCCAGCGCCCCAGAAAAGAAGCCGTAGGACGTGAACACCAACCCGAATATGGCGCCAAAGTGCCTGAGGCCAAAACAGTCTGAGACCAAGGGAGCCGAAACTGCAAAGAGAGTCCCAAAGGCAAGCCCTACAACTGAAGCTAGCACTGCATACTCCAGAAGGCCATCAGCGCGAGGCAAGATGAAATAGGCGCCGCCCGCCGCAAAGAACGTTATGCTCATGATCCGGTTTCGGCCAATGATGTCGGAAAAGTATCCGGTCACCAGGCGTCCCGCGCCGTTGGTGATGTTGAAAGCCGTCAAAATGACGACGGCGGATTCGAGCGCGAAACCTTTGGATAAACCGTAACTGGTCGAAAGCAGCACCATGGATATTCCTGCAGCGCCCATCATCGCCCAGGTGATCCAGAGAAACCAGACGCTCTGAGTTCTGACACGTTCATTCACAGTCAAAGATTCCGCAAGGCTGCCGGATCTATTGGGTGCAGTTTCAGTAAGGGTCTTGACATTCGTCTTGACATTTGTTTCGATATCGATTCCGATCTCGGCGTCGTTTCCTGCTTCTTTTTTAGTTCCGGTTTTAGTTTCTATTCTCGTTTCCGATTTCAACATCTGCCCCACCACCGAATATGATGCCTCTGGAGACCTGGCAATATAAGCAGCACCAAGGCCGATGATAAGCGCCAGGATCGCAATGGTGATGTTCATGCCAATGTACCCCATCGAAATCAACATCTTTCCGAATAGTGGAGACATGATGGCGGCCGAAAGCCCAAAAACCAGGTTGACGATGCCGGAGACAAGCCCTCTCTTTTCAGGGTACCAACGTTGAACTGTGGTCAACGCCGGGATGAGGACAAAGCAGGACGAGATGTCCATGAGGACGGCCCAGGAGTACAACATGATCAAGCAAGACGCATACGCGATGACGATTGTGCCAAGAACACAGATTATAGCGCCCACCGCGATCATCGCTCTCGTACCATACCGCTCCTGCCAGCGCCCCACTAAGAACATGAAGATCCCAAGGCTGGCCAGCAAGAAAAAGAGGGCGTTTCCGATGGCTCCGCGCCCGACCTGAAACATCTCTTGCCAAAACGGCGCCATTACTCCTGGAAAGCCAAAGATCAGCGCGCCAGGCCAGAATATGGCCATCGAGCTGCCAACAACCGCCAAAATCCCCTTATTGTTTCTAGGACTTACGCAGTTGACCGGAATATTTTTATGCCATTTGATGCATTCAAA
>CAYWZG010000070.1:0-12271 GCA_964462795.1 uncultured Methanotrichaceae archaeon
CACCGAGATCTTCGGAAAGATCAGTCACCGTTTCAGCACCTACGGGGCGAAGTTCAATCCTGGCGCTTCCGAGCAGTTCTCCATCGGGATTAACAGCATCCAGTTCGTTGAGGTTAGTAGGTTCCTGGCGCGTCGCTTCGATCATCTGGAACGATCAGATAGATGATCGGAAGATTCCTGAGAAGTATCTGTGAAATAAGATGCCGTAACCCCTCAATACTTGGTGAATATTTTGCGGTAGGAAAATGAGTAATATAACACAAAAATCCGACGTTCGGCAGGCCCCCTCCCTAAACGTAGTATTTTTTGCATTCTTTTCCCAACAGTTCAAGTATATCTCATAAGACTTCGGTCATGTTAGCTATTTTAGCAATCTTCTTGGTACCGATTTTGGTGAACATTTCTGTAACACCTGTGAATAGGAAGAAGCACCATTTCATCGTAGGCCTTTTTGTAGGTCGTCTTTTTTGATCGGGCACAGTCTTGTCAGACTTTTCTAAATTCTCACGCAATTTTTGTTCTGCATAGTTGTATATCATAAGTGCAATAACCATGACCATCATCAAAGCTTCAATTCTCTCTTTTTTATTTAAGTATACTTCCGCAACACGGAAGCTCTTATCTTTGAGAAACCGAAAGCCCCTTTCAACCTTGCTCTGGTTTTTGTATCCTTTTAGCAAATCATCAGGTTTCATATTCAGATCGTTAGTCACTAAAATGAATCGGCGCTCGCCCTGCCGAACGTCTGAGACATGGCACCTTTGAAGCGGATGCGAGATTGGGGGGATCGAGGGAACCAAGCTCAAATTTCCACGTCTGAAAAGACTTGGCCCCATTGAAGGAAGGACGCTTACCGGGAGTGCCGATTCTTGAAATAAGAGTAACCCGCAAGTGCCCGTCTCAAGTCTTGGAGCACTTTCTCCTTCTCCTTTCCGGCAAGTTGACACCCGGAAACGGATCCTCTGAGACAATCCTCTGGGTCGTAGTTGAAAAACTTGAGAAGATCTCCGCATCGATCCCCTTCCACCACATCGAATATGCTCCATCCGTTCTCGTCGACCAAAACGTGAACTTCGTCTGCAGAACCGAGGAGGTTGTGGTAATCGCCCAAAGTATCCTGATAGGCCCCCAGAAGGAATATACCTAGATAGTAGTCCTCGCCGCTCTTGAGATGATGAAGCGAAAGAAAGTCGCGATTTTCGCCCACGAAGCTCTTGATTTCACCATCGGAATCACAAGTTATGTCCGCAATGGTCACTCGCTCGGTCGGCACTTCACTGAGCCGGTGTAGCGGCATTATGGGAAAAAGCTGTTGTACGCCCCACATGTCTGGAACCGATTGAAACAAGGAGAAGTTACCTATGTACTTCTTGCTGAGGAGCCGTTTTAGGTTCTCAAACTCTTCGGTCTCGTTTTCGTCTTCCTTGGCGAAGAGGGCTGCTTTCTGACAGACTTTCCAAAATAGCATATCGCCCCGCGCCCGTTCTTCAAGTCCGATGTTGCCCAGGTTGAAGGCGTCGAACAGCTCGTTTCGGTAGTGAAGGGCATCGTGATAGTACTCGGCATAGTTTGTGATATACATGTTCTCAAGGTCAAAGTGCATGTCCTGGATCTGGACTGGATCGTCCTCTTTAGGCGTGAAATCCCGACCTTCTTTGGAGTTTTTCACCCCGATTATCTTGAAAGCCAAAAAAGAATGATATGCTGCAATGGCCCGCCCGCTCTCAGAAACTATGATGGGACTGGGCACGTCTTCCTCATCACATACCTTCTTGAGAGTGTAGACCACGTCGTTTGCGTATTCTTGAAGGGTGTAATCGACGCTTGCAGGGTTAGAAGTATTTGTCCCGTCATAGTCGATGCCCAAGCCCCCGCCCACGTTGAAGTATTGGATTGGGGCAACCGGTTTTACCTTGGCATAGATCCGAGCAGCCTCGTTCAAGGCGACCTTGATCTTTCTTATGTCGGTTATCTGAGAGCCTATGTGAAAGTGGAGCATCTCGAGGTTGTCGATCATTCCTTCTCTTGAGAGGATCTCGATCGCTTCCACGATCTCGGTGGTGGAAAGGCCAAACTTAGATAGTTCGCCTCCTGATTTTTCCCATCTGCCACTCCCTTGGGAAAAGAGCTTGACCCTCAAGCCCACCCGGGGCAAAATCGCCATATTTTTACAGCATTTGATCAGGTTGAAGAGCTCGTCGAATATGTCAACGACCACGATTATGTTATTTCGCTGGCCAAACTCGATCGCCAATTTCAGGTAGTCGTTGTCTTTGTAACCGTTGCAAATGATCAACGAACCAGGGACCCGTTCCATGGAGAGGGCTGCAAGAAGCTCGGCCTTGGTTCCAACTTCCAGGCCCACGTCTATCTTTTGTCCACCTTGGATTATGTAATCCAGGACCTCTCGTCTCTGGTTTACCTTCACGGGATAGACGAGCTGATAATCTCCACCGTACTCGAACTCCTCGATTGATGTGTGAAACGCTCCTGTGATCTCTTTGAGACGATCTTCGAGAATCTGAGGGAACCTGAAGAGCACCGGAAAAGATGCCATCTCAGATCGGTTGATGTGATCGATGATCTCCACTAAGTCTGCGCTCTGGCCGTTTCCCTTTCTTGGCGTGACCTCTAGGTTTCCCTGGCTGTTTATGGAAAAATAGCCGTTACCCCAGTTCTCAACGCCGTACAGGCTGGCAGAATCGTCAAGGGACCACATCAAACCGACCCTCCTGCCTATATTTTCGGAAAATCGCGCCGAATATGCAATTTACAGTCCCGCCAGAATCCACATTATAATTAACATATTTCATGAGATTATCACACATTTCTTGATCATCAACGGTTAATCTTGAGCCGAAGACTAAGGGCCATTTCAGTATTTATAACTTCAATACGGGCTATTTTTATAAAATGGTGTTATGCAGCCCTCGAGACGATCCTTAAAAAGTTTGGGCGCGTTTCCTCCGGCTCGTGATGGTGATGAAAGACGACGTTTATGATCATCCTTGTGGCAATACCAGGAATTCTGGCCACCACGTTTTCCATGGAGAACAGAAACGCGCACAAGCTGGCCATGGACATGTCGCGCTTGGGGTTACTGGCCAGTTAAGCTGGCCAGCTCGCGGCTTGCGACCTGATCCCCGTTTCCCTCTACCAACACTACAACGTTTTCATTCGTCCAGAGGTATAGATATCTGAGCTGTTTTTCGACCTCTTCTCTGATCTCGGTAACCTGGTGGCCGTTTACTATGGCGGTGCTGAAGCGGTCCACACCCTTGGAGGGCGGGTTCTCGAAATCAGGCTGGGCCAGGTAGTTTCCTTCTGCTGCCGTTGCCTTTTCGGCATCTTCACATTCCATCACAGTGACCCTGGCGTCGTAGTCTTTCCCCATCTCGCCCCATATGTACACGCCTACGGTGGCATCCACATCGCCGATTTCATTTTCGCCCTTAAAGTCGGTGATCTCATCTTCCACGTCAACTCCACGCGTGGAATCGTTGATCACGGCAAGAAGACTGAAACCCTTGGGCAGGTTCTCTGTGGGCACAGGGACCGCATTTTCGTCTCCACCGTTCGGGTCAGAACTTACACAACCGGGTGCAAGAAGGACCAGCATGGCAACGAAAGCTGCGCAAACCATGTACTTCGAGTTCATGGAAGGGGAAAACGGCTGCAGCCAGATAAAGCCTTTGCTGAAAGGGGAAAACTAGGAGAGGAGATGAGAAAGACGGCGGTAGAAAGTTCTGCAAAGAACAAGGGACTTCCATTGACCGTTATTCAGAGCTGGTGAAGCCTGTCGCTTTGCCTCTTTGGCTTTATCCCTTGTACTCCCCACCCACCACTTCTCTTATCCGCTCTGCAGTCTTTGGCCCCACTAAATCCACGTCTTTTAGCTCTTCTTCTGAAGCGCTAAATACCCGTTCCACAGACCCGAAATGGCGAAGCAAGTTTTGAGCCACGACTCTTCCGACGCCTGGTACCGAGGAGACCAGGTACTCTTGCTGTTCTGTAAGGGTCCGATGAGTCTTTTTTCCGTGAACCAGAGGCGCGCCACCTCGTTCTTCTTGCTCACGACGAGCGATCAAGGCGATCATCGAGACGGTCTCATCTTCGTCCTGGGTTGGGATTATAGATACGCCAAAGTCCACGGCTATCGAGATCAAGGCCCCGCGAATCGCGTTGGGATGGATCTGCCTTGCATACAAGTCTCTTCCCTCCAGGATCAGAATGGCTCGCTCATAGGTCCGGGAAAGGTCCTTTATCTGAGCGAACAGATTTCGCTCTCCATCCACGAGAGAATCGACGAAATCGTTTGCAGTCTTGCGCTCGATGGCGACCCGATCGCTTATGACATAGTCGGCAATTTCTAGATTCTTGAGGACCACACCAACCCCCATCGACTCGAGCCGCTTTGCCATTCCTCGCTCCCTTGAATCCACCGAAACCAAGGCGCTAACTTCGGATTCTTCTGGCCTATCGGAACCTGTCAAGAACGACGGATTGTGACCCGGACCTAAACCTGATGTGGGTGATGGGGAAATGGACGAAGAGTGAGCAGGTGAAGATAACGGCGAGTGTGGGGATGATGGACCAGGATTTGGGGGCAATTCACCAAGCTGAAGCTGCTTTGGCGCGCCAAGAGCACCATTCCCGTCCGAAGTGCCGATCAGACCTTTCGCGCGGCCTTCTGCCCCAAAACTTGCCGGCGCGAATCCGGGCCTTTTCTCCCAGCTCATCTCCCTGATCTGCTGCTGCATCTTCTTCTCTTTTCGGTCGCTGATCCAGCGATAGGCCTCGTCTCTTGTCCCTCTAGCCACCAGAACGACTACCCGACCTTCTCGGGCCCGACCAGTCCTGCCTTTGCGCTGGATAGACCTGATCTCGCTTGGAACAGGCTCGTAAAATAGAACAAGATCAGTCGAGGGAATGTCGATACCCTCTTCCCCAACCGAAGTTGCGATTAAGACGTTGTACACACCTTCCCGAAACTTACCGAGAACCTCTGCCTGCTTTTTCTGGCTGAGCCCTTCATCAGAAATGCGATTGCTTTGACCCACGAACCTCACTGGCCGGACCGCTTCGCCGTCGCATCCTTCCAGGAACTCAAGAACCGAGCTTGCAGTATCTCGATAGTTCGTAAAGACCATGATCCTTGAGTCGTCTTTTTGCCTGAACTGCTCTTCTGCCAAAGCTTTCACTGCCAGGAGCTTGGGATGGTCCACGTCCAGCCGCTCTAAGGAGTATACCGCTTCTTTGACCTTTGGATCTTCCACGATCCTCTTAGCGGCTTTGCTCCCACCTCGGGATCTTGCTTCTGATTCGATCCGTTCCATATATCGGGACAACGAGTCAACGCCTTGAGTCTCGGCAAGTTCCACTGCATGTTTGAGCTTGAGAACCTCGGCCATCACAGAGACCGCCTGATAAAGAGCAGGCGAAGGTGTCCTTGCAACGTCTCTTCTCAAGCCCTTTTGATAATCTAAGAGATCCCTTTTTGAGGCGCGACGTAGCCATTTGGCGGATCGGCCGCTCTTGTTCTCCTCGAACCGTCCGAGCACCTCCACCCTCTCGTCGAGAACTTCTTCGAGGAGGTTTTTGATGTTCAAAATGTCTTGAGGAACGTTCACCTTGACGATCTCGATCTCCTTTTTGTGGATGAAAGGGGCAACATCGGGATCGTCTTCAGTCCTGGCCTCTACTCTGTCAAGTCCAAGGTTTGAGCAGACCTCCTCGATCCTCTCGATGTTGCTTCCCGGGCTTGCCGTGATCCCCAAGATCAACGGATTGTTCGCTTCCTTTTGATATCGCTCTGCTATGTAGACGTAGGCGTAATTCCCAACGCCACGATGAGCCTCATCGAAGATAACGCAGGAGACGTCTTTGAGGTTGATCCTTCTTGAGAGAAGATCGTTTTCGATCACCTGAGGCGTGGAGATCACTATTCTAGCGTCTCGCCACATCTTTTCTCTCTTCTCTGGAAGCGTCTCGCCTGTGAACCTGACCACGAAGGACGGATCTTTTAGGACCCGTTTCAAAAAAGCTGTGTGCTGTTCGACGAGGGGCCTAGTTGGGGCCATGAAAAGCATTTTTCCCTCATCGAGACGAGCGAGCATGACGAGAAGCGCAACGATGGTTTTTCCCAGTCCCGTCGGCAAGACCACGAGGCACGAGTCCTGGAGCGCGCTTGCTGCAAGCTCCAGCTGAAAAAGCCGCCTCTCAACACTATCCTCTTTGAGAAGAGGGTGTCGGATGTAAGAGGTCATCTCCTCATCACACCGCCTTCCTCGTTCACCATTTTACAAGACCCCAAACATCGCAAGAACTCTTTTAAGGTTGCACGCGATGCGATTCTCACATGCTATAGTCGAGATCCAATTATATTAAACTATAGTGCTTAACGATACCTTTCGGACAAATCTCAAACTCGCAAGAGTTTGAGATTTGTCCAGAATGTATCGCAAAACCACTCTCATATCACAGGACTTCGTAGAAGTCTTTGTGTGGGTTGATCAAAAGCCTCTCTGCGATCTCTTCTGCAAGCTTTACGGAATCATTTGAATCCAAATATAGCTTCCAGACAGTAGACCTTTCAACACCCGTTACCATATCGAACCCGAGCCGGTTTTGGAGCTGGTTCATGGTGGTTATAGCTTCACCATCTTCGATGTGAAGGCCCACCTTGACCGGGACGTAACCTTCCTCAAACACCAGAGAATCGACAGAAGCTATGTAGTCCTCTTTGTTCTCGTTCACCAACTGTCTTGCAAACTTTCTGGCAAGTTCATCGGGGTTCTCGACGTCCTCGACCTCGATGGACCAGAGCCGCTCCTTTTTCAAGTCAGAGAGTGCCTTGCCGTATCCCATTCTCCGGATCAAGGTGTTTTTAACGGTCACTGCTTCTGCATCCGGGATCTTCAGCCAGACTCTGAGGTTGATCTTCATCTCTTCACCTCGATGTATCGCTTCATGGACTCGAATATCCTTCTTCCCGGACCCGGCGTTTCAAGGCCGCCTTTCTTAGCGGGGTCAAAAGCCGGAAGCTGCCATGCGAAGTTGGACCTTTCAGGATGAGGCATCATCCCGAGCACGTTTCCTTCAGGATTGCATATCCCTGCGATGTTCTGGCGGCTTCCGTTTATGTTCACAGGGTAATCTGGCGTTGAATTTCCCTCTTCGTCGCAGTACCTGAAGACCACTTGGTTCTCTTCGTTCAGGCGATCGATCAGGTTTTCATCTGCCGTAACCAGGTTGCCTTCGGCATGGGCAAGAGGGATCGGGAGAAGTTCGCCTTTCTCGATGAGGAATGTTCCCGCACACCGATTCGGGGGCGCGTCGTGTCTTAAAGTAGTCCAGGCGCAGTAAAAGCCGCGTCTTACGATCTGGTTTTTGGATACCATCACGTTCTGGGCGAGTGCCGCATCGACTCCGTCAAGGCCAGGAAGAAGACCTGACTCCACCAGGATCTGAAATCCGTTACATATTCCCACGATCGGCTTTCCAGCCTCTGCTTCTTCTCGCAACGTTTCCATCACAGGTTCTTTCGAGGCGATGGCGCCAGCCCTGAGCCGGTCCTGGTAAGAAAAGCCTCCCGGTATGACGTAACCATCAAAGTCGCAAAGTTCCTGGGCGGGCCTGTTCCATCGGAATATCTCGCCGTCTACCCCTGCGCTCTTGGCAGCAACGAGGGTTTCGTATTCGCAGTTGGTGCCAGGAAACTGTATCACAGCTATCTTCATCTCATCGCCTCCACCAGACCTTCGGCCCATGCCTTCTTCGCGGCTTTGAGATCTAGATCCACTGCGACCTTCTCTTTTCGGGTCATGCTTATCTTGGGGCTGTCGGTCACCGCGCCGAGGTCGATAACGTCAAGGCTGTACTTTCTCAAGATCGATTCCAACACCTCTTCTTTTCCCGTCTTGCACTCGAGGAGGAATCCAGAGGACTCTGAAAAGATCAGCTTGTCAGTGCCAAGGTTGGCCGATCCTGCAGAATCGAGGCTCAAATTCATTCCAAGCTTTGCCTTTCCAGCAAGAGCCATCTCTGCTGCGGTTGCGCCAAGGCCGCCGTTGGATATGTCGTGGGCCGAAACCACCGCGCCTTCGGCGATCGAGTCGATGGTCGCATAGATCATATTTCGTTCCATCTCGAACCTGACGTTGGGAACGTTCGCGCCGAGAGAGCCGAATATGGTGTGGTAGTAATCAGAACCTCCAAGCTCATCGAACCTCGGGCCTAAGAGATAGATCCTGTTTTCAGGCTCTTTCAGGTGCATTGCGACAGCAGTTTCGACGTCTTTGATCAGGCCAGCGCAGGCGATGACCGGAGAGGGGTCCACTGCACCTTCGGGAGACTCGTTATAGAAGCTGACGTTTCCTGATACGATCGGGACCGGCGTATCTTCGTAACCTTTGATCCAGAGAGCTTTTGCGGCGTCAGACAACCCTTTTACGCACTCTCTAAACTCCCAGAAAGCTTCGGGCTTTTCGGGGTTACCGAAGTTGAGGCAGTCGGTCATGGTCCAGGGAGTCGCGCCGATCGCAGCCACGTTTCTCATCGCTTCTGCAACGGCTGTGGCACCGGCCCAGTAAGGGCTGATCCTGCCGTAGAAGGGATTTGAGTCGACTGAAAGGGCTATCCCGAACTTCTTGCCTCTGACTGGAGCGATCAAGCCTGCGTCTGCCTCGCCTGGCCTTATGATGGCGTTGCCCTGAACCTCAGTGTCGTAGTATCGGTAGATGTGTTCTCTTGATGAACAGTTGGGCGACGCCAATACTTTGAGGAGTGCGGCGCCCAGATCCTCGGGTGGCGCGATCAGGGGTTCAGACAGCGTTATCTCTCGGGGTCGTTCCTCCCTTTGGTATCTGATCCCCTTGGTGAGGTGTTCGATGGAGACGTTGCAAATCACTTCGTCCTTGTAGTGGGTGATGTACCGCCCGTTGGTAGTGACCTTTCCTACTACTGTTGCCCTTGCGCCCTCGTAGACGTTGGGAAGGTCCCAGTATTCGTTATAGATCTGGAGGACTTTTGGGGTCATTTCGGGCGGGCAGATCAAGAGGAATCGTTCCTGGGTTTCGGCGCAGCTTGCAACCTCTGCTGGCAGATCGTCGCTCACCTTGTGAACCTTGTCAAGAGACAGGTCCATGCCGTAACCTGCGCTTGCGCCCATCTCTGATGAGGCGCAGGTAAAGCCGCCGCCTCCAAGGTCTTTGAAACCGATGGTTATGCCGCGTTCGCGAGCCAGCCTGAAGAGGTCTTGGTTCGCCTTGAACAGGACGTTTTTTAAGAAGGGATCTGGGATCTGGATTGCGCCTCTGTTTGCCTCTTCGTCTTCTTCTCTTAGCTCTTCAGAGGCGAATGTGACGCCACCAAAACCGCTCGAGTCGGTTGGTTTTCCGATCAGAATCACGTCGTAGCCTTTTTCTCCAGCTCCTGCAGGAGCTCTGCTTTTGATGATCTCGTTTTTCTTGACGACGCCGACCGCGACCACGTTGACGAGACAGTTGGTATTGAAGCTTTCGTCAAAGACGACATCTCCACCCATTACAGGGACGCCAAGGGCGTTTCCGTACTGCCATATTCCGTCCACGACGCCACCGGCGACCCAGCGGACGTGGTTTGAATCGGAGCCGTGTGGATCGCCGAACCTCAAGGGGTCTGCGGTGGCCACAACTTTTGCGCCCATACAGTTCACGTCCCGAACGATTCCACCAATTCCAGTTGCGGCACCTTCGTTGGGCAAGATCTGGCTTGGGTGGTTGTGGCTTTCGTGAGCTATGACGAGGCACCATTCATCGTCAATAGCTACGATTCCTGCGTCCTCTTCGGGTCCTTGGACCACGTTTGGGCCGGTTGTATGCAAAAACTCATCCAGGGTGGCGCGGCTGCTTTTGTAAGAGCAGTGCTCGCTCCACATCGTATCGTAATTGAAGAGCTCCGTGAAGGTGGGGTCTCTTCCCAGGTTATCTGCTATGGAGCGTGCTTCTGGGACCGAAAGGCCGAGGCCTGCACCACGTAGGTTCGCCTCTACCTCCTGGTCAGGAAGGCCGATTATTCTCAACGATTGACACCTCGTTTACAAGGGAATAGTAAGCTCACAAGGGTCATTATCTATTTGTCGATCAGGGTATCCAATCGATCCATACTTTTGACCTGCCCAAACGTTCCTGGCCCCATCCTGATTTATCGTGACTTCATCATCCTGAACTGGCCAAAAACGGCCAGAAACAACTAAAAATGGCTAAAAGAGCTTGAACAAGTATATTTTGAATTACTGGGGCCTATTTTTCAATTTTTCGCCAGGTTGTTGGCGTTTTATCTTTGTCCATTTGGCGCATACGATTGTTGGCGACCACAAAGCCAATCGCAGCCAGATAAACGCCAATCGGAGTCAATTACAGCCGTCCAAGACAATTCATAAGCCATTCGCGTATCTCATCTGGTCGTTGATATTTTCATTTCGATCTTTGTCATTCTCGTCGGGTCATGGCGTTAGGTTCGGGGCCGACGGCGTGCTGAGCGGCAAAAAGTTTAAAACAGGGGAGGGTATACTCCAGTGATGGTTGTAGTAGTAATCTGCGACGACTCCGAGATAGAGGTTCCAGATGGCGAGATCTGCTCAATTTGCGGTCGGCCACTCCAAGAGTACGACGAGGTAACCGGCACAGGTATGCTCGGATACTACCACTGGACATGCGTTACGCACTTCGAATAAGTGCGGGGGTAACCAAGCCAGGTCAACGGTGATAGACTCAAGATCTATTCTCGCAGGAGTTCAAGGGTTCGAATCCCTTCCCCCGCACTCCTCGCACCAATTTTCGGTTAAATTTTCGAATCCCACTATTATACTAAACTGTCTTAGTTACTCTACTTTCCAAGTTTTCCCTCGGTCGCGCCCAGCTTATAAACTACCTTTGCGTCTTGCATAATATGGGAACCATATGGAATTAAATACGTCTCATATATTCCGATAAAAATAGCATTAATTCAGCCTACAATCTGGCAAATGTATGCAAAAACCAAAACTTGGAAAGTAGAGTTAGTTATATATAAATTTTCACGCAAAATAGATTCACTCTATTTTGGCGGTGCGCGAAACGATAAAGATGATTTGGAGTAAGGTACGCAAATATGGACGGGGCGCGCGAGAATCGACTCCATTCAGCCAAGGCTGTGCTGGAGAAGCTGATGGTCTCAAAATGATATTCTTAAGCGGGGGTTGCCAAGTGGTCAAAGGCGCAGGGCTTAGGACCCGGTCTCGAAGGAGTTCGTGGGTTCGAATCCCATCCCCCGCACCATTTTACCTTTTGTGCTATCGGGTCCTAGGGTTTGTCCTAGTTTTACTCCAATTCATTAAGGGGTTCCTTTTGATATGTACTTTTCCAGGATAAAGGTCCAACCCTATCCTCTATTTATGGCTATAGCTCACAGTAGAACGTAGTCATCAATTATTTACAACACAGGCCATTTTAGCATCCTTATCCTGCGTTTTAGCCAACCCTTAATATAACCGGCTAGTTAAGGGGCACATCCATATCTATAAAATATTGATCATACTTAGGTTCGTATATATTATCCAAAATTAGAGCTAACAGTTTGCGGGTAGATATAGATTGATCTTCAAACCCAATTTCTTTTCTCATCTGCAAGAGTAATTCACAGGTTTGGATAAGGTTGTACATCGAATTTCTTTCTTGAATCAAGGTGCTTTCATCCTTATTCTTCTCTTTAATAGAATTAATTATCTTTAAATCCTGTACATTTGGATCATTCTCGATTTGGACTTTTCTCTGTTTTATACGTTTCTCGATAAGTTCAGGAGATCCATATAACGCTAAATCAAACATCAAATCAATATATATCTTTACCTTATCCATTTGATTACTATTTATTTGTTGAGATACATTAATTGCTCGGGTGTTTTCAATAAATATCTTAGCAATTACAGGTAAAATATCAATCTTTATTTGTTCAATAAATTTCTCATATCTCTCCCTGCGTTGGAGATGAACTTTAAACGTAACTACTCAGCCCTTGACCACAAAATTTATTATGGTTAACGATATATTAATTCCTCGCAGTGATTGCAAATAATACAACGAATGGAGGGTTCAATGGACTTACCTACCGAGGATGAAATTCTTGAGGCACATCATCAAGGAGGAAAGGCAATCATCCAACTATTTGCCCGCACCTTCCAAGGCGTTCAAGAAATGCAAGCAGAATTACAAGCCGTAAAAGCAGAATTACAGGCCCTGAAAGGTCAGCTAAA
>CAYWZG010000071.1:0-12268 GCA_964462795.1 uncultured Methanotrichaceae archaeon
CGAGATTTTCCAGATACATACTCGTGGGATGCCTTTGGCTGAAGACGTCGCCATAGATGAGTTTTCAGAAAAGACTTATGGGTTTGTGGGCGCGGACATTGCGGCTCTGACGAGGGAAGCTGCCATGAACTCTCTTCGACGGGTTCTGCCTGAAATCGATCTTGACGAGCCGACGATACCAAAAGAACTGCTCGAGGATCTGGTGGTGAGAAGGCACGATTTCGAGCAGGCGATGCGAGAAGTTCGGCCGAGTGCTTTGAGGGAGATTCTGATCGAGGTTCCGAACGTCACCTGGCAGGACGTTGGGGGGCTCGAAGACGTAAAGCAGCTCTTGGTCGAAGCGGTGGAGTGGCCTTTGATTTATGGCGAGAATTTCAGTCGGCTCGGGATCGAGGCGCCCAAGGGGGTTTTGCTCTACGGCCCGCCGGGTACTGGTAAGACATTGCTTGCAAAGGCGGTTGCAAACGAGAGCAACGCCAACTTCATAACGACGAAGGGAAGCGAGATTCTCTCCAAGTGGTATGGCGAGAGCGAAAGGCATATCGCCGAGATCTTCAGGAAGGCGAGGCAAGTTTCTCCCACGATCGTATTCTTGGATGAGCTAGATTCGATCGCTCCAGTGAGGGGTGGCGCTACAGGAGAGCCTCATGTGACCGAGAGGATAGTAAACCAGCTCTTATCCGAGATAGACGGGATGGAAGAGCTTCGTGGGGTTGTGGTGATCGCTGCTACCAACCGGCCTGACATAGTCGATCCGGCGCTCCTTCGGCCAGGCAGGTTTGATGAGTTGATCATGGTGCCGGTGCCGGATAAAGAGTCGAGGCAGAAGATCTTCGAGGTTCATACAGGTAAGATGCCTCTCGCTGAGGACGTGGATTTGGATCTGCTCGTTGAAAAGACCGACGAGTATACCGGTGCCGATATCGCTGCTATCTGCAGGAAGGCAGGAAGGCTTGCGCTTCGGGAGAGTATGGCCGCAGAGGTGGTAGAGCAACGGCATTTCTTGGCTGCGTTAGAGGTGATTGGCCCATCAGTCAATCCAGATACGATGAAGTATTACGCGAAGCTTTCTCGTGAGCTGAGAAAGGAGGGGTCACGCGAGGTCGAAAAGGCGGTAGAGGAGATGTGACGCCTCTTTATGTTTTTTTGGTGTTTGTCTTTGCTTTTGTGTTCGTTGTTGTTGGGTTGACTGGTGGTAGCGCCCGATCCCTTCGGGCTCGGTCTTTGCGGGGAACGCTGACTTTGCGTGAAATGTCGCCGTTGGGATTGGGGGTTTCGAGGTTTGGCGGCGAGGGGCTTTTTTGTCTGTGGGGATTTGTGGCTTTGGGCGCTTGTTTTTTTAGTTCCGATGATGTCGATCTCGGTCTTTGAACTCAGCTCACTTTGGCTTTGATCTCGGCTAAGGCGGTTTTAATCTCTGCGATCTCTTGGCTCAGCTGTTCGTACTTTTCTTCGAGGCGACCGCTTTTGATATCTGAGATCAAGTCCTCTTTCATGTGGGTGTTTTCTTCCCGTATGGCCAAGACATCTTCTTTGATGGCTCCTATGTGGGATGTATCCTCTTTGATATCCTGCAGAATTCCTATGGAGACATCTTGTTTACCCAACATTTGATCTTGTTTACCCAACATCTGACACTGTTTTTCTAGCATAGTAACCTGGATCTGTTCGATTCGCAACAGGGCAGGTATGCCCTTGTTGAGCTGCTGGATCTGGGTCATGTGCAGGAAGTCCATTATGGGAGTTATTCTGCCATCGTATTCCTCAAAAGTCATCTCAGATACTTCGGCCTCTATAGGCCGATTCTCCTGGACGAATTCTCGAAACTGGGCTATCTGGTCTTCGTCACCTTCGGCCAAGGACAGTACCATCTGAGATCCGTCTTCTGTCCTGTTATAGGCGGCAAACCGTTCCATCCCGAGCTCCAAGGCCTTGTCCAGCAAAAATACTCTATAGCCGACGTCGTGGACCTTGCTTCCTTGTATCTTGGCTTTGAGCTTCATCTCACGCAAAAAAAGGAGCTTCATTGGGTTAATAGGTTCTGGTTGCTCGGTTTTTTTGGTGTTTGTTGTTGGTCTGATCGGTGGTGGCGCCCGATCACTTCGGGCTCGGTCTTTGCGGGGAACGTCGACTTTGAGAGAAATGTAGCCGTCAAAGTCGAGGGTTTGGGGTTTGGTGGCGAGGGGCTTTTTGTGTCTGTGGGGATTTGTGGCTTTGGGCGCTTGTTTTATTGTGGTGGCAGGTTGCGCGAGGGAAAGGCTGATTTCGTTGCCAGGGTAGAAGGCGAGATCGTCTCCATAAAGGCCGTTCCAGCCTTACGTTTGCGAGAACTGTGGCGAGGGGGTTCAAATAGCATATTTTCCGTCTTTTCCGAGTTGTCGTCTTCGTCTCCTTCTTCTTTGGAAACGCGGGCAGGATCTAGTTTTGCGATTCGAAGGCCTTTGAAAGCCTTCTTGCGATCCTCTTTGCCCTCGCGAATGTTTCGGTTCTCGTCTGCACGGCGAGATGTGCGAGGAAGAGGAAGCCGAGGATTTCTGGCACGAGGATATGGGGGTTTTCAAGGCCTCGCATCAGCATCTCAAAGTAGTTGAGGATGCTCAAGGGTTGGTTGATTGTGAAAGGCCCAAGAAGCGGCCAGAGGAGGGTTACTGGCGTCGCCCACATGGAGTCTTCGAGAAGGTGGGCGAAGACCCCGCCTGTGAGAGATCCGAGTGCCCGATTTTGAAAGGTCATCGCGAAGGCGGCAAGAACGAGGACGAAGAGGAAGGTGTGCGCAAATATTCTGCCGGTGCTCATGCTTCCGTACATTAGGTGGCCCAGGGGTTTGTCTATGAGGTCTGGAAGAAGTGAGCCGAGGGCCACGAATGCGAGGGAGGGGTTGAGGTTGCGATCAAGGCGGGCCAAAGCCGTGGCCATCGCGAGGGTAAGGCCCACGTGTGCGAAGACGAGCATATGTGGCACTGGAGTTTGCGGGGATATAACTTTTTCTCATTTTCGTGATCTCGGTGTGTTTTGGGTTTTTCTTTGAGTCTGGGCTTTTGCGATTCATGGGCGATTGTTGGGCTAACCAGTGTGGGCGCGCCCGATCCCAACGGGCGCGGGTTGCTCTAGGGATAGGTGGGCTTTGGGAGATCTTGCTTTTGTTTGGTGGGCGGGGTATTTCATATTCATAGTGGGGGAAAATGGGCCTGTTCGGTGATAAACACGCAAAAATATATCTGATTAGGTTTAACATTTGAGCTTCTATGCATGGGTTCTTGTTGGATCGCACCCATTTTGGCGATCGGTTTTATGGCCTATTACAGGGGCAAAGTTTTTAACGTAATTTGGTGTCTGTCCTAAATTGGAGCACGTTGATGAGAATTTTGGTGGCAGGACAAGTGCTGCTACTCTGTGATCTCTTGATCAAGCGAATCCAATATCTCAATCACGTGAAGTGCAGTTGCTGCCAGCATCTGAATTGATTTGATGATAGGAGGAGCTGGTGGATTGGAGCGGAAGCTCGACCCACGTTTCTATATTGCCGGTTAAATATTACCTGTTTCCGGAATCTTCAAATAATAATATTGATAACCATAGATTAGGTGCGGCTTGGATTGAAAAGGGCGCAAGGATCTGAATGGGGTTGGATTTGAAAATGGCATCTGTAAATGACGAAATTGATGCTCTGATGAGGACAGAGATCTATAAATCTAGAGAGGAGGTCATGACAGACGCCTTAAGAGCCCTTTTGTCAATGAAGCCAGGTCTCAGGACTGAAATCGCGGTCGATCTTTATAAAAACGAAAAGGTCAGCTTCTGGAAGGCTGCTGAAATAGCGGGGCTTTGTATGGAAGAGTTCAAGGACCTGCTGGCTTCTCGGTCCATTAAAATTGAGGTAGGTGGGACTGAAGAAGAGAGCCAGTCTCGGCTGGCCAAATTGGGCTTCATATGAAGATGATGATAATCATCGATTGCGATGTGGCGAGCACGCAGAAGTTCTATCACCCACAGAGAAAAAGCAAAGATCCTGATTATCATGTCGAAAGAGGGCTTTGATGAACTACTTGGATGCATAAAGAACTCAATATCCAAGAAGCATTATAATATCAGCTCACACGCAAGAAACGAGATGAGCCTAAAAGAGGATGATATATGTAAATCACCCATCACTAAAGTGACGGGTATTTGACGTGCCCTGGTTTACCAGATCATCAATTGGGAGATAATATAATTGATAACCGATAGGAACGAATTTAGTTACCCTGGAATGCCGCCTCAGTTTCAGGCTCTAAGGGCACCGGTTAAACAGTCCCGATGGGTAGGGGCAGTGCTTGTGCCATTCAAAACCGTTCCATATCCGATCGAGAGGAAGTCGGATCCCGGGATTGACTCCACAATCTTGGGTACGCACAACTCCATTCGTGGAGGTAAACTCTATGTTAGTTTACACAAATTCGAACGCATTCCTCCCCCCACTAAAGTAAGGGGGGATCTTGCTGCGTTCGCCCTGAAAAGAGACCCACCTGAGTGCTTTATCGGTGATTTCAGCACAGGTAATCACCAAGGTGCAAAGATCTTTTGTTAACCTTGCTCAAATTGGATCGATAAATGCGTGTCATGTTGATTAAACCCCACGCCTAAAATGGTGCCAATAGGGAAAGGACGGAAAACCAGCCTCGTGCTGGAAAAGGAGGACAAATGGGGGATGCTAGCAGAATTGGAAGAAAAGAAGGCCCGGCTCAAGCAGCAAGCTCTTGATTTCAAAGAACAACGGAGTCAGCTGAACGCAGAAGCCAGCAAGTGGGCCGCGAAGCGAAACGAACTGAACAAAGCCACCAAAGAGCTGATAGACAAGGCTCAGGAACTCAAAACGCTTCGCGACGAGTATAACAAGAACGTAGCCGAGGCCAAGCAGAAACGGGACGTGTACAACGAGAAGACCAACGAGATCTACGCCAAGATCGACGAGATCAGAAAGAAGTACAACCTCACTGGCGATCGGTCCATCAGGGGTCTGCGCAAGGAAATCGACCACCTGGAATTCAAACAACAGACCGAAGTTCTGAGCCCCGACAAAGAAAGACAGCTCGTAGAGCGGATATCGACCCTCAGCACTGAGTTCAAGTCGAAGAAAGAGCAGATGGAAAAGAACGATGTTCTGCGCGATCTCTTGAACGATGCACAGGCCTTGAGGGACCAGGCATCTGAACATCACGAGGGTGTCACCAAATATGCGGAACTGGCTCAGGAATACCATGACAAGATGATCGGAACCTTCAAAGAGGCCGATCAGGTCAGGGCCGAAGCCGATAGTGCTCACAGGGAATTCGTGAAGGCTCAAGAGTCTGCGGACAATCAACACAGAGAATTCATCAGAACCCAAAGAGAAATCCGCGACTTTGACAAGGTCATCACGGGCCTCAGAAAGAAAAACCGGGAGCGCAGAGAGGACAAGGTCAAGGCCGAGGTCACGAGAGAAGCAGAGGAGATCCTCACCCACTTCCGGCAGGGTGAAAAACTGGATACATCTGATCTTTTGAGACTTCAGCGCTCAGGACTCGTTTAAATTCATAAATAGGGCAGGAGATTCCCTGCCCGATTTTATTTTATCAGATAGCCAGACCCTTCTTGACGATCGAGCGATTCGCTTACGCTGGCGATACTGCTCTCTTCAGCGATATGGAATTGATAGGCGAACTTTACAGGCCCGAAGTGGTACCTTTTGCCCATCGGCGACAGATACACCATGGGACCAAAAGAAGCCGCCATAGCCACCAGCTGGATGCGGCCCCACGTTGCAATCCCAATGCACTATGACACTTGGCCTACCATCAAGCAAGATCCTTACCGAATTTCAATCAATAGTAGAGACACTCTGCGATACAGAAGTGGTCATAATGTATGTGGGTGAGACCATTGAGTGTTGAAAATATCGGACGCCTCGACATTTTTCTATAAATAACTAACATGTTTTATATGATTGGTAACTGATGAAAATGTCTCAAAAATCTCTCGGCAACCGTAAACTTTTAAGCTGAGTCGTTGAACGTTCGGTTGATGAGCTATGTTCGTCTGCTCTTTGGATACCCGAAGATACAGAATAAAGAGCCCTTTCTGAAGAAGCTAAGAGAGCTTCAAGAGGAGTGCGGATGCGTAATCCTGGCCCTCGAAGCAGAGAAAGTAGTGAGCGAAAAACATGCTGCTTTTGCCGCAAAGAAAGCTCTCAGAGCGATCTTCGAGAACAGAAACGTGGCCAAAAACGTGAGCGTCGAGATTCTGCGCTACGCATCAGGCCAAAGACAGATCGAGCGGGCGCTTTCCATGGGCATATCAGAGGCGACCTCCAGGGTCGCCCTCATAGTGGTGGAAAACGGCACCATACCTGAACTCTCAGACGTGATCGATCTCGACGATAAAGGCCCCTCTTGGAACCGCAATGCAGTCAAAGAGGCGTTCGAGATAGGGGATGAAGAGATCGAAGCTGTGGGAGACGATCGGATTCCTGACCTGGTATTGGAGAGAGTAGCCCTAGTAGACGCTTATCGATGAGAGGATCTTATTCATGAAAGCTATGAAAGAAGAGTTCTACACCCAAAATCGCTGGCAGAACTGGATCAAGAAGATAAAGGAGACTGATTTCGTCTTGAACGAGTCAGAAGAGGACCCCTCTGCAGCAGTCTTCGTATACGCGATGGACGACGTGGTGTTGGCCTGTCTGAAGGTCATAGCCAGATACGAGCACAAAGTAATATCACAAGAGGAGGCGCTCACCACCATTGGCGGGATAAAAGATGTCGTCTTCGAAGAACAAGAATCGCTTGGCGAAGATGCTGACATGATGCTTGAATCTCTTAAGACCGCCCTTACTGCAGTCTTCATATCTTGCCAACGATACATCGAAGGTGATTACGACAAGAAGACGCCCCTGAAAAAGATGGTCACAGGAGCGACCAAAGCTGAAGAGAATGGCGATATCGAAATTGCTCTCAACACCTTGAGCCAAGTCGGGGCAAGGGTGATTAAAGGGGAGATGCTGCCAGAAGAGGCTCTTTTAGACCTGCCCTACTGTCTCGTAGCCGAGCTGTTAGACGGGATCGATGCCATATCTGCAGCCCAGATGGGCGATGATAGCTACAAAGAAGATGACGGGTCGAAGGGCGCCGCCAAGTGAGTCTTAAGACACGAGAATTACTTGGTGGTCACCTCGCACCCGTTCTCCTGGATTATCAAGGTGTGTTCAGTCTGTGAGACGAGCGTCCCTTCGGCCTCCCAGAGCAGCGGGTATCTATAAAGGACGCCCGCCTTGATCAGCTGGTTTAAGGCGTAATCGATCCTTTCTCCCTTCAGCCATCTTCGGGCGAACGGGAGACTGCTGTAATTTTCTTGTATATATTTCATGAGTGCCCGAGCAGGAGGCGATCGGATCGGCCTTTTAGCGATGAAAGAGTATATTTCAGCCTGGGGTGATTCTGAGATTTTTCCTATGCCGTCAGTCGCAAAGGGCTCTATTGCGATCACGTCGCCCTCCTTTATCTCGACGCCTTTTTCGATCGCCTTGTTAGGGATCGAAGGTTCAGCGTGGGCCACGTAGCGCCCAAGGCCGTGGCCAGTCAAGTTGGCGACCGGGTTGTAGCCGTAGCCTTTTATGGCTTCTTCAATGGCTGCACCAAGCTGGGCTGTATTTGCGCCAGGTTCTGCAAGCTCGATAGCGGCATCCAGTGCAGCTTTGCTTGCCTCCACCAGATCGGGGTGCCCGCTCAAGTCCACGGTTACGGCAGAATCTGCGATGTAGCCGTCCACATGGACACCTATGTCCAGTTTTATCATCTCTTCGCCAAATACCGAATCGTCCCCTGGCTTAGGGGAATCGTGGGCTGCAACTCTGTCACGGGATATGTTGCAGGGAAAAGCGGGCTCTCCCCCCTGCTTTTTGATGGAATTTTCCACAAAATCAGCCACTTCTAAGAGAGACGCACCTACCTCAATCTTGACACGAGCCTCTTTGCGAACCTTGACCAGTATATCTCCTGCCTTCTTGTATTTCTCAATAATTTCAGCTTCCATATCGGTCTCATCTCCTTTTACAGGATTAGCCGCTTTTCAAATTTAGTGAGGTTATCGCACCCAGAATTGGTAACTACAACAAGGTCTTCCAACCTTACGCCCGCAAGTTCAGGGTAGTAGAGGCCAGGCTCTACTGTGGCGACGTTTCCATTCTCCAAGATTCCACCAACCTCACTTATAGACGGTTTCTCGTGAATCTCAAGGCCCACTCCATGACCTGTGCTGTGGATGAAACCCTTCTCTTCTCGTTCGGGGTATCCTCTTTCTCTAAAAACTTCACAGACCCTGGCATGAACTTCTTTTCCAGTGGTTCCGGCCTTGACCGCTTTTAAACCTGCATTTTGGGCGTCTAAAACTGCATCGTAAAGGTCTACAACATCTGGATCGGCTTCTCCTCGAAGAACGGTCCTGGTCATGTCTGCAAAGTACCGGCTCGTTTTAGAGCGGGGAAATATGTCGATGACTATTGGCGCGTTTGAGGGAAGGGGGCCTGAACCGTTGCAATGAGGATCTGCAGCATCTTTTCCACCGGCAACGATGGTGTCGGTGGCTTCACATCCCATCTCCAAAAGAGCCACGTCGATGGCGAATTTGACCATCTCAGATGTGAGTAGCGTTCCATCCAACAATAACCGTTCTCCTTTAGGTTGTGACCGGCCAATCACATCTATCGCGGCTTTCATGGCAGATTCGCAAGCTCTCTGAGAACGCGTTATGGCATCGATCTCCACTGGACTTTTGACGGCTCTCCATCTCGATACTGGGCTTGCAGTGATCACGAGCTCAAATTCTTCTGCAAGGTGCTGATACATCTTGACTGGAAAATCGCCAGAGATGCCGAGCCTTCTGACATTGTGGTTTTGGAGGAACTCTTTTAATACGGCAACGTAAGCGTCTTCAGGCTTTTCAAACTGTTCCATCTTCTCCATGATTTTGTAATCAGAGGTGCTCTCGACATTTGCCTTTGACTCTTTCATGGCCCGGCTTTTCTCCATGCCTGAGACAAAAAGAGATAAGGAATCCGAAGCGAGCAAGGCGAAACGGTCTGGGGCGAAAAAGCCTGAAAGGTAGTACAGATCTAGGTTGCAGAGGCTATCGCCCAACAGAAGAAAACCATCCAGCCCCTGTTTTATGAGAAAATCACTAATGTTGTCGGAAGAGGGCATGGGCAATAGTTGTGTGGAGATAGTATAAAAAGATGGATTAGCGGACCTTTATGGACTCAACGATTTCCTGGACAAAGGCGGTCACGTCTTCGCTCCGTTCTACCCCTGTCCCGGTGACGATCAGGTCTGCGCCAGCGTCGACAAGGGCTCGTGCATCCTTGCCAGATTTTATTCCACCGCCCGCGATTAGAAGAGTCTCGTTCAGGACCTTTTTCACGCCCGCAATCATGTTGAGTGGCACGGGTTCGTCGGCACCGGATCCAGCTTCTAGATAGACGAGTCTCATTCCCATATATTTTCCTGCCAGAGAATAGGCCATCGCAAGTTCGGGTTTGTTTCGTGGGATCTTCTTGGCATCGCCAACCCAGCCCACAGTCCCGCCGGGCTCTACTATGATGTAGGCCATGGGCAAAGGTTCAAGGCCGTACTTGAAGACCAAAGGTGCGCCGAGCGCCTGGTTCTCGATGAGGTAGCTTACGCTCCTGGAGTTGAGAAGGCTCATGAAGAATACGGCATCCGCATTGTGGCAAAGGCCGCCAGCGTTTCCGGGAAAAAGAATAACGGGAAGACCCGACTCGTTCTTGGCGGCTCTCACAGTCTCTTCGAGAGCGGTCCCAGAAGCTCCAATCGATCCGCCCACCATGATGGCATCGGTTCCGCCTTTGCGCGCGGCTTTTGCCATCAATCCGGCCACTTTTGGGCCCTGTGAGTCTGGATCGATCAGGGTGAGGTGAGCTGCGCCCGTTTCCCTCACTATTCGGACGAGCTTCCCTTCGACGGGACCCATCTTGATCGCCATGAGAACCATCGCAAGTTCAGTCGGGTTATCCTTTGCTCTCCTTGGACTTAACGCGAAGTCCCTTATAACCACATTTACGACATCTGGTTGCGCGCGTCGCGTTGCGCGCGTTGCAGCGCATGCAGATCTTCACGTTGAGTGTTCGCTTTTCAGCCTCTGGAAATCTGGCCATCCTTAAATCGCCTCTACTGTTTTTATCGGGTAATTGTCATCGCAAGCGAACTGCTGTAATATTAACTTTTCCAGCAGACTTCTTGTGGCGCCGGGGTTGGGATTTTCTTGAAGGGGCTATGGCGCCCCTCCATTTCGAACCCAAGCGTCCCCAAAGGGACAACAGGTCTCGAGCCTGCCGCGTATGGACTCTTCGGGCCCCACGGAGACAGAAGATTAGTCCGCTCTGCCACCCCGGCTCCGACTGGGTAAATCAGGGCTTCTGGTTTTATATCTGTTGGTCTGACCCGACTTCACCTGGCAGCGTTTCATTCCATCTGATAACATTCGATCTCATTTGATCTCATCAAGTCGCCGCATGCCTTCGCTTTTACACAAACCGACATAAAATGACATGAACTGAATTCACCGGATCTTGCAAATCCTGTTTCAAAGATAGATTTAATTCACGGGGGATCTTTGGGCAAGAGATGTCTCTTCGAGATGATGCACTGGAGTTCCACAGGAAATCAAGGGGTAAGATTGCGATCAAGAGCAAGGTTCCCTGTAGCACGAAAGAAGATTTGAGCTTGGCTTACACGCCGGGGGTTGCCGATCCTTGTCGCGAGATCGAACACGACCCAAATCTAGCTTACGAGTACACCTCCAAAGGAAATATCGTGGCGGTGGTGACTGATGGGACCGCAGTCTTGGGCTTGGGCGACATAGGTGCCACGGCTTCGATCCCGGTGATGGAAGGAAAATCGATCCTGTTCAAGGGATTTGCCGACATCGACGCCTTCCCGATATGTCTCGATTCTAAGGATCCAGATGAGATCGTGAACATTGTCAAGAGGATGGCGCCGATCTTTGGCGGCATAAACCTGGAAGACATAAGCGCACCTCGCTGTTTCGAGATCGAGGATCGGCTCAAAGAAGAACTGGAAATTCCAGTCTTCCACGACGATCAGCACGGAACTGCCGTTGTGACGGGAGCAGCTATGATCAACGCCCTCAAGATCGTGGGCAAAAAATTCGACGAGATCGAAGTTGTGATGAGCGGGGCAGGTGCCGCGGGAGTTACCGTCGCCAAGTTCCTGATGAGCTTTGGCACCGAAGATATCGTGCTTTGTGACAGCAAAGGCATAATCGAAGAGGAAAGGGGCGACTTAAACCCTTCCAAGAAAGATATTGCGAGGATCACCAACCCTTCAGGCAAGAAAGGCTCTTTGGCCGACGCGATTGAAGGCGCAGACGTCTTCATCGGGGTTTCGGCTCCGGGGATTGTGACCGAATATATGGTCCAGAGCATGGCCTCTGACCCGATAGTCTTTGCCATGGCAAACCCAGTTCCAGAGATCATGCCAGACCTTGCAAAAGCAGCGGGTGCAAGGGTGATTGCCACAGGTAGGTCTGATTATCCTAACCAAGTGAACAACGTCTTAGGGTTTCCGGGAATCTTCAGAGGCGCTCTCGACGTTCGGGCCAGCGACATAAACGAGGCGATGAAGATGGCTGCGGCCCGGGCGATCGCCGAGCTTGCAGATCCCATATCAGAAGAATACGTCATACCTTCCCCCTTCGATCGGCGCGTAGTTCCAAAAGTGGCAGAGGCAGTGGCAAGAGCCGCGATCGAGTCTGGCGTTGCTCGAATTTTGGCAGACCCAAAAGAGATCGGAAGGACGGTGGCAGAAAGGATGGGTGTTGCAGAAGAAGTTGCTTAGGTGGGTCTTGAGGTTTGATTCTTGAGCTCGGGGTGGCCTGTGTACCTGAATGTAAGCCGGGGCCTTGACCGTGGAAAGGCCGTCAAGAAGAGCCCATTGGCCTAGCGATCTTCGGAAGGTCAGGAACGTCCAGGGGCCGCGCTAACACGACGAGAACTCGGAAAAGCTGCATCTTCTGGCAAGAGTGGCGGGGCTGACATGGCTTTGAGGATCTCCAGCGCCAAAAAGAGACGAGAGATGAAAAAAATTTGGGGCAGATTGTTGGGCTGAAGATCAACGCGCGCCAAAAGATTCGAAGCCCGCGCCTTCAGGACGAACGCAACAGGATCCCCCCTACTTTAGTGGGGGGAGGAATGCGTTCGAATTTGTGTGAACTATAGTGT
>CAYWZG010000072.1:0-12144 GCA_964462795.1 uncultured Methanotrichaceae archaeon
TAACATAAACATACAAAATTGGCAATACGACCGGAGAGGTGGTATAGCAAAATTACTCTACTTTCCAAGTTTTGGTTTTTGCATACATTTGCCAGATTGTAGGCTGAATTAATGCTATTTTTATCGGAATATATGAGACGTATTTAATTCCATATGGTTCCCATATTATGCAAGACGCAAAGGTAGTTTATAAGCTGGGCGCGACCGAGGGAAAACTTGGAAAGTAGAGAAAATTAGTCAACACAGCAATCTGAGAGAGTTCACAGGTGTTCTTTCTATGGGCTGACTCTGGACAGGGACCACAATGCGGCCATAAACATACCCAGACTGGCCTTCCAGCGAATCGCTGGAAGGGTTCCCGCCCTTGGCAGGAACCGACTACAGTCTGTGCATCAAAATGCTAGATGCCCCCGACTTCAGTCGGGGGAGTAGTCATTGATATGGCCGATCAATTCAACAGGTTCAGTCCTAACTTCTCTAAAAGACGCCAGCCTAGTAGTATCTGAACAACTCCGACGGAGCTGATATAATCGTCGTTTTTCCGGTCGCAGATTGATGCGCGACGTCCCATTAGATCGCAAAGCTTTCGCTCAAGGTCTTCGATTACGCTCTTGTGTAGCTCCCCATCGATGGTCATAACTCCAACCTTTTTGCCATAATAATCGTCCCGTTGGAACGCGATTGAGAATTCATGCTCCGAGAGCTGAAGGATAGTGCTAAGATCGATGGCAAGGCCTACATGAGGTAAAGGTGCGCTCATCATCTGCTGGATGAGCCGGACTGAATGCCTATCTGGAGCTTGTTCCTGTAATATCGGTAAAGAGAGCCTTGAGTCCTCTATTTTGACCACCACCTCTGCATGGATCTTCTGTATATCCACGTACATCTTATAGTCAGGTTCTCTGTCGAGGATTTCTCTCATCACCTCTTCTGGCCTGTAACCCCTATCGCCGCAATCCCTTCGGATCTTCCACCGCCTCTTGACGGCCCTGCTGGGGTCCACAAAGATCTTGAGATCGGCCTGTTGGCGAAGTTCATCTGTATAGAATGGGTGTAATCCCTCAAGGATGAGGACTGGTGCTGATTTGAATGGAACGGGACCTGTGATCTTGCCAGTGGTGTGATCATAAACTGGTTTTTGGATAGTTTCGCCTTCGCGCAAGGCTTCCAGGTGCTCTGCTAAGAGGTCTAAACGATTGGCTAAGGGGTTGAGTGGTGTAATTTTTCTGACCTTTCTTTGTTCCCTGTCCAGACTGTGATAGTCGTCCATACATAAAGAAGAGACAAGCTCGTCTCCGATAAGTCGCCTCATCCCAGATGAGAGGGTTGTCTTGCCAGATCCACTATCTCCCGCCACGGCAACGATGAAAACTCTGTCCGAACCTTTTAACTTCTGGGCCAGATTCAAAGCGCTAAAACCCTCTTGGATAAGTCAGCCGTCCTGTTTTTCAGATATCAGATCTGCAAACTCGCTGATCTTGTCTATGCCTTTCAACTCTCGCCTCTCGATTAGGGCGGTCTCTTCGATACGTTTGACCTTTGCTTCTCCATCTACAATAACCGCTGAGCTGGTCTTTGTCACGATGGATAGGCTGCTCATGATCTTGGCCTTTTTCATCATGGTTGAAGAGAACTTGCTGATCGCAGTCAGAACTATCAGCTCTTCATTTTGGGTTATGGCGTTGAAGGGGGACTGGGCTGTGAGAAACACATCAAATCCTATGTGAGCAAGAAGTTGGAGTGTCTTATCCCCTATTTTGTCAAATTGCTTCAGGTCAAAACCTTGTTTGTCAGATCTTGTCAGATTTACCGGCTTGATAAGCTCCTGGCTGAATATTTCTTCAAGCCTGATGGCCACTTCGATGGAAGTATCCATGGATTCTGTCTCATATTTGCTCACTGTGCGCCTGGAAACGCTGAGTTCCGACGCCAGAGATCCAAGGGATATTCCTCGACCAAGTCGAAGCTGTCTCAACAAAGTTCCGTCAATTTTGACGTAAAGGCCACCGTGAGCTGCGTAAACGAGAGGTGGAACTCCCTCTAAAATCCAATCTGCGAGAGTGCTAATGCTAACTGTGGGCACTCCATACCTGAAGTAGACCACACCTTGTTCGAGTTCATGGTCACGGGTTTTTTCTCCTACTAGGAGCGGTCTTCCCCAGAGGTATTTAGCCAGACGACGAATCTCCATGGCGGTTTTCTCGTTCAGACCATCGATGTTGGAGAGGATCTTTAGAATGAGGAGAATGTCCTCTCGTCTGGCCGCCAGGTCAAAGCTTCTCGGTCGGACATAGCATCGTTCCGAGACCATGAAGTCGGCGTCTCTGAGTAGATCAGTGACCAAAGAGGTTAAAACCTCCTTATTCATCGTAATATATGTTTGATATTCGCAGTTATTTAAAGGTTGAGCATGATCTCCATAGGAATAGACGATACCGATTCTGAGAAGGGCCTTTGTACAACCTATCTTGCGGCCGTCATGATGAGTCGGCTCGAAAAGGTGGGCCGATTAGTGGATCGTCCAAAATTGGTTAGACTGAACCCTTGTGTCCAGTTTAAGACCAGAGGAAACGCAGCGATTGCCTTTTCTTTAGAGACAAAACAGCCAGCGGTGGTAAAGAAGGTGGCTTTGGAGACTCTTATGGAGCTATCTGACTTCTCTGGTCCCAACACCAATCCTGGCCTTGTTGTGGCGGGAGAATTATCTCAAACACAATCTTGCGAACTGGCTCTTTTCTATAGGAGGGCGTTGAACGAGATATTGGAGATAAAAGACGCAAAAGAGATCCTGGAAACGTATGGTTTGTGGTATAAAGGCTTCAAGAATGGTCGTGGCCTCATAGGTGCTCTTGCTGCCATCGGAGCTGCACTTCCGGATTACACTTATGAGCTCTTGGCCTATCGAGCTCCTGAAAGATGGGAGACGCTTCGTGAAATCGAAGAGGATTCGGTCTGGAAGGCCGACGAGATGACCTATCCGATGACGTGGGATACCGTCGACTATCACAACAGGAAGATTGTCTTTGCACCCCATTCTTCAGATCCGGTGCTTTTCGGAATTCGAGGGTGCGATCCTTCAGCTCTTGAAACTGCGTTGGATGTGATCAGGTCGGAGCCTTGGGAACGAAAAGTGATCTACAAAACCAACCAAGGAACTGATGCTCATATAAACGAGGCCAAACTTTCGAATGTGGTAGAAGATCGAAGCTACAGGCTAAAGGGAATCGTGGCCCAGGTGCCCAAAGTGATCGTGGGTGGACACTTGTTCTTCCGCCTTGAATCTGATGATGGCAAGAGTTCAATCCAATGCGCTGCCTTTGAGCCTACCAAAAACTTCAGGGATATTGTCAAAGAGCTAATTATTGGAGATGAAATTGAAATTTATGGTGCCGTTAAGAAAGGAACGTTGAATCTGGAGAAGATGGAGATTCTTCGTTTGGCGGAGCGGACCAAAATCGTTGCGCCCAAGTGTCCCATATGTGGTCGACGAATGAAATCAGCGGGAAAGGGCCAAGGATATCGATGTAAGAAGTGCAAAACCAAGGCTGAAGATAAGTTGAAGGTCTGCTTAGAGCGTGATCTAGAGACTGGTCTCTACGAAGTTCCACCCTGTGCGAGAAGGCATCTATCAAAGCCCTTGCTGCGGGTGGAAGGAAAAAAGGTTCATCTGAGCAGATGAAAATCAATATTTTTAGATATATGGTAGTGAATAAAAATAATCATTTCCATGAAACATGTGTAGAAAATCAATAGATTAGCATCGGGTATGAAACCCCCTCATTTCCACTGGAACGAATTCTATAGTCGAGAACCAATTAGATAACACTGAGCTTATTTTGAAACGAATACCCGCAGCTTGCTGCGGGGTGCGCTGTTTGATTCCAAGATTGTCTATCAAATTCCATATGATCTGTTTCAGGCACTCTCTAATCATTTCGTCATAGAATGCTTCTCTTCAATATTTCACTACTATAACTAAATGATAATGTGGTGAGTGCACGGAGTGTGCAGACCTGTCGAGCTTGTATTTCATAGGTGTTACCAAAGTTAGCATATTCCATTATTGCCTTAAATCTAGGAGTTACGCACTTGATAGTTAAAACCAAGCACATGAGAGCCAGTCAAGAATATTATGCCTTAGACAGTTTGGTGCTTCATGCTACTGTTTTTTTGTTCAACTGCGTAAGTCCTAAAATCATTATCGATGGCCAGAAGCAAAGGGGAAGGCTCCGCTTTCATCCTTGGCCTAACGATCGGGGACTTCCCGCTTTGCCCCCCCCCACTCCCACAAGTTAAACGATCTAACGTTGCTGTTTATAACATTTCTGAACATCTATGATTTTACGTGAAAATTTCATCACTTATCCGGATCATCAGGAAATGTATTTATAATCCAAATACTGATTATATATCTTAGGTTAAACGATTTGACTCGAGTCGAATATCTAGGTGGGAACATGGATGAAGAAATAGTTGAGGAGACTGTTGTATTTGGAATGGAATTGGCTGGAGCTGTGCCCAGGCTCATATCGTATTTAATCGACGGGTTCATTTTGGTTGTCGTCTTTGGAATCCTGTTTGCTGCGATTGGGTTGCCTGAATCTGATTCAATGTTCACGCTGGGCAGCTTTCTTCCAGTGCTGATCGGGATAGGGTATTATACGTACTTCTTCGGAAACGGCCAAACCCTTGGAATGAAGGTTATGAAGATAAAGCTGATTGGAACTGACAGCACTTATCCTGTAGGCTATGGAAAAGGTTTCCTGAGATGAATCGGTATGGAAATCTCTGGCATTGTATTGGCGTTGGGGTACATCTGGGTTCTGATTGACAAGAAGAATCAGGGATGGCATGATAAGATCGCCGGAACTTATGTCGTCAAGGAATGATTCTCCAAGATGTGTACAGTTGAGTCTCTGAGCGTTTAGTCCTATTTCGGTTAATCCTCTATTTTTCAAGAAAAGTTTGATTCTACTACTTTAGAAATTATATTTCCCTCCCAATGAGTTTGTAGTGAGGTGTAATTCCTCGGCGTTCGAGGACTGGTCCTCCATTTGACAACATAGCTAGCGAGTTTTCAACTACCGAAACCGATATGTTCCCACAGGCCTAAACTAGCACAGGACCTGCCATGGCTAAGAATTCGCCTCTGATGGAACAATACTATAGGATCAAGGCCCAATGCAAAGATGCCGTCCTCCTATTCAGGATGGGCGACTTCTATGAGACCTTTGGAGAAGACGCAAAGATCGCAGCCAGAGCTCTGAACATAACTCTGACGTCAAGGCAGAAAGACCAGAACGGAAACAAGATACCTCTGGCCGGAATTCCTTACCATGCACTGGATGCATACCTTCCAAAGCTTGTCAAGGCTGGGTACAAGGTGGCCATTTGCGAGCAGGTGGAAGACCCAAAGAAGGCCAAAGGGTTGGTGAAGCGAGAGATCATCCGGATAATCACCCCTGGCACCATAATCGAACCTTCAATGCTGGAAGAAGGCGCAAACAACTATCTCGCCTCTGTTGTCGAGGAGAACGGATCTTTTGGCCTTGCATTTCTTGACGTCTCGACCGGCGAGTTTTTGGCCACTGAAATTGCCGGTGGAGACGGGGCAGAAAAGAAACTGGCAGCTGAATTGACCAAATTCAGGCCAGCAGAATGCATCGCGCCCGAATCCTTGGAAGGTGGGGTCCTGGCTTCCTTGAATAAACAGGAAGGAATGTCTCTCCAGTTGCTCAGTGACGATGGGTTCGACTTTGAAGAGGGCAAAAGGCGGCTCGAAGATCACTTTGACCAAGGATTGGAAGACATGGGGCTCAATAGGAACAGACCTCTTGTCAGGGCAAGTGCTGCGATTCTTTCATATCTCAAATCTGCCCACCTGGAGGCTTTGGATCACATCAGCTCAATCAGGATCTACTCACCTTCAGAGTTCATGGTTCTTGATGAGGTGACCCTAAGAAACCTGGAGATATTCAGGAATATTCGGGACCGGTCTAAACGGGGTTCTCTTCTCGAGTTCTTGGATGAGACTTCCACTCCCATGGGATCTCGAAACCTCCAAAAGTGGCTCCAGATGCCGCTCTTATCTTGCCAAGAGATCGAGAGTCGTCTCAATGCTGTCGAAGAGCTTTTCCGAGATTCTCTTTTGAGATTCGATATTCGTGAAGCTTTGAAAGGACTTGGAGATTTGGAAAGGGTCGTCGCCAGGACTTCCTGCGCTACAGCTTCACCCAAGGACCTGGTGGCGCTTAAGTCGTCCCTGGAGCGCCTTCCGAAGATTGGTCAGATCCTGGAACGTGTAAAGACGCCGCGCCTTTGCGACTCGAAAGCCAGGCTTAATCTTGGCTCGTTGTCCGAAGTCGTCGACCTGATAGAAAGATCGATCTTGAGTGATCCGCCCACCACCATAAGAGATGGCGGGATCGTAAAGGACGGTTATGATGCAGAGCTTGACGAGTTGAGGCACCTTCTTCGAGAGGGGCGTGACTGGATCACGCGTCTTGAGAAAAAAGAACGTGATCGAACCGGCGTCAAGTCTCTCAAGGTGGGTTACAACAACGTCTTTGGCTACTACATAGAAGTCACCAAAGCTAACCTGTCTTCTGTCCCAGAAGAGTACATCGGAAAACAAACCCTCACCAACTCCGAGAGGTTCATTACTCCCGAACTCAAAGAGATGGAAGCCAAGGTTCTTTCGGCCCAGGAGAGGTCCAAGGCTCTTGAGGCCGAGCTATTTCTCAAGGTCAGAGAAGAAGCTGGAAGCAGAGCAAAAGAGATCCAAGAGAAGGCTAAAGCTTTGGGTGAGCTGGATGTTCTTACCACTTTAGCCCTGGTTGCTGCTGAAAACGGTTTCGTAAAGCCAGAGCTGAACCCAGAAGGTGCCATATCGATCAGAGACTCTAGGCATCCAGTCCTGGACAAGGCGATGAGAGGCGTTTTCGTCCCCAATGACGTCTACTTCGATGCCAAAGAAAGCCGATTTCTCATCCTGACTGGTCCCAACATGGCTGGAAAGTCGACTTACATGAGGCAGATTGCCCTTTGTATCATCTTGGCCCAGATCGGAAGCTTCGTTCCGGCATCTTTTGCGTCTCTTGGAACGGTGGACAGGATATTTACCAGAGTCGGGGCTTATGACGACCTTTCTGCTGGCCAGAGCACATTCATGATCGAAATGACCGAGCTTGCCAACATATTGAACTCTGCCACCTCTCAGAGCCTGATACTCTTGGACGAAATCGGCAGAGGCACCAGTACTTTCGATGGTCTTAGCATCGCCTGGGCCATATCAGAGTATATTCACAACAAGATTCGGGGAAAAGCGGTATTTGCAACTCATTATCATCAGCTAACCCAGCTGGCAGACGTTCTTCCAGGTGTTAAAAACTACAACATGGCCGTGAAAGAAGAGGGCGACTCGGTGGTTTTCCTCAGAACGGTGGTTCCCGGGGCTACAGACAAAAGCTACGGGATCCACGTTGCAAAGCTTGCGGGAGTGCCTCAAGTGGTGGTGTCTAGAGCTAAAGAGATCTTACAAGCAATCGAAAGAGAGGCTGTTATAGAGCCGCTGGGCGAGAACAATCGGAAAAAGAAAAACGCCTCCAAATATACTCAGCTCATATTCTTCGATGGACCTCAGAGAGGTGAACCGAACGAAGTAGGGTTGAAGGCTGATGAAGTGGGGAAATCAGACCCGTTATCCGATGAACTCATCGAAGAGATAACGGGCTTGGACCTGAACACCATATCGCCCATAGAGGCCCTCAACAGGTTGGCGGAATATCAAAAGAGGCTGCAAGGGCGCGGAACTTGATTTTGGATCGTGGGATAGTTGACCAAGATAAGGCTGCTAGAGCCAGACACTGTAAACAAGATCGCGGCTGGTGAGGTGATCGAACGGCCCGTTTCCGTAGTCAAGGAGTTTGTAGAAAACTCCATAGATGCGGATGCCTCTAAGATTTTGATCGAGGTGGGTGAGGGGGGGAAACGTCTCATCAGAGTTGCCGATGACGGATGCGGAATGGACCGAGAAGATGTGGTCCTCGCTTTTGAAAAGCATGCCACCAGCAAGATCTCAGGAGTCGATGACCTGGACAAGATAGTGACGTTGGGGTTCAGAGGCGAAGCTTTATCCAGCATATCCAGTGTTGCAAGGTCGGTGGAGGTCCGAACGAAAACCAGGTCATTAGACCTCACTTCCACTGGAACTCATCTCACCATCGAAGATGGTAAAATCCGAGATGTAGGCGATATAGGTTGTCCTGTGGGCACTGCGATCGAGGTCAGGGACCTCTTCTACAACGTTCCTGCCAGGCGCAAGTATCTCAAAAGCGCAAGATCAGAGCTTGCCAGGATCACTGACCTCGTCACATCTTACGCTATAATCAACTACCAAATTTCTTTTGAGCTTTTTACAGGAAAGAAGACGGTCTTTAAGTCCCTCCGATCTGAAAGCTGGGACAACTGCGTTCTCAGAATCCTGGGAAGCGATGCGGCTCGCAGCTTGATCCCAATCGAGGCGAAATCTGAAAACGTCTCCATCTCTGGGGCGGTGGGAAAGCACACCTTCACCAGAAGCAGCCCTGACTGGATCATGATCTACGTGAATGGAAGGCCCGTACGGTCTAAATCGATGGCGAGAGCCGTCAATGACGCTTATAGGACTCTGATACCAAAGGGGAAACATCCAATCGCGGTGATCTCTCTTCAGATAGATCCATCTCAACTGGACGTTAACGTCCATCCTGCAAAGACCGAAGTTAGATTCTTGAGGGAAGAAGAACTGGTTGAGATGTTGACAGAAACGATTTCTCGAGAACTTCTATCTTTGAAAGATACTGAGTTCTCTTCAAAACAGATGGCGGCGCTTCAGTTACAGGTGGTCGAGCCGTACGAGGTTGACCTTCGCAATATCGAGTCTTCTGCAGTAACCTCTCAAGATGTTGAACCTGGCCAGGGTCAAGATTCGGATCGTGGTATGGAGGTTGATTCCCATTCAGCAAAAGTCTTGCCTGGCAAGATCACGACCTCGCACAACGCTTCATCCGAGTCAGAAAAGTTGGGTGCAAAAATTCAGAAGATTTTGCCTTTCACCTCGATGCCGGAGCGGCTGGAGATCGATCTGGACGCTTCGTCTCATTTTAGGGTTATGGGTCAGATTCTAAAGCTCTACATAGTGGCAGAAGGCCCTGATGGCCTGGTCCTCGTCGACCAACATGCCGCAGCAGAACGGATTGAGTACGAAAAGCTCCAGAAGAAGCATCGATCAGGGACTTTGGCCCAAGAATTGATCGCGCCACTCAACTTGGAGCTTTCGCCTCGCGAACAGGTTATGTTGGAAGACTGGAATCCGTTTCTAAATGAGATGGGGTTTGAGATTGTTCCTTTCGGCGGAAACGCCTACAACGTGAGATCCGTTCCCGCTATCGGTTCGAGGCTAGAAAGTTCTGAATCCATACACGACGTCTTGAGGGACCTGTTTGATCTTGGCAAAGTGAGCACTGGGGCCACCACCAGAGACGATGTATTGAAACTTTTTGCCTGTCACGGTTCGATAAAAGCAGGCCATGAGCTTACATGGAAGGATATGCAAATCCTCTTGAGAGACCTTCTGGATTGCCAAAATCCCAAGACCTGCCCTCATGGCAGGCCCACCATGGTCACCATATCTCCCACCCAACTGGAGAAGATCTTCGGAAGAAGGTAGCGCCAAACAGAAGGGCAGATGAGCCAAAGCCCCAAATCTCGCCCAATTGGAGAATAGATCTTCGAAAAGAAGGTAGAGCTTTTTTAACCTTCAGGTCAACTCAACAGACATGGATCTGGAGGGTTTTGCTAAGAGAGGTCTAAGAAAGGCCGATCCCGAGGTTGAGGCCAAGCTAAAAGGGATAGTGCTTGAGGTCAAAGGCGATCGAATTGACGAAAGGTACGCTGAGATACTGGCGCGAGCCGTGATGGAAGAGGCAAAAGTTACTCTGAACCCCCGTGGTGAGGTCTTCGAGCTTGAGGAATCTGGCATCACCATGGGCGACTTTGGCGTTGGTTCCAGGGGGTTGGGTGATTTTTATGCACATGGGAAGATCGCAGAAGTTATTGGCGAGACGGATGCCGAAGTCGATTCAAGACAGCTGGATGATTCTGGTGCAGTCGAAGCTGGCGGAAAGTATCTGGTCCTGACCGTGGACGGGATGCATTCCAGGCTGAGTGATTATCCTTTCCTTGCGGGATTTCATGTGACCCGGGCCACGTTGAGAGATATTTACGTGATGGGTGCCTGGCCTGTGGCGATGTTATCTGACGTTCATTTGGCAGACGATGGTGATATTGCCAGGCTCTTCGATCACATAGCAGGCATTGCTGCTGTGGGCGAACTTGTCGGAGTGCCGCTGATAACTGGAAGCACCCTCCGGATCGGTGGAGACATGGTGATCGGAGATCGGCTTACTGGATGTGTCGGTGCGGTTGGTGTTGCAGAGAACCTCACACCCAGGAGGGACGCAGCTCCAGGTGACGTTATATTGATGACAGAAGGTGCTGGCGGAGGTACTGTATGTGCTGCAGCTCTTTACTATGGATGGCACGAAGTGGTGGACGAAACCATCAACATAAAGTTCCTCGAGGCTGCTGTCGCTCTGCTGGAATCTAACGTGTCAATTCATGCCATGACTGACGTAACCAATGGTGGGATTCGGGGTGATGCAAAGGAGATATCCCAAACCGCAGGCGTGAAGTTGGTTTTCGAGGAAGGGACGATGGCACGGCTCGTGAACCCCAAGGTTCTGGAGATGTTGGAGGCGCTTGAGATAGATTACCTGGGCGTGTCCATAGATGCACTTCTCATAATCGCGCCTCAAAGCTCTGCAGAGGAGATCGTTCGCGTCATAAGAAGTATAGGCGTTGAGATCGACCAAATAGGTAGAGTTGAAGAGGGACAAGGCGTCGAGCTGCATACCAAAGAAGGAATTACGGATTTTGAGCCCAGGTTCAGGGAGTCTGCCTACACGCCCATAAAGAAAGCGGTAGACGAGTCGCCCATTCGGGATTTTGAGGAGATGAAATCGAAAGTCGATCTTGCGGCTCAAATGGCTGTTGACAAGAAGAAGCTGTTTGTGGACCGGATAAGAAGATCTCAAATCAAGGTGAAGTGAAAGATACTTTTAATTTGAAATCAAATTGCGTGCGGCCCACCCCGCCCTAAAGGATGAGGTATGCGTCGGGGCCGCACATCCGTTTTTCCGGATTTCAGAAATCTTTGAGTCTTCGTTGCCCAGATTTCCCAGATCTGCACGATTGAAACTCTACTTTCGGTTTCCTCTGAACAGTCTCCAAAGTTTTACCGATTTAAAGGAACACGAAAAACGGGCGAGGGTTCACTTCCTCCTGTTAGCGACTTATCGTCGCTAACTCCCGTTAACTCCAAGAGTTAACGAGACCGACCTAAAGGTCGGGGTATCCATGACCCTCCGCGCTCCCTAAGTAATGAATACCCCGCAGCTTGCTGCGGTTGTGATGGTCACCAAACCAACTTAACAGCTCTACTTTCCAAGTTTTCTCTCGGTCGCGCCCAGCTTATAAACTACCTTTGCGTCTCGCATAATGTGAGAACCATACGGAATTAAATACGCCTCATATATTCCGATAAAAATAGCATTAATTCAGCTTACAATCTGGCAAATGTATGCAAAAATCAAAACTTGGAAAGTAGAGTTAACAGTTTGAATCGATTCACGGATAATCTGAATATTGTGGATTGGGGTGACATATGATTGGCTTAAGAATGCCTCCATTTGCGGTCTATCTGCTTAACTGGGCGGCGGCGCGAATCATGCCCCGCTGCTTGCAGCGGGGTGCGCCGCCCAGTTTGGCTGAACGAAATGCTAAAGCATTAACTCCAAGACGTCATTCTGGGGCAATACTTATATTGAAATATATTTACGAGAACAAATGTATGATAATGCCATCGAAATGGTCTTTAGATCGGAGGATCTGGCCACTCTCGGGTGGTATCACAAAGAGCTTTTGGGATTGTATCCAGAGGAGTATTTCCAAGCATACAAAGAATTGATCATTCCATTTCTAGACGGAAGAACTAGTGTCGTACAACATTAGTTTTTAGTTAAATATAAATGCTTGTTTAATCCA
>CAYWZG010000073.1:0-11928 GCA_964462795.1 uncultured Methanotrichaceae archaeon
GATTCTGTTGGGTCTGTTGATTCTGTTGGTTTCGTTGATTCTGTTGGGTCTGTTGGGTCTGTTGAGTCCGCTGAATCTACAAGATTTGGATCTTGTTTTGAAGATGCATGCAGATGGGCTTTTGGGCAGCTTCAGGGAAGTTATGCAGTTTTGGCCATGGTTGAAGGTGCCGACGAAATAGTGGCCGTGAGGAAAGATTCGCCCCTTGTTCTTGGGCAGGCGGATCATGGAACCTTCTTTGCGTCAGACGTTTCGCCTTTTCTTGAGTGGACCAAGGACGTGATTTATCTGCAGAACCACGACTTCGTGGTTGCAAGAAAGGATTCGCTCAGGATTTGTAACCTCATCGATGGCGAGGTGGATCGGCCCGTCGATACTGTGGAGTGGAGTGTTGAAGAGGCCCGGAAAGGGAATTTTGAGCATTTCATGTTGAAAGAGATCTTCGAGCAGGCAGAGACAATTCAGAAGGCGATCCAGCAGGACCGGGAAGTTGTGGACAGGATCGTTCAGATGATACAGGAAGGGTTTGGCGTGTTCTTTGTGGCGTGTGGGTCCAGCTATCACGCCTGCATGACCGGCTCGTATCTGATGTCCAAGATCGCAGGGGTTCATGTGAACGTGGTTCTTGCATCTGAGTTTGAGAATTACGAGCATTTCTTGACCGATCGGACCCTCGTCTTTGCGGTTTCGCAGTCAGGGGAGACTGCAGACGTTCTCGATGCTGTGAAGGCTGCAAAGAGGCAAGGGAGCAAGATCGTCAGCATAACCAACGTGATGGGTTCGTCTCTTTCAAGGGAAGGGGACGAATTGTTGATGATGAACTCAGGGCCCGAGATATGTGTGCTTTCCACCAAGACTTACACGTCTCAGGTGATCATGATGGTGCTTCTTGCTTGCGCTCTTGCTGGGGAAGACGAGGATTGTGCGCGCAGGGTAAAAGAGCTTTACATGGACGTTCATAACCTCACTTCAAAGAACATGAGAGAACGCCTGAGGAATCTAGCAAGTTTGCTGGTTGGAAAAGATCACATCTACATGATTGGAAGGGGTTTGCAGTACACCACGGCGATGGAAGCGGCCCTGAAGGTGAAAGAGGTCTCTTACATTCATACCGAGGCGTTTGCAGGTGGCGAGCTAAAGCACGGGCCGTTGGCGTTGATAAGCGAGGGAACTCCTCTGTTCGTATTCGTATCGAGGGAGAACGAGGATCGGATCATATCGAATGCGCAAGAGGTTAAGGCCCGTGGCGGGTATGTGATCGGGGTTTCGGACTGGGACAATCCGGTCTTCGATTACTGGATCAAGGTTCCGGATTGTGGGAATCTGAATCCTGTGATTCAGGCGATACCACTGCAGATTCTCGCATACGAGCTTGCTGTGGAGTTAGGGCTCGATCCTGACAAGCCAAGGAATTTGGCCAAGTGTGTGACAGTGCTCTAGAAGTGGATCTTTTTTGTGGGCGACGGCAATAGGTGCGCCCGAACCCAACGGGCTCGGGTCGCCCGGGGAACGCCGCTTGTGAGAGATCCCGCCACAGATCGGAGAGATCTATGGTTCGGTGGCGAGAAGCTTTGGATATGCTAGTTGGATCCCTCTTTTAAGTGGTGGCCTCATATTGATCGGACCACTCTGATTTTCTGACAGCTCCTGCATGTGGGCCATACATCGACTTTGGCCGAGAAGTTAGCCTTGTGGCCTCGTCTGTAACGACAACACTTATATCAAAATGGACCGCTAAATTATCTTCGATGAAGAGACTCGTCGCCTACATCTCCGGGAAGGTTCAGAAAAGCGGATACAGGTCCAAAGTCATCGCAATAGCGAGGGATATGAAGATCGAGGGTTCAGTTCAAAATCTTTCCGATGGTAGGGTGAAAGTGATAGCAGAGGGCGAAGAGGGAAATCTAGAACGGTTTGCAGAGGCCCTCAAGATAGAAAACGCCATCATAAATGTAGTCGATATTAAAAAAGAGTATTCAAATCCAATCGGGGAGTGTGAGGGGTTCTACAAGCTCGTTGGAGAAGGTGAGACTGACGAGAGGTTGGACAAGAGCGCAGAGTATCTCAAAGAGCTAGTGGAAGTCACAAGAGATGGTTTTTCTCGGATGGATAACGGGTTCGGCGAATTGGGACATAAGATGGACAAGATGATTGACAAGCAAGATCAAATGTTGGATAAGCAAGATCAAATGCTAGAAAAACAGGATGAAACCACCGGGGCGATCAAGGGAATCGACTCCAAGATGGACAAAATGTTGGATAAGCAAGATCAGATGATCAGCAAGCAGGATGGGACCACAGGAGAGATCCGGGGTCTCAGGACAGATATAAAGAACCACATAGACCAGAGGTTCGAGCGAATAGAAACAGATCTCGGCGAAGTAAAGACGGCGTTAAAAGAGAAAGGCATCATCTGACGGCGAGATATCCTCGTTTCTGGACAGATGCAGATATTTTAAACTTCAATATATATGATGAATGTCGATCACTTTTCATGAGGATAATCCGATGATCACAAACAAGTCTATTTTGGTTACTGGCGGCGCAGGTTTCATAGGAGGCCATCTTGTAGACCAGCTGATAGAATCCAATAGGGTGACAGTCCTTGACAACTTCTCTTCAGGAAAGAAGGCTTTCATAGACCACCATATGAAAGATGAAAACTTCACCTTGATAGAAGCGGACCTCTTGGATTCCAACACCTTGGACGATGCCGTTAGTGGAAAAGATCTGGTGTTTCATTTAGCAGCAAATCCTGACGTCAAGATAGGGGCCAAAGATACCCGAACTCATCTAGAGCAGAACGTTCTTGCAACCTATAATATTCTGGAATCGATGAGAAAGAATGGCACAAAGGAGATCGCCTTCACATCGACATCCACCGTTTATGGCGAAGCAAAAGTCGTTCCGACTCCAGAGGATTATGGCCCGCTGCTTCCCATATCTCTATATGGTGCCTCAAAATTGGCCTGCGAGGCTCTGATCTCTTCTTATTGCCACACTTTCAGCATGAGATCTTGGATATACAGGTTCGCCAATATCGTCGGCGAGCGAAGTACCCACGGGGTACTGGTAGATTTCATATCAAAATTGAGAGCGGATCCAGAAGAACTTGAGATACTGGGGTCTGGAAAACAGAGGAAATCCTACCTTGAGGTTCATGATTGCGTAGATGCCATGATCTACTGCGTCGAAAAATCCCAAAATGGTGTGAACGTCTTCAACATAGGATCCAAAGACTCTATGGACGTAACCGAGATCGCCGATGTGGTGACAAAAAGTATGGGATTGCAAGATGTCGTTTATAGGTACACGGGAGGAATCGATGGTCGCGGCTGGAAGGGTGACGTGAAGGTGATGAGTCTTGCCATCGACGCCCTGAGGGATCTTGGCTGGACGCCTCACCACAATTCCAAAGAGTCGATCGAGATCGCTGTTGAGGCGCTTCTAGAATCGTAAAAATTACAAAAGGTATACCTTTGTCGCCATTGAAGAAAAAGATTGACCAGCTGATAAAAAAGGAAGGAGTGAGATGGGCGCTCTTCTACAAGTCCCGAGAAGAGCTGGCCATCAATAGAGAAGAGCTGGAAGATCTAGAAGAGATACGTAAGAAAATATGGTCGGAAGAGAAGAAAAGATACGGCTTGTAGTTGACACCAACGTTTTGATCTCAACTCTTATGAGAAATGACCCGTTCCATTCCAAGCTTTTGAGATCACGGCCGAAGGGATGAAAATGTTCGAGAATAGAATAGTCATCGATCCTAAAGTCCGGCACGGAAAGCCGATTGTAAGAGGGACCAGGGTGCCTGTAGATCTAATTCTGGGCTCTTTGGCCGCTGGTATGGAAGTGGCAGAGATAGCCCGCGAATACGACATAGAGAAGGAAGATATCCTGGCAGCCGTAGGATATGCGGCAAAAATTGTGGCTGAGGACGAGATCGGTGCTTATGCCTGACCCCAGATTCTTGCTGGACGCGGATATGCCTCGATCGACTGGTGAAAGCTTCAGCGACTCGGTTAATAGGCTTTTGAGGCGGGAGAAGGTTGACCTTGCGGATTATTTTGGTGTTATTGAGAACGACGATCTGCTGAAAGGGCTTGAAGAGGATTCCAAGAAGATAAGAGAGCTCTCGAGGTTTAGGATATGATCGTTTTCGATACTATTGCCCTTGTGAACGCGCTGGACGTGCTGATTGCGGGCACAGCTATAGCGAACGGTGCAGAGAGGCCCATTTCCAAGGATCGGGATTTCGGGAAGATTTCACAGGTCTCAGAACTTGCGATTTTGACATATTGAAGTTTCATCTTGTTAAAATACATTAAAATTAACGCATAATATCCAAAACAAGCATCTCCATTTCGTCCAAGATGTCTAGAAAACTCTTTTCGCTGGATTCGACTATTCCATTCGGAGTATGCTTATGGTGCGGAAAGGTCGAAAGGTGATGGTGAGGTGCGTTATCGTATCTGAATCGGATCTCTCCGTGTTTGTCCATCAGATGGAATCTGTACTTCAACCGGGCCTCTTCCTGCACGTATTCCGTGAGCTGGTTTCAAAACTACTTATACGGCCCTTGATCACGAATCGAAGTTTACACGTCATTTGAGGTCATTGATGGCGATTCTTTCGCCGAGATGTTTGATCTGCAAAAACCAGCATGCTGCGGTATTTTGAAATAGGTTCCGTGACATCCTCCCCCTACTGAAGTCGGGGGCATCCGGTTCTTGTTTCATAGACTCGCCCGTTACGACATCTCGACAAGCTCAGCCCCTCTGCCCGAGGGTGATTATGTTTTGGTCCTGGAGTGCGAATTTCTTGATGTTTATAGCAGCGTTTATGTCTCGGTCATGCACAGTTCCACATTCCTGACATGACCATTCTCGATCTGCCAACGTGAGACCTTGCACAACAGTTCCACAAACACTACAAATCTTTGTTGATGGCTGAAATTGACCGATTGTCAACATGGTCTTCCCATACCATGCAGCTTTGTACTCCAGCTGCCTGAAAAACTCGCTCCAAGAAACATCTGAGATAGCCATCGCCAAATGGTGATTTTTCATCATGCCTTTCACATTCAACGTCTCTGTGGCAATTGCTTGATTCTCGCTTGCCAGTCGATGAGACGTCTTGTGAAGGAAATCACGTCTTTGGTTTGCTATCTTCTCGTGTTGTTTTGCTAGTTTCAATCTAGCCTTTTCTCGGTTGTTAGATCCCTTTTTTGTTCGGCTTAACCGTCGTTGGAGTACCTTCAACCGACCAAGTGAGTTCTTGAGATGCTTTGGATTTTCTATCTTTTCCCCGGTTGAAAGTGTGGCAAAATGGGTTATTCCAACATCGATACCAACAGTTGACTCATAGTCAAACGGCTCTGGTTTTGGCAACTCTTTACCATCGTCTACCAAGATCGAGATGAAGTACTTCCCGGTTCTTGTCATTGAGACGGTTGCTGTCTTAAGATCGCCTTCAAACCTTCGATGAAGGATTGCTTTAACCCAACCAATCTTTGGCAACTTGATTCTGTTGGTATCAAAATCCACCACGTAATGTTGTGGAACAGAAAACGATTGGGTTGCGTTCTTCTTAGACTTAAAGTTCGGAAACCCAGTCTTTTCTCGAAAAAACTTAGTGAACGCAGATTCAAGGTTTGTTATGGCTCCCTGCAGCGACTGGGAATTGACCTCTTTGAGCCATGGATACTCAGGTTTGAGTTCATGGACGATCTCTTTATTCAAATCGAACCTGGACACACTTTTGCCCTCTAGCTCATATGATTTGATTTTGCGTTCAAGTCCCCAATTATACACAAATCGGCAAGCTCCGATATGTTGATTGAGCTGAGACATTTGTGTCTTGGTTGGGTACAATCGACACTTGAACGCTTTCAACATGTAACATAGACAGTCTTAGCGGTATTTACATCTTTCGCTAAGACTTGCGCATCGGTAGGCACGGGCTGTATCCCGCCATTGAAATGGCGGGTATTAGCCCTGCCTTTTTTCATAAGAGTTCTGGAACGATGTTTTTCCCGATCCTTCTGGGATCAGGCCCGAGGGGGCACAGGTGTCGCCGCACGGAATCTCGCCCGCAGCTCAGAGACGTGTGTGGTTCAGTGGCGAGAGAATCCTAAAGATAGCACCGGGTTTGGGCCCGAGCACCAAGTCATCTTTCGTGATAGGGCCTCGGATCAGATGGGAGAGATTCCTTTTTTGAGTGGTTTATCGCTATCTTACGACCCTCTCGAATTTCAGTTAGAGGAATTGTCAGATGATTTGGCCTATGACGACAACACTTATATCAAAATGAGTTGCTAGTTATCCTCGATGAAGAGATTGGTGATTCACGTTTCTGGGAAGGTCCAAAAAGCTGGATACAGATCGAAAGTCATCACGATAGCAAAGGTTTTTGGGATCAAAGGACATGTCCAAAATCGTCCTGATGGTAGAGTGAAAGTAACAGCTGAGGGCAAAGATTCCGATCTAGAAAGGTTTGCAGAAGCTCTGGAGATAAAAAACGCCATCATCAATGTAACCAAACTTGAGAGAGAATATTCAGATGCGACCGGAGAGTATGAGGGCTTCTACAAGCTCGTTGGAGAAGGTGAGACCGACGAGAGGTTGGATAAGAGCGCAGAGTACCTCAAAGAGCTAGTAGATGTCACAAGAAACGGGTTCAGCGAGTTAGGGTCCAAGATGGACAAGATGCTAGATAAGCAGGATCTGACCATAGGGGCGATCAAGGGAATCGACTCCAAGATGGACAAGGTGCTAGGCAAGCAGGATCGAATGCTAGATAAGCAAGATCAGATGCTAGATAAGCAGGACGAGACCACAGGAGAGATCCAGGGCCTCAGGACGGACATAAAGAGCCACATCGACCTGAGGTTCGAGCGCATAGAAGCCGATCTCAGCGAAGTGAAGACGGCATTGAGAGAGAAAGGCATCATCTGACGGCGAGAGACGATCTCTTTTCAGGCTTGCACGTGAGAACGGTATCGGTCCCGTTGGGTTCGGGTGTGTGCGAACACCGCCGATTTCGCGCCGCTGCTTTTGTTCTTGGGTTTTGAGCCTTTGGGGCGGAGAGGGTCTTTGGCGACTTGGATTTTGGGTTTCTCGATGTCTCGCCCGCTTGTGATAGGTTGCGCCCAATCCTTTCGGGGTCAGGCCCGAGGGGGCGCAAGGATTGCCGTGGGAGATCTCGCCCGCGGATCGGAGACGTGTGCGAGCGGTGGCGGGAGCCTTCTGATATGCATAGGGTTCGGGCGTGTGCGAGTATCGCCGATTTCGCGCCGCTGCTTTTGTTCTTGGGTTTTGAGCCTTTGGGGCGGAGATGGTCTTGGGCGACTTGGATTTTGGATTCCGCGCTATTCTCGCCCGCCTGTGATGGTGAGATGCCTGGTATCTTGCGGGCAGGTCATTCGTCGGTCGCAGGCCATGGTCCCGCGCTTTTGAGGTGTGTCAGACAGAAACGACGTGGGTAATCTCTTACGCTTCGAATATCGCAGCAGGACCTCTTCTGAGGACGCTGGAATTGGCGGCGGAGGATCTGGTCTGTGTGGCTAATTGGCGGAGGGGGATCGGATCTGCATGATAGATGGGGGGCCAAACGAAGGGGGTCAAGCGTCGAATAGCTGTGTTCTGATCGAAAAGTATTTGACAGAGGGTACCAAAATTGGCTTTTCGAGGGCGTGTGGTCACCTGGGCTGAATTGATTCGATGATAGGAGGCCCCGGTGATATTCAAGGGTATGCTCGCTATGGCGACTGTTCTCATAATGTTTGATTCTGTGGGTTTCTACATGGTATGCGCCCGATCCCTCCGGGATCGGGTCGTGTGGGGAATGCAGCCTGCAGAAAGCCTGTTTGTAGGAGTGGTGAAATGAGGTTAAATTGGAAAACAGTGTCCTTTTTGGTTTTATTATGTGGAACGATAAGCGTATCTCTTGTTTTGTCCGATCCAGCATATGACGGTTGGGCCTATAGTCAAGAAATCGAGATTCAGGAAAACTCTGGCAAAGAGCTCGTCGATTTTCAGGTTCCTATAAGCTTGAACTCATCGAACTTTGATTTCTCGAAAGCAAAGCCTGATGGTTCTGATCTGAGATTCACTGCCGAGGGAGAAGAGCTGAGCTACTGGATTAAAGAATGGGATGCTGAGAGAAATGTGGCAAAAATATGGGTAAAGGTGCCAATCATACCTGCAGCGAATGTGGCGAAGATAATGATGCATTATGGGAATAGAAGTGCAAATGCTGCAAGCGATGGCAATGCCACCTTTGAGTTCTTCGATGATTTTGAGAGCGGCAACTTCGACAAATGGGACAACTCAAATGGATGGAACATATCCACGGATGCATACCAAGGTAGCAATAGCGCTTGCGCCATAGGAGAGGATCAAAAATTATTAAAATCTTTGAATATGTCGGAAGGGGTTCTTGAGGGACGATTCAAGTTCGACGAGACTGATAAGTATCACTACCCGTATATATCGACTTTCGACGTGTCCGGACTTTACCTGTTATCTGCAAAGCCAGATGGACACTTTGGATATTGTCCTTTTGGTAGCAGTTACCAAAACCTTCCTGTAGACGAGACATACGAGGCGGGAAAATGGTACGACATAAGAGCAGATTTCAGCTTTCTAGAAACAAAATATTGGATATACATTGACGAAGAGCTAAAAACGCCATCTGGACTGGATCTCTTGAAAGGTACAATTATTGAAAACTTGGTACATCTCAACACAGATAGTTGTGGTTCGGGTGGGATGTACGTTGACGTTTCGAGGGTTCGTAAGTACGCATTCAAAGTGCCGACTGTAACAATAAACTCTGAAACAGTCTGTGAAAGTCCAAAAGAAAGTAGCGTGAACATCGAAAGTTGTGGCACATGGGTCACAGATATTGTCTTGAACTCAAGGACTATGCATCCTGGGTTAAAGCAATTTATATATGGAAACTGAGGGAAAGACACCCTGGGAGCTAGCTCAATGATTCCTGTGGCAAAACCGATGCTTTCCGGCAACGAGCTGGAAGAAATTAAAGCAGTTCTTGAGAGCGGAATCTTGGCCCAGGGTGAGACTGTGGCCAGGTTCGAAGAAGAGTTCGCCAGATATGCCGACACTGATTACGGCATAGCCGTAAACAGTGGAACCTCTGGATTGCACACAGCTCTTGCCGCTCTGGGCGTGGGAGAAGGCGATGAGGTGATCACGACGCCCTTTTCTTTCATCGCCACTGCAACCAGCGTGCTTATGCAGAGGGCAAAACCGGTCTTCTGCGACATCGATCCGAGAACATATAACATCGATCCTGAAAGGCTCGAAGATGCAATAACCGAGAGGACGAAGGCGTTGATAGTCGTTCATCTCTATGGCCTCACCTGTGATATGGAGCCGATAATGGAGATCGCCAATGAGAACGGGCTGAAGGTGATAGAAGACGCCTGCCAGGCTCACGGCGCAGAGTACAACGGCAAGCGGGCCGGATCTCTCGGAGACGTGGGGGTTTTCAGCTTTTATCCCACAAAGAACATGACGACCGGCGAGGGCGGGATGATCACAACCTCTGACTTGGAGGTCGCAGAAAAGACGAAGATGATCAGAAACCATGGCCAGAGCGAAAGGTACGTTCACCCGATCCTCGGGTACAACTACAGGATGACAAACCTCGCTGCGGCCATCGGTCTATCCCAGCTGAATATGATCGATCAGTTCAACGAGAAGAGGCAGGAGAACGCGAGGTACTACGACGAGCTCCTAAACTTTGAGTCTCCTTTTGTCCCAGCTGGAAGAAAGCACGTCTACCACCAGTACACCATCCAGGTGGACGATAGAGATGGATTCACCAAGCACCTCGAAAAAGAGGGCGTGGGATACGGTGTGCATTACCCAATCCCCATCCACAAGCAGCCCCTGATGAAGGAGTACAATGGACAGAACTTCCCCAAAGCCGAGGAGGCAAGCAAAAAGGTAGTCTCAATCCCGGTCCATCCGGGCCTCACCGACGAGGAGCGAGAGCAAGTCGGGCGGGCGGTGAACGGATATGTTTGATCCCATAATCCGGGGCGACGTCAGGCTCGGGAAAGGGTGTGTGATCCAGGAGAACGTGATCATCGGCTCCGAGGAAGGAACGGTGGTAATCGGGGATGAAGCCGTCATAAGAAGCGGGACTGTGATCTATCCTCACACCCGTATAGGAGACCGATTCCGAACCGGCCACAACGTCCTCATCAGGGAGAAGACTGCCATCGGAGACGACGTTCTCATCGGGACAAACTCGGTGGTGGACGGAAATTGCACCATAGGAAGCAATGTCAGCGTTCAGACAGGGGTTTACATAACGATAAACACCGTCCTTGAAGGCGACGTATTCATGGGTCCCTGTTCGGTCACTTCCAATGACAAGTACATGGTGAGAGGTGCCGAGCTGAAAGGACCCGTGATCAAGAAAGGTGCGAGGATAGGGGCCAACGCTGTGATTCTGCCTGGTGTAGTCGTGGGTGAAGGGGCTGTTGTGGGAGCAGGAGCGGTGGTAACTCGGGACGTGGAAGATGGGGAGACTGTGGTGGGGAATCCGGCCAAGTTACTTTGACAGCATAATCGCCTAAAGAGCAAGGAATCTTCCAGGAAGGTCAGTGCAAGCCAAGGAAATACTATGAACTCGAAACAATTAAACATTCTGAACTACAAAATAATTGCAAGACTGGCCAGGGATCCCCTCTACAGAAATTCGTTCTTCATGGCCTTCACCAACATATTCAATGCTGGCTGCGGCTTCCTCTTCTGGATGACTGCAGCAAGGCTCTACACCGTCGAGGAGGTAGGCCTTGCGACAGCCCTAATATCGTCCCTTGGACTCGTCATCCTATTCTCAAGGCTTGGCTTTGACTTCTCGATCATCCGCTTCTTCCCGACGAACGATAAAGCAAGGGTCTTCGGAACGAGTCTCATCATCACCACCATTGCTTCCCTCTTGGTGGGTGCTATCTTAATTTTGGTGGTTGAATTCGTCTTGCCGTCACTGGCCTTTTTGAAGGAGCCTGGCTATGCCCTCGCATTTCTCCTTATCGTGGTTGTGAACTCCGTTGCAGCCATAACTGGAAACGCTTTCGTCGCCGATAGAAAGGCGGACCATTACCTCTTCCAGAATGTATTCATGGCCCTGAGGATACCCCTTTTGATCCCCCTGGCATTCCTCGGGACCGTTGGGGTCTTCGGCTCTGTGGGCCTCTCCTTTTTGGTGGCATCGTTCTTCGCCTTGATAGTCCTTCAAAGGAGCGTTACCGCAATTAGGCTTGGAGTGAGCGCGGACTTCGTCAAGAACTCTTTTAAGTTCAGCTCTTGGAACTATGCGTCAAACATTCTATCAACAGCGCCAACTTTGATCCTACCTCTCATGATCCTAAAGATGTTCGGGGAGGCGGAAGCCGCAAAGTACTATATAGCCTTCGCTATCGGAAGCCTCGTTCTGATCATACCCCAATCTTTGGGTACTTCCCTCTTCGTCGAGGGGAGCCACGGGGGGGGGCTAAAGAAGAGCGTAATGAAAGCTGGGAGAGCGAGCCTAATACTTTTGGTCCCTTCGGTGTTGGTAATATTCCTCTTCGGAGACCGGCTGCTGGGGCTGCTCGGGGGAGAGTATGTGGAGGCCTTCGACCTGTTAAGGGTTCTGGCTCTATCGAGCTTTCTGGTGGTGGTATATTCTTTATTTATACCCATTCAGAACGTGAGGATGAAGGTGGATAGCGTAGTGAAGCTGAATGCGGCCAGGTGTGTACTTCTCCTGGGTCTGAGCTACATCTTCATGAATAAGTATGGTATGCTTGGGGTTGGTTACGCATGGATGATAACCTATATCATCATTGCCTTGGGAATTATAGTCATATACCATAGATTTAACTCATATGAGCCCAACCCTATATAATGC
>CAYWZG010000074.1:0-11714 GCA_964462795.1 uncultured Methanotrichaceae archaeon
CGTTTCTCACGATCTTGACGAGGCACTCCACATCGGAGATAGGATAGCCCTGATGGAAGATGGTTCCATAATCCAAATCGGCACCAGTGAGGATATCTTGACAAATCCTGCCGATGAATACGTGGCCAAGTTCGTGGCGGGAGTGGACATGTCCAAAGTATTGACAGCAGAACGAGTGATGAAACAAGCATATCCTGTCGTATTTTCTGGATTTGATCCGAAAACTGCCCTCAAAAGGATGGAAAAATACAAGAAGAATTTCGCGTTCGTTGTGGACAAGGGCGAGGAGATCTTCAGGGGCACGGTGACTGAAGAGGACGCGAGAAATGCAACTGAGAACGGGGCTGGCCTAAAAGAAGTCCTCATCGCCGACGTTTTGACCGCGTCGCCAGACACGCCTTTGATTGAATTGATATCGATGATGTCAAACAATACCCGTCCCTTGCCAGTATTGGACGAACGAGGAATATTGGTGGGGATGATAGGTCATCTCTCACTGTTAGATGCATTATCTTCTGGTGTGGTTGAAAATGGCGTTGCCTAGGCTCCCCGTAGGAGATGGCGTAGAAATAGCAGTCGAATGGATCGAAATCCATTTTGGCGGATTGCTCGACTTTCTTAGTACCATCCTAGGCGTGTTTATAGATGGGTTCAAGGACGCACTTCTGTTTCTTCCGCCTCTGGCGATGATAGTGTTCATCACTATACTCGTTTGGGTTATAAGCAGACGAAACTTGAGGACTGCTGCTGGAACCTTTCTGGGCTTGCTCCTGATAGAGAGCCTAAACCTCTGGTCCCTTTCGATGGAGACTCTAGCGCTGGTGATATCTTCTACAGTGGTGGCCTTGATCATTGGGATTCCTGTTGGCATTCTCTGTTCGAGAAACGACAATGTCAACACGATCGTGACGCCCCTCCTGGACCTCATGCAGACCATGCCTCCATTCGTATACTTGATTCCTGCTGTCATATTCTTCGGGCTGGGCAACGTTCCTGGGATCATTGCAACGGTCGTCTTTGCCATGCCGCCCACCATCCGGCTGACTAACCTTGGAATAAGGCAGGTTCCCAGGGACCTGATCGAAGTGGCCGACGCCTTCGGTTCTACGCCGAGACAGAAACTTTTCAAAGTCCAGCTTCCTTTGGCCCTGCCCACCATAATGGCTGGGGTCAACCAATGTATCATGCTATCTCTATCCATGGTAGTAATAGCCGCAATGATCGGAGCCAGAGGGTTGGGGTACCAGGTTCTCGTCGGAATTCAAAGGGTCGATATCGGCACAGGCTTTGAAGCTGGGCTAGGCATCGTGATAATTGCCATGATACTGGACCGAATCACCCGGAGCCTGACCGAGAGGTGATCTGACGATAGGCGATCAGAAGGATTCGAAGATAGACGATCGAACGAGACGTGTGGTCAAGAATCAATCAGATTACACCAATTGGTTTTCGCGAAGATGGTGCTTAAGCATACGAGTAGGACAAGTATCGACCTCTTGCAAGTTCGGTATTTGTCCTGAAGGTATCTTTGAGCACCATATTTCGAGAATCACACAAATCACACGAATATCACTATTTTCGAGAATTGCCCAGTCGAGCTTTGCTGTAATACTTATCGATAATCTTTGTAGATTAAATTCGAGTTTAGTACCAGTCTCATTTATTTATAGAGTATTTGCCTTTGGAACGGTGGTAATTTGAACGAAAGATATCTGAAAGCTTTTTTTGTAGTGAGTCTGATCGGCATCCTGGCACTTCTGGGACCCGGTTGCACTGATAGAGAAGAAATCACCTCGAACGATGGTGTTTTGAACGGAGAGACCGTGAGCATAGGTTACGTCCTTTGGGACGGCGAAATCGCCAGCACCAACGTCTTAAAGCAGGTTTTTGAGCAAGTCGGATATGACGTTGAGATAATGGCCGTTGATGCAGGACCGCTCTACCAAGGCCTGGCCAAAGGAGAGTTTGACCTCACAGTATCGGCTTGGCTTCCAGAGACCCAGAAGAATTATTGGGATATTTACAAGGACCAGATCGATTATGTGGGATCGAACCTGGATGGTTGTAGATGTGGTTTGGTAGTTCCAGCTTACGTCATCATCGACTCGATCGAAGATCTGAACGGCGTCAAGGACAAGTTCGACGAGACGATTGTGGGAATAGATCCTGGTGCGGGCATCATGCAGAACACCGAAAACGCCATCGAGATGTACAATCTTGAGTTAGAGCTAGAATCTAGCTCTGGCGGTGGGATGGCCACGGCCCTTAAAAGAGCGATCGACAAAGAGGATTGGATCGTGGTCACTCTTTGGTCACCACATTGGTCCTTCAACCGCTGGGACCTCAAGTACCTGGAAGATCCTCTTGGGGCCTATGGGACTGGCGATCACGTCACAACTCTTGCCCGGAAGGGTCTGAAAGAAGAGAAGCCAGAGGCTTACGCGATCGCAAGCAGGTTCCACTGGACTCAAGAGGACATAGCGTCAGTGATGATGGACATCGAAAACGGGATGCTTGAGGACGAAGCTGCTTCTAAGTGGATCTCCAACAACCCTGACAAAGTGACCGAGTGGATCGGCGAGCAGAAGTATAGTGTTTAACGATACCTTTTGGACAAATGTCGAACTCGTAAGAGTTTGAGATTTGTCCCATTCGTATCGTTAAGCACTATTCTGGCGAGAACTGATCAGACTCATCTAATCGGTTCTCGACTATAATCTCGATAATCGCTACTCCGTGCCGTATCGATTTGCAGGAAGAACTGCCAATCACCAGATATTAGATATGTTGTTTTCTGTTTTTGTCAGCTTCGAGAATGTCTGCACCCATGACATTCTTCCAGGTCGTGACAAGGTATCGTGATGTTCAGTTCCGCGACTATTGTTTTCAGTAGAAAACGCCAAATAATATGCAACTATGATCAAACCAATATGAAGATCACTGTAGTCGGTGGCACTGGAGAATGTGGCCGCGGTTTTATATTGCGTTGGGCCCAAAAGCACGAGGTGATAGTGGGGTCAAGAGAGGCAAAGAAGGCAGAAGAATGTGCCGAAGAGATCAATAAAGCTCTGAAAGGTTGGGGGATCGAAGACCCCCGCGTTTCTGGAACCGATAACGCAAGCGCCATAATGGCCAGCGACTTGGTGGTCCTTTCGGTGCCCTATCGTTTTCTGGAGACCGTGACAGGGGACCTGAAAGAGAGCTACTCAGATCAGATCGTGCTCTCACCAGTGGTCCCCATGGGTCGGGTGGAGAAACACTTTGAGTTCACGCCGCCTGCGCTGGGGTCTGCTTCCTTCCAGGTAAGAGACCTGCTGCCACCTTCAGTCAGGATCGTTGCAGCCTTTCATACGGTCTCTTCGGTCATCTTCCAGGATCTGGAGCGGGTCATAAATGGAGACGTTCTAGTATGCGGAGACGATGATGAGGCAAAGAAGATCGTATCTAGCCTGATAAGCGAGATAAAAGACATCCGCCCCCTAGATGTAGGACCTTTAGCAGTCGCCCCAATGCTGGAAGCGCTAACTCCTATGCTTTTGAACATCTCCAGGCGAAATAAACTGAAGAATGCCGGAATAAAGGTGGTTGAAGGCTGATCAATTCGATTTCCACCAACATTTTCTGCAAAATTTGTTGAATTCGATAGAGTTTAACGATACCTTTCAGACAAATGTCGAACTCGTAAGAGTTTGAGATTTAGCCTATTCGTATCGTTAAGCACTACTTTTGCAAGAACCAATTAATCTCATCCAATTGGTTCTAGACTATAACTGCGGGATTTGTGGGGTGTTTGGCCTCAATTTCTGGAATATTCTCCCGATTGTCGAATCATAAGCCCTCAAATGCGAGCAGTATCTGGATCTATTTTATGTCAGTACTTGATTGGTTTTTTCATCGATGAATCGCCTCTAAGAATAACAAAGTGTATATATGGTAAAGTAGGAAGTTAGGTTCTTTAGATAACATTATATAGAGTAGAATAAGAATTCCCATTCCTAAGAAAACTTTATATTAAATGGCATAGGAATCTTATGTTAGTCATATAAGGTCCTTTAAGTACTTCGCCCTTGTTGATAGGAGGGGCAAATATTAAAAAGGTGTAAATTATGAATCTAAGAACGCCAAACGCGAACGAAGCTATTGGAACCTTCAACCGTTCCCGAAACGTCGCCCCAGTATCTGGAATCTGCACCCGTTGCGTCGACGGTTGCAGGGGTGGTTGCGACATCTGGCTATCATCTTTCAGGGGCCGAGAGGCTCTTTACCCTGACCCCTTCGGCGAGGTCACTGCAGGAGCTGATAAAGAATATCCTCTCGACTACTCTCACCTAAACATCCAGGGCTACGCTGTTGGTGCCAAAGGCCTTCCCAAAGGCATCGAAGGCAACCCTGATACTGCGGTATTTCACAATGTAGACACCGAAACAGAGTACGGTTGGGACAAAAAGGTCCGGATGAAGATCCCCATCTTCACGGGAGCTTTAGGATCGACCGACATCGCCCAAAAGAACTGGGAACACTTTGCCATCGGTGCTGCGATCTCTGGAATAACCCTCGTCTGCGGCGAGAACGTCTGCGGTGTCGATCCAGAATTGGTCCGAGATAAAGACGGAAAAGTTACAAAATCACCTGAGATGGACAGAAGGATAGAGATCTACAAAGACCATCACGAAGGTTACGGCGAGATCCTGGTCCAGATGAACGTCGAAGATACGAGACTTGGAACCGCAGAATACGTCTCCCAAAAGCACGAGCTTGACACCATCGAGCTGAAATGGGGTCAGGGCGCCAAATGCATCGGCGGCGAGATCAAGGTCAGGTCACTGGAAAGTGCTATCGAGCTCCAGAACAGAGGTTACATTGTAAGGCCAGACCCAAGCAGACCCGACGTTCAGCGAGCCTTCAAAGACGGTGCCATAAAGGAGTTCGAAAGACATTCCAGGCTCGGGTTTGTGACAAAAGAAGGATTCCTTGACGAAGTCGACAGACTCAGGGGTCTTGGATACAAGAGGATCACACTCAAGACCGGAGCTTACTCGATGGCCGAGCTTGCGATGGCCCTGAGGTACGGATCTGAAGCCAAGATCGATCTTCTCACAATTGACGGTGCACCAGGCGGAACTGGAATGAGCCCTTGGCCCATGATGAACGAGTGGGGCATTCCCACGTTCTATCTTCAGTCGCTCGCCTACGAGTTTGCAGAGATACTCACAAACAAAGGGATGAGGGTGCCTGATCTCGCGATCGCGGGCGGATTTTCGTCAGAAGACGGTGTATTCAAGGGACTTGCGATGGGCGCCCCCCATTTCAAGGCAGTATGTATGGGGCGAGCCCTCATGATACCAGGGATGGTAGGAAAGAACATCCAAAAGTGGATCGCAAAAGGCGAGCTTCCAAAGTCTGTATCAAAGTATGGAACCGATGTGAAAGAGATATTCGTCGCTTACGAGGAGCTGACAGAAACTTACGGAAAGGATGTTGAGAAGATCCCGCTCGGTGCTGTGGGTATCTACACGTACTCTCAGAGGTTCAAGACCGGACTTCAGCAGATCATGGCCGGAAGCAGGAACTTTGGCCTCAATTCCATCTCTCGAAACGATCTGATGGCACTGACAGAAGAGGCCGCCAGAGTGTCAGGGATTCCCTATGTCATGGACGCTTACAGGGATGTGGCAGAGGCAATCCTAGACGAATAGGGTCCAGAGGTCATTCATTCTCGCTCTAGCACTCTAAAATGCCAAATGACATAATTCGAAAGTATATGCGATTGTATCGCATATACTCTGATATTTCATTCTGAATGCGCCAGAACTTCGGCAAAAATATATCTCATTTAAGGGATTCGTCAACTATAGTAAAGCGCCAACTATGTCATGGATCTCTTCATATATCTTTCATACCCATTTTTTCGTCAAGCTGTTATAAGAGTGCTATTTTGATTTATAGCCACATATTACAGACTAATGGAAATAAGATTTTATTAAAAATTAGTACTTTATATGACTTATTAAAAACGATTTTGAACAAAGCAATTTTTATAAATAAATATCCTATTTATTTTAAAATTTTATTGTACGTCCAAATGTGCATCTAAAAAATAGGCATGTTGCCCTGAAAATTATGATTGACTGTAGTACCAATAGCTTTAAATATCGAAATATGGCGCACGGGCCCTATTTCGACGTTAATAAATGTATCCAATAAGATTTAAATACTTGCACTTGGAACCATCTTTCCCCCAATCCACGAAAGAGGTGTTTGAGGGGCCAATATTTATAATAGGAGATGGAAATGACTGAACTTAACCCCTTCGAGATTGCACAACGACAATTAGACAATTGCGCGGCTATTCTCAAGCTAAATGACGATGTACGGGATATCCTCAAGAACCCCATGAGGGAGCTTCACGTTTCGATTCCCGTCAGGATGGACGATGGCACCACAAAAGTTTTCAAGGGTTTCAGGGTCCAATACAACGATGCCAAGGGCCCAACCAAGGGCGGAATCAGATTTCATCCCGACGAGACCATTGACACCGTAAGGGCTCTAGCAGCCTGGATGACCTGGAAATGCGCCCTTCTCGACCTGCCACTCGGAGGAGCAAAGGGCGGCGTCATATGCAATCCTAAAGAGCTATCCGAAAACGAGTTGGAACGCCTGAGCCGTAGCTACATCGATCAGGTTTGGCAGTTCATAGGTCCCGACAAGGACGTACCCGCCCCTGACGTTTACACTACACCCCAGATTATGGCCTGGATGATGGATGAGTTTTCGAAGCTGAGCGGGAAGAATGAGTTTGGTTGTATTACTGGAAAACCCGTCAACATAGGCGGCTCTTGTGGACGCGACGATGCTACTGCCAGAGGTGGCATGTACACAATCCGCGAGGCAGCAAAAGAGCTTGATTTGGATCTTTCCAAGGTCACTGTGGCCATCCAAGGTTATGGGAACGCAGGCTGTCATGCTGCATTCCTCTGCAGAAACCTCTTTGGCTCCAAGGTAGTTGCGATCAGCGACTCTAAGGGCGGCATATACAACAAAGAAGGGCTCGACCTAGACCTTGCTTGCAGTCATAAGGCCCAAACTACATCTGTTGTCGACTCCCCAAGGGAGGAAACACAAAACATCACCAACAAGGAAATCATCGAACTGGATGTAGATGTGCTCATTACTGCAGCTCTTGAGAACGTCATAGTCGAAGAGAACGCGCCCAACGTCAAGGCCAAGATCGTGGCAGAACTTGCAAACGGGCCCACGACCCCCGAAGCAGATGACATATTGTACAAGAACGGCGTCCACGTGATACCTGACTTCCTGTGCAATGCAGGTGGCGTGACGGTCTCTTACTTCGAGATGGTCCAGAACTATTACAGGTACGCCTGGGACACAGAAGAAGTCTACAACCGTCTCGATCAGAGGATGACTGACGCTTACCGCTCCGTTCTGAACACATCTAAAGTCTACGACATAAACATGCGTCAGGCCGCTTATGCAGTGGCAGTCCAGCGCGTTGTCGATGCGATGACGCTTCGTGGCTGGATCAAAGCTAAGTAAGATTTGCTATAGCGTCAACTACCCGCCACTAAAGTGACGGGCATGTAATATGCCCTGGTTGACCAGATCCCCGATCGAGGAGTTTTACAAGATCGGGAGCCAATACGAAAGAATTTATAGTCGAGAACCGATTAGATAGCACTAATCGGTTCTCACCAGAATAGTGCTTAACGATACGAATAGGCCAAATCTCAAACTCTTGCGAGTTAGAGATTTGGCTCAAAGGGATCGTTAAACACTATAGTTCACATAAATTTGAACGCATTCCTCCCCCCACTAAAGTAGGGGAGAGCCTGCTGCGTTCGTCCTGAAACACATATGATCAAAAGGCTCGTGAGCGTTTCACACTTCAAGTGTGAGCCTGCAGCTCATGGGAGTTTTCACGGAATTCACGTGGCGGTCATCGGCAACTATTTGTGGAATAAGTTAGTTATACATAGATCGGCATGCCCAAGTTTTGGCGAAATTTAGGTCAAGGTCTAGGCCGTCAAGCAGGTATAAAAATCAGCAGGTAGGGGACTCAAACAAGGGATATTTGTGCCCCGTCAGAACAAAATTGATCACGATTGGGTATCACACTATAGGTGTTAAAGGGGAGTGTGTAGATGAAAAAAACGGAAATTGCAGCTATTGTATCTATTCTGATCGTAGCAGGGGTTGTCTTAGGCGTCCCGATCTTGGAGGTTGGTGCCTCTGGGAACGAACATTCGCCTCTGTACGATCTGAGGTTGAACCAGGCGGTAGAGGGAATGTGTCTGCTCCCCGAAGGGGCCTCTATGGCCGGGTGGAATTACGGGAGCATGAACGTTGAGACGTTGAAGTGCCCTTCATATACGTGTGTTGACACTGCCGACTCAAAATGCAGCCTTACTGAACCATGCACATATCAAGCCTGCTGTGACCCCACAAGTTACGAATGTACCTACAGCCCGACTTACGGTCTCACCTGTTACGGAGCTACATGTTATGATCGCACTTGCAGCTTCACTTGTGATTACACTTGTTGCAGTCCAACGAGCTATGAATACACTTGTGGCGCCACATGCTACAGTCCAACGAGCTATGAATACACTTGTGGCGCTACCTATGATTATACTTGCGGTGGTCCAACCTGCTACGATTACACATGTTGCGATGCCACCTGTTACGACTACACCTGCGGCTCTACCTGTTGTTACACATGTCCTACGCCGACACATGATACTTGCACCGTAACCCACTCCACAACTTGCAGCCCCACATACACTCACAGCGTTTTGCCATAGGAACCATCTGAGATAAATATAGTCAAGAACCGATTAGATGAGACTAATTGGTTCTCACCAGAATGATACTTAAAGATACGAGTAGGCCAAATTTCGAACTCTTACGAGTTAGAAATTTGTCCGAAAGGTATCGTTAAACACTATACAATGCATCACGCGTTCACCACTCACACTTGCCCGCAGGGAATATCTTCTTGGAATGCTCACTACATACTATGGACCATGAACCTGTAACTTTCACCCCCATTGGGATAGTTCGCTGCAACTTCGGCGAACCATCCAACCCCAAGGAAATGAGAAATGCCCTCTCCACCCTCGTGATAGACAACGAATACCTAGAAGGTATCGAGGGATTGGAAAAGTTCAAGAACCTCTTGGTAATTTACCACATTCATCGGGCTCTTGGCTGCGATCTCAAAGTTCACCCGATGGGTGATGAATCCATCCAAAAGAAGGGGGTCTTTGCCACCAGATCGCCAAGAAGGCCAAACCCCATTGGATTGACTGTGGTAGAGCTTCTGAGGGTAGAAGAAAATCAGCTTGCAGTTACTGGACTTGACGCCCTGGATGGAAGTCCCATCCTGGACATAAAGCCCTACGAAGAACATTTCGACTCGCCCGATGGGGTGGAACGGGAACGAGATCCAGGTTACAAACCCCAGGACGGCTAGATCTAATCTACAGAACACACAAAATCGATCTCGTCGTTTGACAACTGAAAAGAGGTGTTTTTTTTGAAGTTCACAGGGATTAACCATCTGGCCATAGTCACAAGAGACATGGATAAGACCATCCGATTTTGGGGAGATCTGCTTGAAATGAGGTTGGTTGCGGGCCTCAGAAAGCATGTTCTCCTTATGGATGCCAGGTACACCTCGCAGAAATGTTCTGAATGCGGACATATCTACAAAGGAAATCGTGAAGGATCTCTCTTCCGTTGCCGCAAATGTGGGTTTGAACTCCATGCTGATCTCAATGCTTCTCGTAACATTGCTCAGGCAGGTATATATTGCTTGGGTAGGCTGCCTGTCAACCAGCCAATCGTAACGACTTAAAGCCAGTTACAAGCCACCCCCTTCAGGGGGTGGTAGTTGATGGCAAGAAAGCTGAGAGGTTCGAATAGTGGAGAAATAGGCCAGGATCGAAACACACCGAAATAGTCGAAAAATCAGGATATCAAAAAGAGTTCGTGGATTCAAGAGATCCTGAGAATTCAAGAGATGCAAAGATCATGACTGCTGCTGGAGATCGGTTCTGGGAGATTGACTTTCTGCGAGGGCTTGCGATTCTGATGATGATATTCTTTCACGCCCTCTGGGACCTGGACTATTTCGAGATATTCAAGGTCGATGTTCATACGGGTTTTTGGTTGGTATTTGCCAGGGCCACGGCCATCCTCTTCTTGCTCCTGGTCGGCGTATCCTTGACCTTGAGCAGTTCTCTTCAAAAGAGAGATTGTGGGGCATATTTTGCCCATTACCTAAGACGTGGTGTGACCCTATTTTCTTTGGGGATGGTGGTTACCTTCGCCACCTGGGTCAGTTTGGGCGAAGGCTTCGTAGTCTATGGGGTTCTTCACTTCATAGGAACTGCCACGGTTTTGGCTTATCCTCTCCTGAAGTTTCGGGTTCTAAACTTGATCTTAGGGGGTGGTATCATGTCGGCAGGCGTTCTTTTCCGGGGCATGAGATTCGATTTTCCCTGGCTTCTCTGGCTAGGATTTCCGCCTCGCCATTTCTATTCAGTGGACTATTTCCCGATATTGCCCTGGTTTGGCGTTGTGTTAATCGGCCTTTTTTTGGGGCGGACACTTTATCGAGACAGATCCAGAACGTTTGTCGTTCCAGATCTGTCCGACCGGGCGTTGGCAAGATATCTTGCCCTTTTTGGGAGAAACTCCCTTTTGATCTACCTTGTCCACCAGCCACTTTTGATAGCTGCAATCTGCCTTCTTGGATGTGGAGATGTTCTGGACATGGTCAAAATAGTATAGGAATAAAATATGGGCGAAGGGGATTGGAAAGTCGCCCTTTTATCAAGAGACTGCAAACTCAGGCTTTAGTGAGCTTCGTTGAGATCACGGCCAAGTAGATCGCAGCCAGGCCAACAACAATGTAGACTATGCGAGCCAAAATGGGGATGCTGCCAAGAATCAAATCCACAAGGTCTATTCCAAGAGCCCCAACCAGCCCCCAATTCAGGCCACCGATTATCACCAGAACAATGGCCACCCAATCTAACGGAGACAATTTTGCCAGTTCGAATACATCCTACATCTTAATACGCTGAGGCACTAGATATATTTTTTGCATTTCAGAGTGGCAAATAAAACGTTTAAAACTGACTTAAAATCGATAAAAAAACGTTTTAGTATGAAAAACACGATATTTGGATTTGATTTTTAATGAAGAATAAATCGTTTTAATACTATTTTTACAAAATTGTTGCGCCTATACCATCATCATAAAATTCAACCCTAATCTCGACTGAGATCAACGATCTTGCAAATTTCCTGAAGAAGAACGGAATATCCTGGGCCCTCTCGGTCATGATCGGATCCCTGTCGACGAGATCCCAGCCCTCGTCTCGAAAAGTGGCGTTCAGGACGAACGCGTAAGCTCGCCACCGGAACGTTTTAGCACCTCGGCGAGTTCTAAAGCCAGATCTAGATCTGGCTCATACACACCCTGAAGACATCCCAAACCGCAAAAAAGACCCTTGAAGTGGGCACCCTTGAAGGTCGCATCTTGCAAGGATCTCCTTTGAACTTCACCCCCTCCTCTAGCGGAATTTCTCCTTGAACTCCTTTTCCATCTGGGACCTCAAATCATCAAACTGGCCAAAGTCGAACTCTGCACAGTTCTCTCCACGTCTTGTGTTATTTTGTCCTTTAGA
>CAYWZG010000074.1:11814-11895 GCA_964462795.1 uncultured Methanotrichaceae archaeon
TTCATCAGCACCTGAATCATCGTCTCTAGATTCATCAGCACCTGAATCATCGTCTCTAGATTCATCAGCACCTGAATCATC
>CAYWZG010000075.1:0-11767 GCA_964462795.1 uncultured Methanotrichaceae archaeon
CCCTGCATATTCCCCCAATGCGATGGTCTTCGAGATCTCCATCGAGATTGCAAAGAGCATAAGAGACCAGGCGTCGTCGAGGGCCACGACCCCAAGAAGCGTTTCTGTGAGAGGACCTTTGGCCCTCGCTTCCTGGATCACCAGGACGGTAGCCGCCGGTGCGGTGGCGGTGGCGATTGCCCCAAAGAGGATCGCAATGTGAAACGGCTCGCCCAGGAAGATGACGAAACCCAGGGTCACCAGGATCAGAGCGCCCAAGGATTCCATCACAGATACCTGGATCACGAGCCTCCTGATCTTTCCAAACTGGCCTGGAGAGAAGTTTCGCCCGATGCTGAAGGCGATAAGCCCCAAGACCACGTCCGAGATGAAACCAGAAGCCGACAGGATTCCGCCTGGAATCATGTTCAGGCCCGCAGGTCCAATCACGATTCCCAAGAGTATGTAAGACGTAACGGCCGGAATTTTCGCAGTTCGAAAGAGCTTGGCCGCAAGGAACCCGCCAAGGATCATGAGGCTCAATCCGAGCTGGGGGTTCGAGGCGATCAGGCCAACTCCTGTTTCCTGAGACATTTCAACCAGGTCCTAGTGATTATTCGTGGAAAGTTAGATGGGGGTTCTACTTTATTTAAGTTTTTATTTTTAGAATTTATTGTCCCCATGAATATAGGACAAATATTCTTATAAGAACAAAATATCGAACCCGTGATCATGTTTTGTGTAGTAGACTGCCAGCGCCTTCAAGCGATTCTACCTCCAGGTTATTCTATAGTGGCAAACTATTTTAAATTTATTGGTGCGAGTGCAGTGCTGGAAAGCTCAAGCCCGGTGGCCAGAAGATCCGGGCCGGGTTGAGGGAATGCGCGGTGCTACTGCCGTTCGCCATCTCGGTGAGCTTGGTACCAAGCCTGGAGCTTGCAGCACCGCGTGGCCCGCCCATGATGATCAAAGCATGTTGGAGAAATGGCTAGGGGTGCCAGGCATCCCCATCTTGTGAGGAGCGGCACACGAAGTGCGGCGTTGAAACGTCGTGAGCACTGCACTCACGGGCCGTATCGAAGTCTGCCAGGACGGGGCGATATTTCCATAAAGCAAGGGAAAGAGCTGCCGAGAGGTGAGGGAAGTCAGGCAATGTGTTGGAAGAATCATTGGATGCGGTCGTTGAGTTCAGAAACAATTTTAAATGCCGAACATCATTTAAAAAGCGGTGTCGGGACTTGGTTGATCAAGCGGAGATCCACAGGAAAGCTCTGAACCGCAACCGCACAGAGCGCGTTGATGCGGTGCGTCAATTCCGCGATAATTTTGCAGCTCTTCCGGACACGTCCCAGGCCTGGCAAGATCTGCACCGGCTGACCAGCGACAAGGATTGGGGTGTGCGACGGGAAGCGGCTGGAGCTATTGGCTCCGCCTTCTCCCAAGTTCCCGGCGCGACCGGCCTTCTTGACACGAACTACGAAGGCAAAGTCGAGGCAGCTCTTGGTGCCCTAGAACGGCTCGACTTCGTGTACCTGCATGTCGAGGCTCCCGACGAGATGGGACACGATGGCAGTCTGGAGAAGAAGATCGAGGCCATTCGGCGCTTCGACGCGAGGATCGTCGGGCCGATTCTCGAAGGTCTGGAAAAGTCCGGCCACGAATGGCATGTCCTGGTCTTGCCCGACCATCCAACACCAGTTACCATGAGGACTCACACTTCAGAGCCAGTGCCCTTTGCGATGATGGGCGCGTCAATTGAGCCGGACGAGATGGAGGTCTTCACCGAGCAAGAGGGCGCGCGCGGAGGATACGGGAAGGTCGATGGGTGGCGGCTGATGGGGGAGATGATGCGAGGGTAGGGGATTGCCTACCTTTTGGATGCGGGATCTATGAAGATAAACGATCTAGAAGTCTTCGCTGTGGCTCCGGTCCGTTGTTGTGAAAATCATTGTAAGATCGACGGTAACTACTCAGGTACCATGATCAGCACCAGTAGCCGCAATTTACAAGATGCTTGTTTGGCCGCCAACTAAACTGATTTTTTTAATTCGTGGTCATTTGATATCGTTTTTTGTTCTGATACGAGTCTGTGGCCAGATTACCCTGAACATCTAAAACCAAGATCCTCCGGCCGATTTTGGGTACCTGAGTAGTTACGATCGACGAAGCTTTGGGCTTTTTTTATATTCGAGCTGGTTTCAAAATAGTGCCACATTCCGGTTTTTGCAGGTCAAACACCTAGGCGGAAGAATCACCATCTTTTGCCTCAAATGGTGCGTAAACTTCGATCTGTGATCAATCAAGGGCCGCATAAACAGTTTTGAAACGCGCATGATCCGAGGGGCACTATCCGGAAATCCAGTGATATCACTGGATCGAAACACCAGAACGAAGATTCGTCTGTAGGTCAAAACAATCTATGTGTGCGGGTTTTTGGATCTCGGTGGGGATCGCCATATTTCAAAAATCTCCGAAATCACTTGATTTCTAGATGGTGCCATCCGAGGGCTCATGCCCGAAAGATGAAAATCGATATCTTTCGGCCTTATGGCTAGACCATTTTCATGAAAAATCAGCTCGCTGAAAAACTCCTGCTTAATAGGGAGTTGGATAAGGTTTTTAAAGTTTTGGGGAGACTCCAAATTAGGTAATCTCAAATTCGCAGAGGGGAGTTGTCGTGTCAGAAAATAAATATCGAAAAGACTTTGTAGAAATTGAAAGTGATAACGATGGTTCAGATGAAGATACGTTTCAATTTTGGGAGAAAAAACAGAAGGAGTTAGTTACCAGCGTAGTTGACTATAGTATAAAATCTTTGGCAGAGTTAGTAATATCAAAACAAATTAATTTATCTCCGGCTTATCAACGACGGTCTCGTTGGGATAATAACAGAAAATCAAAACTTATCGAGTCATTTCTCATGAATGTCCCTGTCCCCCCCATATTTCTTAATGAAGACAAATATGGGCAGTATTCTGTCATAGACGGAAAGCAGCGATTGATTTCAATTAGTGAGTTCTTCAGGGGCAGATTAGTATTAGAAGGCTTGGAAATTTTTCCAGACATTAATGGGCTGTCTTTTGAAGATCTTCCACACCCCCTACAAAATGTGATTAAAACGAGACCAACCCTAAGAGCTATTATTATACTACGCCAATCGGATGAAGACATAAAATTTGAAGTGTTTCAGCGCCTCAATACGGGGGGGTTAGTTTTAAATCCACAGGAGATAAGAAACAGCACGTATCCAGGTCCTTTAAACGACTTGATATTAGAGTTATCAGGAAATAATAAATTTCATCAATTATTAGGCGTTGGAAGGAACAAAGAGAATTCTGCCATATATAAAGAAATGAAAGATGCAGAATTTGTGCTCAGATATTTTACATTTAAAGATAATTGGGAGCGATTCGCGGGCGGAATGAAACGAAATATGAATCAATATATGGCACAAAATCAAAGAATGGAAGATATTCACATCAAAGAAGCTAAGATAGATTTTCTACGAACTATTGAGGCAGTATACGCTGCTTTTGGGAATCATGCATTTCGAAGATGGATACCCGAAAAGGATCAATGGCGCAGACAGATATTAGCAGCTTTATTTGATGCAGAAATGTTTGCTTGTAGAGGGCTGCCAGCAGAAGACCTTCGCCCAAAGCAACAGGATATATTAGAAAATATGAAAGCATTATTTAGCGATCAAAAGTTTCGGAAATCAATAGACGCAGGAACTAATGCGCCAAATTCTTTCCGAGAAAGGGTAAAAATTGTTAAAGAAATGCTCGATCAAACTATTGGCAGGTAGTGACAATATGGCTAGCTCAGCAGCTTTAGAGCAATTCAAGGAATCGCTCCAGATGGCAGAAGAGCTTCTAAAAATTGAGAAGAACAATTATAAAAATCCGCCCCGTATTAGTGAACAAAAAGCAGTACAAGGATTAAGGGGTGGTGCTGCAGTTCTTATGGTTGCAGCTTGGGAAAATTTTTTGAAACGATTAGTTGAAGAAGAGCTAACTGGCTTAACAATACATCCACCAAAAGTTCCCTTTGAACATTTGCCTCCTGATATGCAAAAGCATAACGTTTTTCAAACGTTAGAACATGCCACAAAGGGTCCACGATTCCAAAAAACAAATAAAATAGATAGACTCCCCGATATTGAACAAGCCTGCACGGTTGTTATCTCTGGCAAAATTAATCCAGTCGCATTTAGCGATATTGGGAGCAACCCTAACCCTAAAGCAGTACATCAAATGTTCAAGAATTTGGGCATTAGTGATGTTTTCGTATGTATTAGGGGGGATTTTGAGAGAAAATGGAAGAGTAATGTACCTAATACATTTATAAAGGACAAATTAGGAGAGATTATCAATCGCCGTCATGTTGTAGCTCATAAGGCAGATGCTCTTAAAATTTCCAGATCAGATCTTAACGAGTCAGTTAGATTTATGAAAATAATAGCCCCCTTGTTCGAAAAGCAGTTGAGGCAGCACATAAATAAGATGATAAAAGATGAAAGAAAGTAGTTATGATCATCATTTATAATTTTGCTGAATTCGATTACATGACATATCAAAATAAGTTGGCTCAATTTCAAATCCGATACTATGACGGCCCCAGTTACCTGCAGCAAGATTTGTAGTACCAGTTCCCATAAATGGGTCCAGTACCGTGTCACCCACGAAGGAGTACATACGAATGAGGCGCTCAGCAATTGATATCGGATACGGTGCTGGGTGTTGTTTCGTCGAAGCCCCGGTTAAGGTCCAAATTTGCTGGAACCAATCTCTATGACAATCTTTGGGGATCACAGATAATATCCGAGCCGATAATGTCGGTTTGCGATAACCACCAGATTTTCTTTGAAATAATATATATTCCACATCATTTTTAATGATGGCATTTGGTTCGTATGGCTTGCCCAAAAATCGTGAGGATCTTTTTGCTTCAAAATTAGCATTCGCAATCTTATACCAGATGATTGGCGAGAGGTTGTCAAAGCCGATCTTTCTGCACCGCTCCTGTATGCTGGAATGCAAAGGATAGACTACATGTCTTCCAAAACAGCGCCGAGGTAGGCAAACATCGCCCACCACCACTACGAGCCGTCCGCCTGGCGCAAGGACTCTGAACACATGTCGCCACACCTCGTCAAGATGATCCAAAAACTCCTCATAATCCTCAACTAGGCCGAGCTGTCCATCTCTTTGAGGATACTCTTTCAAATTCCAGTAAGGCGGAGACGTGACGACCAGGTGAACGCTTTTGTCGGGGATGTCATCCATCTTTCGGCCGTCGCCTTGAATTAGCTGATGAGTCGTAGGAACGTGCTTGATGGCGTCTTCAATCGATTGGACGATCTCTTTGTTCTTGGCTATGGCAGGAATCGCTCTTTGTCCATCCCTCTGGATTACCTTCAAGGCCACAGGTGGAACCAAATCTTCCAAACTCCGACCAATGTCACAGGATTTGATGACGACCGATTTTCGTTCCATATGACTCAAACCTCATGAAACGACGATGGCGATCGCGAAATCCATCGAAAGCGGAATAAAGCTCTCAAAAATGGATCGATAAATTTCACCGCTCCTGCTCCATCTTCGCATACTCCTTTGCATAGTACGTCAGGATCATGTCGGCCCCGGCCCTCTTGATCGAGGTCAACGCCTCGAGCATCGCGCCTTTGCCGTCGATCCAGCCCCTATCGGCCGCGCCCATGATCATCGAGTACTCGCCGCTAACCTGGTAAGCCGCGGTGGGCATCCCAAACTCTTCTTTGACCATCCTGATGACGTCCAGATAAGGCATCGCAGGCTTGACCATGATCATATCTGCACCCTCCTCGATATCAAGGGCCACTTCCCAGAACGCCTCCCGCGCGTTAGCTGGATCCATCTGATAACCGCGCCGATCGCCGAAAGCGTATCCAGACTCTGCCGCCTCCCTGAAAGGCCCATAGAAATAGGAAGCGTATTTTGCAGCATAAGAGAGAATTGGAATATCAGAGAACCCCTCGCCATCGAGAGCTGCACGAATGGCTGCGACCATGTGATCCATCATTCCGCTGGGCGCCACAACGTCAGCTCCGGCCAGGGCCTGAGCGACCGCAATCTTTCCGAGCAACGAGAGCGTCTCGTCGTTCAAAACTTCCGAACACTCACCTTCAATCAGGCCGCAATGGCCATGACTTGTGTATTCGCATAGACATAAATCTGTCATGACCACTATGTCTGAAACCTCTTTGATCCGGGTGATGGCCTTCTGTATTATTCCCTCGGGATCGTAAGCGCCAGACCCAACCTCGTCTTTCGTCTCTGGCAACCCAAAAAGGATCACAGCAGGAACTCCTAGATCTTCCAGTTCGCCAACCTCTTCGGCCAGGCTATCGAGGCTGTGCCTCATTTGACCTGGCATCGACCCGATAGGAACGGGCGTTTCGAGCCGCTCATCGACGAAGAGAGGCTGGATCAAGTCTTTAGTCGAAACCCTGGTCTCAGAAACGAGATCCCTCAAACCTGCTTTACGAAGTCGTCGCATCCTTCTCATCTTCAACCTCCAATCCGAACAGCTTTGCCACACACTTTACAAAATATGTATCGCCCTTCTCTGAAGCATCCCTCAGGACCTTGGTGGGTTCGGCAAAGATCTTGTTCACGATGGAATGGCTCATGTCCATCAAGACCTTCTGCTCTACTTCGCCCAGAGTATGACGGGCGCCCAGCTTGTTCATGGCCCGTTGACACTCTTGAGATTTGATCTCCTCTGCCAAGAAATATATGTCTGCGAGAAGCTCTTCGGCCTCTTTTCTCTTGTATTTAGCCTTGAGACGCCCCAGCTCTTCTTCGATGATGGCCTCTGCCTTCACCGTCTCAGCCATCCTAAGCCTCATATTCTCAGTGCTGATTTCGCGAAGGCTGTCTATGTTCCTGAGCTCCACACATTCCATCTCGCCCACGGCTTCATCCACGTCTCTGGGATTTGCTATATCGATGATGAGCAGCTTTCGTTGCCCTCGCGTCTTCATGACATCTTCCATATCCGGCCTTGTCAGGATATAATGAGGCGCAGAAGTGGCGCTGATCACCACGTCCGAGATTGCAATGTGATCTTTCATCTGATCGAATGGAACTGCAATCCCGCCGAGATTGGCAGCAAGGCAAAGGGCGGTGCTAAAGGTCCTGTTGGTAACGTAAAGCGCGCCCACATCTCTTGCCATGAGCGCCTTTGATATCAGCTCCCCAGTCTCACCAGCGCCGACCACCAGAACAGTGGTTCCTTCAAGCCCACCTAATATCTCCTCGGCCATGTCGACTGCGGCAGATCCCACCGAGATCGACCTCTCGTTGATGCTAGTCTCCCTGCGGACCCGTTTTCCCACCTGGATTGCTTTTTTGAAAGCGGTGTCCAGCATCCATCCGGTTGTTCCAGCATCCTTGGCAATGGAGTAAAGATCCTTCATCTGACCCAGTATCTGATCTTCTCCTATGATCATGGACTCCATTCCCGAAGCCAGCTTGAGGAGATGATGAATCGACTCGTCTTGATCCTTAAAATCGATTATTCGCGAGGAGATCCTCGCCTTCTTGGCGAACTCGAAGAGCACCTTTTCGCCCCGAGGCGAAACCACATAAATCTCCCTTCGGTTGCAGGTCATGAGCACAACGCATTCATCCACCAGCTCGTGAGAATAGATCCAGTCTAAAAGCATCTCCACGTCGCCGTGCCAAGACAGTTCAATCTCTTCGATGCTCGCCTTTCGGTGAGTCACCTGCATCGAGGCTATCTGGCTCATTCAGGCCGAAATGTTCTCGGGCCTTCTTATAGGCTTTTTCATAGGACTCGTCCAGAAGGGACCATATATCTTCATCTAAGATTATGCTCCAGAAAATTGCCCTTCGATCTTTCTGGCGATCCACCGTCTGCTTCAGTTCTGACCTGATCTCGCCAAGGATGCGGGCCATCCCTCCATAGTTCCTGGCAAGTTCTCCTTCTTCCAGTCTCAACCGAAGATGCCTGGCGAGGGCAGGGCTTTGACCGTGGGTGGATATGGCCATGGTTATGGGGCCACGCTCGATTATTGAAGGGACGACCACGTCTCCGATCCTATCGACCTTGTTTACCAGGATTCCGAGTTTCTGAGCTTTTTTTTCCAGGATTTGGTTGAGCTTCGGATCACTTGTTGCGATAATTGCCAAAAACGCTCCTTTCAGGAGATTTTCTGCATCAAAAGACAATTCTGTGTGGACAGTAGTATCTGCAGAAGTATCTACAATATCGGAGGAAATGGCAGAGTCGGAAGAATCGATGGCGTAACATAGATCCATTTGGATCAACCTGATAGATCCCTCCAAACCCATTTCCAAAAGCCGCGAAGTGAAATCTTTGCTTACCACCACTACTTTGGCATAACCAGAGAACAGCTCGGCTTTGCGGCCGCCCACTGCACCTCCGCCGAAGATTACCACCTTTTTGGAAGATATATCAAAATAGAGTGGAAATAACTTTTTCAGATCTTGGCCCCCGTCTTCTTAAATTCCCTGTCGCTGAAGATGACCATGTACTCATCTATTCCGCATATCTGAGAGATATTGTCGGCAACTTCTCGGCATCGCCCCTTGCTGTGGGAGTGGACCATCGTGTAGAGGTTGTAAGGCCAATCAGGCCGAAGCGGTCGCTCGTAACAGTGAGTAACCTGATCAAAAGAGGCCATAATTGCCCCGACCTCTTCTACTTGATCAGGGGGAACTTGCCAGACCACCATCGCATTGGCTGTGATCCCCAAGGCTCTGTGACCGATGGTGGCAGAAAACCGCCTCATGATTCCATTCTTTATGAGCGAGTTTAGCCTATTGATCACGTTCTCTTCTGAGATCCCAAGTTTTTCGCCCACATCTCTGTACGGAGTTGGGGATAGATGGATTCCTTCTTGGACTTCCCTGATCAGCTTGATATCAAGATCATCAATCGCCGTATTCTCCATCACAGGTTTTTTTGCCGCTGCCTTTTCCGTCGCAACCTCTTCCATCTTTATCTTCTCCAACCCATGGAATCCTGGAATGGGTATCGGTCGACCCCGGTCGAAGCGATCTTCTTTGGCACCGGGCCAGGATTTCCGATCACAGAGTGGTCGCTCCAGTAGTTTCCGCCAACGGTTGGCCCTCCATCCCAGAGGTTCTTGCCGTTGTCGATGGCGTTCTGGGGCAACATCCTGTTTCCGTTATCGTTAAAGCAATTGTGGTATAAGGTGTTCCCGTTGCAATCGACGAGACTTGCTCCAGCCACCCCGTTTCCGGAGAACTCACACCCAGTCACTTTGCAGTTTGTAGTGTAGCTCATCCTAAGACCATAACGGCTGTTGTGGCTTAGGTTGTTGCCATCAAGGTTCACGGCCTCTGCCGCCTGTAGGAAGATTCCATCCCCGTTCATGTGGGCCGTATTGGCGGTGACCGTGGCACCGGTGAGTTGGTTTAAGGATATGCCCGCATCTCGATTTTGTTTCGCATCGTTCTTGATCAGGAGATTGCCTTCAGAGCTGGAGAGTCGAATACCCCACTGGTTTTCCCGTACGCGGTTCTCAGAAAGGATGCACTTGGAGGACTTCATCAACCTCACGCCTTCGTTCAGATTGTCGAAGAAGTCAGAGCGAATAATCTGGCAGGATGAAGATTCGAGCAGAGATATCCCTTGCCCGTTTCCGGTCGAGTTCAGATTCTTCATGATGATTCCAGACGAAGATTCAAGATCGAATCCAGATTCCTGGCAATTTTCGGCGCTGCAACCTTCGAATGTGGATTTTTCGCTCCTGATAGATCCAAATCCTGTGCTGCAGTTTCGAGCGTTGCTAGTCACGATCTTGCAATCTGCCGATTTGATCATTGATAGACCCACTTCGTCTTGAACGAAAGACGAGTTTTGGATGACGCATCCGGTGGAGTTTACCAGAAGAAGGCCCGCACTGTTGTTAGATAGGGTCAAACCTTCTGCAGTTACATTGCTACAGTCTACGAGGGCCAAAAAGCCACATTCTCGCACCGAAAAGTCCTTTCGTCCCACCAAGTAACAGATTGGTTTTCCATCCACCAGGTTGCTTTCATCCATCTCTTGGCGGTATGCCTCATCTCCAAGAGTTGAAGGTATGCTCTCTATCCTGAGGTTGTAGAGGTTCTCTTCGATCCTATTGCCTTGGAACTTGTTTTGGCTAGATTCGGTGAGAGATATACCATATTGATTCTTCCGTACGACATTCTTTTCTATCAGATTATGTTCAGAATATTCTTTCAAAAGAAGGCCGTTTCCGTTCTCTGCTAAATAGTTATCTTTGATTCTGTTGCTGCTCGAACCCTCAAGATACATTCCTGCAATCCCGTTTTGGATCAAACGATTACTTTGAAGGACGTTTTCGAAAGAATCTTTCAACCTCAGACCGATCTTGCACTCTTGAGCCAGATTCCCTCTGACAATGTTCTCGTTGGAACGAGTAAAGTCCAGACCAACACGACATTCTGTTAAGTTGTTTTCGGATATGATGTTCTCTTTTGAATCGGACAAAATCAGCCCGGAATTCATCGATCCGGTAATGGTGTTGTTTACAATCTCACATAGTTCAGATTCATCGAGATCGATACCAAAAGAGATACATTCGAACTTGTTGTTGGCAATCGAGACGTTTTGGGATCCAACGATTTCGATTCCATCAGAGACGAGATAGGTGCAGTTGTGGAAGGCAGAACCTGTGGAATTTTCAACTTTGATGCCTTTTTCTCCAAGGAAAGTGCTGCCTGAAATCTCACACTTTTGCGATCCAGATATCTCAACACCCAAGGACGAATGGATTATGCAATCTTCGAGGACGTTGTTTTCGCCACCCAAAAATCGGACCCCATATGTGCAGTTTTCAAGAACGCATTCAAAGACGTGGTTATCAGTTGATGATGTGGGAGAGGACGCGGAAAAGAGTATGCCTGTAGTGCATTCTTTCACGGTGCAGCTCTCAATCCGGCTTTTTGAGGTATTTATTACAATACCGGGCACATCTTTGGCGTTCTTTATATCGAGGTTGGAAAGGAGGCTGTCTTTGGCATTTATCCGAAAAGCGGTCTTGCCACCACCATCGATTGTTACTCTTCCCTCGTCTCCAACGATCGAAACGCTCTTGTCGAGCGCTATCTCGCCTTCTCTATAAACTCCTGGCTTTAAGACTATCACGTCACCAATGTCTGCCGAAGAGATCGCGTTCCTTATAGTCTTGAAGTCCCCCCCTCCTCCCCTGTCAACCACCACAACTTTGGCCTCTGAAGTAAGACTCGCTACGAACAAAAAGAGCAGCAACAACACCAAGACGATTCTTATTCGAAAACCCCCAATCTTATACGTTTAGGGCTCTTTACTGCAAAGGTAGATAACTCTATCTCGAGTTAATCTAATGACTCAATATTAAATGTATTATTGAAAAGTTGGAATGTTATGGATGATATTAAAAATATGTATTTCTCTTAGCAATTGTTTACTGATGATTTATATTGTATGTTAATGTGTGTTTGATGAGGTGGTTTAATCTCAAATTTGAAAAATGCAATCCCAATAACTCTTTATATGATCGAATATTGCTAAATAATACCTGCAGAACATTTTCGTAGTACTTGGATAGTGCATAATGTTGAAGGGTGATATGCTACAATGTCTTCGTGTGATTCATGCCAATATACAGAATTGCTCAAAGAGTTTACTGCTTGTCAACTACCCGCCACTAAAGTGACGGGCATGTAATGTGCCCTGGTTGACCAGA
>CAYWZG010000076.1:0-11624 GCA_964462795.1 uncultured Methanotrichaceae archaeon
GATCCGTTTCCTACTACGAAACCAAGAAGCTTCTGCCTCAATGGAAAAAAGATAAACCTGAATTGAAAAGTGTTCATTCCCAGGTTTTACAGGACGTAGTTAAGAGAGTTGATCTTCCCTATCAAGCCTTCTTCCGCAGAGTTAAAAACGGCGAGACGCCTGGATATCCCATGTTCAAAGGGAAGGGTCGATACGACAGTTTCACTTATACCCAATCGGGTTTCTCCTTGAAATCTGGCAAGCTCTGGCTTTCCAAGATAGGCGATATCAAGATCAAGCTACACAGAGCCCTCACCGGAGAAATTAAAAGGCTTAACATCAAGAAAACACCAACTGGAAAATGGTTTGCCTCCTTCGTGGTTGAAGTTGAACCGGATGAACTTCTTCCAAAAACAGGATCCTCAGCAGGTATTGACGTTGGTATCAAGAGTTTCGCGACTCTTTCCAACGGCGAACATATAGACAATCCCAGGTTCTTTGTTCACGAAGAAAAGGCACTGGCAAAGGCTCAACGGAAGCTATCTAAAGCTGAAAATGGAACCCCTGATAGGGCGAAAGCTTTGAAGGCGGTTCGTAGTATTCATGAAAGAATTGCCAACAAAAGAAATGATTTTATTCAAAAGGTCAGTTTGAAGTTGGCGAAATCTTATGACTTAATAGTCTTTGAAGATTTGAACATTGAAGGCATGGTCAAGAACCATTGTCTTGCAAAGCATATCGCGGATGCGTCTTGGAACAAACTGATAACTACCACGTCTTACAAGGCAGAATGGGCCGGTAAACGTGTTGAACTGGTGAATCCTTTCAATACATCCCAAATATGCTCTGGCTGCGGTCAGATAGTTAAAAAAGATCTATCTAAGAGAGTCCACAGATGTTCTTTCTGTGGGCTGACTCTGGACAGGGACCACAATGCGGCCATAAACATACTCAGACTGGCCTTCCAGCGAATCGCTGGAAGGGTTCCCGCTCTTTTGGCAGGAATCGACTACAGTCTGTGTATCAAAATGCTAGATGCCCCCTACTTCAATCGGGGGAGTAGTCACTACTCATCCGCCCGATGGTTGCATAGACGAAGTTGTTGGTTGTTGATGGCGATGACAGGAGCAGAAGATCGTTGGGCTCTTCCTGACCAGAAGAGCGCGCTTGAGTGGTGCGGCGAGAGGAACGCCGAGGGCATCCGCTGCATACTGGACGTTCTTGGGGAGAACGCCAAGACCGAGGTCCAGGCAGCCCGATCGTTGGAGGCCTACATCTCCTGTGCAAAAGCCGTCGAGGATGGAGGGCTGGACGCTTCGATATCGGTGAAGCTGACAGACCTTGGGGCTTTGTTCGACGAGACGGTGTGCCAGGAGAACGTTCGGACCCTTGCGAGGGATGCCGCAAGCCGCGGCGTGGGCTTTGAGATCGACATGGAGGGCCAACCTCTGGTCGATTTCACGGTGAAGACCGCCCTTGATTGCGCCGCCAAGTGGCCTCTCACGCTTGCCCTCGCCGCAAACTTCGACCGCACGCCAGAGGACCTGAAGGCCTTGCTACAAAGGGGGATCCGGCCCCGGTTGGTGAAGGGCGCATACCTCGGCGACGTCGGGGGGTTCGAGGAAGTTCAGGGGCGGCTGAAGGGGCTGGTCGAGATCGTGCTCGCCGCAGAAAGATCCTTTTCTCTTGCAACTTGCGACCCGGTGGTCATAGGGTGGGCCCTGCAGCGCGTGCCGAAGGCGGGGGGCCTTCTGGAGTTCAGCTTCTTGAAGGGGCTTTCTGACGTCACAAAGACGGAGCTTGCGGGCCGGGGGCTGTCTCGGAGTACGTGCCCTTCGGCCCACACAGGGAGGCGTACGAGGCCAGGAGGGTGATGTATCTGAGGGCGCTTTCGGCGCTGGGGCGAGCACCGGCTCCGTAGGCGGCGGCTGGGTGGTACATTGTGATGAACACTTGTGAATAAATCCAAATAATATGTTCGAGTAGCCATCACCATACGGATTGGCGGTGAAGGATTAGGAAATTTGGCTTAAAGAATGCCCCCATTCTGTTTAAAGAGGTGTATGGCCGTTAGTATTATGAGCTAATGAAATAATGTACAGGTCAACATATTCAAAGAGATTGAAAAGGCGCTACAACTGATGACGAGGATGTGGAACATATGGATGACTCTGAAGAGGATACTGGTAATTATCTAGTTACGATTAATCAGCATGCTGACTGTGGTGCTTATACATATGATTTCCAGGCAGAAGCCGAAAGTGAAGAAGATTTGCAAAAATTGAAAGAAAAAATAGGTGGTCAACAAAGTCCCCAATCGGGAAAATCGCCAGGGAGGTCTGTTATGGACAAAAAGCTTCTTTTTATTAGCCACACAGAATCTGACAAAGAGCTCGCAAGTGAACTCGTAGAACTCGTTCTCGCTGCGCTTGAACTGAAAGATGATGAAGTTCGATGTACTTCAGTCCCTGGGTACAAGCTTCCGTTTGGAAAATCGATCTCGCAGCAGCTTAAAGATGACATAAATATAAGTGCTGTAATTATCGCATTGATAACCGAAGAAAGCCTACGCTCAAAATGGGTGTTGTTTGAGCTAGGGGCGTCATGGGCTCTGGGTAAAATGTTCATCCCCATCCTCAAACCAGGACTTACGGAGAATGATCTGCCCGGCCCCCTTTCGGAATATCGTTGTATTAAATTAAATTCTAAAGATGCGTCAAGTGATTTGATAGATGCCTTTGAACGAGCAGCATCGGAACTTAATGTTTCAGAAAAGACAGGATCAAAGCGACAAGCGAAACTTGAGGAATTCATAAAAACCTTAAACAACAATTTAAACAGCAATGACGTCATCGATGGTGGAGTCGAGACACCCTACAGATAGCCCCGCCAGCAAGCTCCTTCGCCCTCGCCCTGAACTCTTCCTCAGTGACCACGTTCTCGATCCTGTGGTCCGCAGACCGGATGTCTTATATCACAACGAACAGAGATCCGCTCGCCTCGCCTTCGCACCTGCCCCAAGCGCCCCATCTTTGCCCGACCGAACCCGGCGCCAAAACCCGGCCCGACGAAATCCCAGGGCGCACGACCTCCCCCTCGAAAAAGAGGCAGGAGGTCCAGCAAGATATTTGATTGAAGACTTGCGCACATTACCCCTAGACTTGAAGGAGGCATTAACTGTGGTAGAAGATGCTGAATCAAAGATGAGCGAGGCCGAAGTTCTGAGTTACAAGTCCGCACGATTCATGGTCACTGGCCGCCTTGAAGAGGCCCTCAAATACCTCGACAAAGCAATCGAACTGGGCCCGGAATCTTTTGCGACCTGGAGCCGCAGAGGTGACGTCCTCTACCAAATGGGACGATACAATGAGGCTCTTGAATGCTTCGAGGAGGCAATCGATCTGGAACCCGAAAACATCGAATCCTGGAACAAGAAGGGGCGCACCCTCACCGCCCTTGGAGAGTACGAAGAAGCCATCAAATACCTAGACAAGTCAATCGAACTGGACCCAAAATACGCTTGGACCTGGAACGACAAGGGCCTAGTCTACTACAAAATGGGCAAGCTCGATAAAGCCCTCGAACTCTTCGACAAAGCCCTCGATCTTGATCTGGACCTCGACACCGCAAGACTGAACAAGGCCCAGATCTTCGTTGACCTGGGAAACTACGAAAAGGCCATCGAATACTACGACGAAGTACTTGAATTATATCCGAAGGATTCATTCGTCTGGAACTCGAAGGGACTCGCCTTAAAGTCCCTGGGCAAGCTCGACGAGGCGATAGAATGTTTCGATGAAGCCATCAAGACCCATAGCGGAAATGCTGAGGGCTGGTACAACAAAGCCGTCGCTCTCGACGAGCAAGGCAGGTACAAGATGGCCCTAAACTCCCTCAATGGAGCAATCAAGGCAGACCCAAAATACGTCGACGCCTGGCACAAGAAGGCCACAATCCTCAACGATCGTCACCGGTACAAGGACGCAAACAAGTGCTTCAACAAGGTAATCAAGCTGGAACCGGAGTTTGCCGAAGCTTGGAAGGGAAAAAGCGTCGCACTTGGGGGACTTGGCAAGAAGAACGAAGCAGAGGAAGCCTTCGCCGAGGCCGAGGAGCTGGAATGCCCAGATCTAGAATAGACCGGCCGAGCTTGGGTGGGGTAAGCGAGTTAGCGTCTACGTCCAACTTTCTGCCAGGGTCGCGTTCAATCGGCAATCATGGACCCCTGACACGCTAACGGCTCGATTCCATTGCAGATCCACTACTGCTCGAAACCCTCGCTTTGCGGCGCACCACCATGAAAATGATCGAAGCCTCAAGTAGAAACAGCGTCACATCTACGGACATCTTATGGGCTATATAACTCAAGCAAAAATAGAAAGAAAAGGGGCAGCTTACTTGAAAGCAGCTTCCAGCGGGGGAACGACCTGCTTTTTCCTGGAAAGGACGCCTTCTTTGTAGATGGAGTCGTTTTCCATCTTGCCCTCAAAAGCTTTCTCGAACTTCTCTGCTGGCGTGCCCACGAAGAGAAGGTCGCTTGCCTCTTTCATGACGTCGGTGAGCATGATCAAAACGAAGTCCAGTCCTTCTTCCTTCCTCACAGCTTCCATGTCGTCCAGGATCGCCTGTCTCTTATCATCCAGGACTGAAAGGTCCATGACTTCTATCTGGCCCACTCCGGCCTTGGTTCCGCCGAAGTTGAAGTGCTTGTAATCTCCCTTGACTATGTCCCGAGCGGTCTTGGAAGAAACGTCGCTCTTGGCGATGAGCATTGCAATTCCGTAATCCTGGTAATCCTCGCCACAGATCTTGGCCAGTTTCTCCACCTGTTCCTTGTCTTTGTCGGTACAGGTGGGCGACTTGAAAAGAACGGTATCGCTCAGGATAGCAGACATCATCACACCGGCCATCTCCTTGGTGATGGAAACGTTGTACTGATCGTACATGGCCGAAATGATTGTCGCGGTGCTGCCCACCGGCTCGTTGTGGAAGAATATGGGGCTACCTGTCTGGATGTCTCCGATCTTGTGGTGATCTACGACTTCCATAAGCTCCGCGTCATTGATGTTATCCACTGCCTGACCCACTTCGTTGTGATCGACGAGGATTATCTTCTTTCCATTTCCATCGGTCACGACTTCAGGCGCAGGCACGCTGAAGTGCTCGAGAACGTACGTTGTCTCGTCGTTGATCACGCCTGCTGCTGCAGGTATGTATACGTCGGGTAAGTCGAGTTGGTTCTTCAGGTTCGCATAAGATATTGCCGCTGCTACAGAATCTGTATCGGGGCTCTTGTGGCCAACCACATAGATATCAGCCAGATGAAACACCTCCGAAGATATTCAACGCGCAGCTTCGACTTAAACTTTTGCCAGGCACATACACCTCAAAATAATATAATATTTTGGAGCAGGGAGCGCGTCCGTTCGGCATCTTTATATAGTACATTGAACATACGCCCGTTGTTCTTTCTAGAGGGCTGGCAGGAGCCCAGGCAAAAGCCGTCGCAATGACTGCCGGTGCAAAGAGGGAACTACATGAAAGCCGTGTTGATAGGTCCTTGTGGGAAGATATTGACATAAGTCTACTCATGACCTCAAGACAACCCAAACTCGGTACAAAAGCCCGCTGCGAGGGTCTCCGGGCCGACTACGGATCGATCCAGTGCATGAGGACCCGGCGTTAGCAGAGCATCGGGCGACATTTCCATCACACTTTTTCTTAAAGGTCGGTTCTCGTATCCACAAAGATGGCGATATCTAGATATGTCCACCTTTTCATGTGACACCCGAAAAGACATGAGAGGCCACCTCATAACCCTAGAAGGGATCGACGGAACCGGAAAATCTACCGTCGCCGAAGAACTCGCTCGACGAGTTGCTAAGATCCGTTCCGACCAAGGTCCTGATATCTCAACTTGCGAACTTGAAAGAGAGTTCGTCTTTACCGCCGAACCCACAAGTGGAACTGCTGGACAACTTCTTCGAAAGAGGCTCCAGAGTCATGATACTGCAGATACGGCAGCTTTTGATAACTCAAACGACGGAGACGATCCAATCAAATTTGACCATCTAGAGGACCTTTTCCTCTTCATGGCAGATCATGCAGACCACCTTGCCAGAGTGGTCGAACCTGCCCTGAGCAAAGGATGCGTGGTAGTCTCAGATCGCTATTCCGACTCCAGAGTGGCTTACCAAGGCGCGACCCTGCGCGACGTGATTCCAAATCCCGTGAGATGGATAAAGGACCTTCACAGATCCTGGAGCCCGATACCCGACTTGACCCTTCTCTTCGTCCTTGACCCTGCTATCGCCGTGAAAAGATGCCTTTTCCGGTCAGACTGCCAAAACAGCCAATGTTCAGGTTCCAAAAGCGAAAGGCTAGAGCCAGAGAAGTTCGAGCGAGAGGATTTCTTAAGGTCTGTAGAAGAGAACTTTCTCTGGTTGGCAAAGGCCGAACCCGAAAGGTTCGTGCTGATCGATGCCGATCGCGAATTGGAAGAGGTGGCCGAATCGGCTCTGACGGCTATATTCGAGTTTTTGTCTTCGGTAGAGCAGTCCTAATTGACACCATCAAGTGATGATTGCCAAACCCCCAATCGACATGACCTTTCTGAACAACTCACCGAGCAATCCTCAAACACAATCCTCGAACCAGATTTGCCCAACACGAACGCTTCCTGGCGCTTCTAGTCGCCCAACGGATGTGATAAAAGAGGGGGGCTTTTTGTAGCCCTGGAGCTTTTTCTGCCTCGATTAAGCAGAACAATCCCGGACCTCCAGGCTGGTTTACAACAGCCCCAAGATCAGCAATGTTCTTTGCACCGTTGAAGTCTGCGTCCCCACTCCAACCACACGATGGACACGAAAACTCTTTTCCTTTCCGGTCTCCGATATGGTAGCACTGGTAGGCACGTCTTGCTGGTATATGCAGGCGCTACCAGAATCACAGGAACACCAGCTGCAAGCGCCTTGTAGCTCACAAGCTCTCTTAGGGCCCGCGAAGAAATAACCTTGTCATATGAATGATTCGTAATTATTATACTGAATCCGCTTCATATCGGTTTCGTGTAATGGGTGTACACGTATATGCGCAAGTTATTTCGCTACGGGCCCTTAGCTGGTAGAACGCCCACGTATGAAGCGATTTTATTCGACGGTTAGAAGTCTGTCTGATCCCAGACAAGTCTTCCAACGCTATTGCAGACTTGGTCTCTTTGGCTCTTTGAACTATACGTTTGCTGATCACATGGTTAACCCATTTTTGAAACCGATGTTCCTTTCCCGACAGCCGTTTCAGAAGCGCTCGACATCTCCGCCGAGAACTTCTTGTGCCCTTCGAAGCTTTCCTTTGAAGATCGGTTCGCACTTGGGCGTAATGTTTTCTCACTCTCTTAACTTCTGATCCTGAATACGTATCACCTTCCGACGTTACCGCAAGATCTGTTATACCCAAGTCAACTCCTATTACTTCGTCTGGTTCAATTGGGTCTGGTGCTTCGGACTTGACTTGGATATCGATATAGTAATTAGATCCTTTTTTTACCAGTGTTGCTGATGTGGGGTTTTGCCCTTTTAGCAGGTTTCTCTGATAGTTTCCTATGTCAAGTGGGACTCTTTCTCTACCATTTAAAAGTGTCAAGCCCACTTGTTCATCAGCTTCGCGATACTGGAAAATACGTTGATCGTAGTCGACGCTGGTGGGTTTAAATTCTTTAATCCCGTTCTCACCCGCAGTCTTGCGGTTGGATGCCACCCGATTTATCGCTCGGATAGCTAAGTTCGCAGATAACTCGAACTTGTTTTTCACATCACGGTAGACCATATGCTGAATCCGGATTTTGCCCTTGATCTTTGGATCAACGTTCTGATTGATCCAGGTACATGCACCAGCAAAAGCTATCAGAGTATCTCCGATTGATTTTGCCTGTATGTCAGATGGCTTGAGTTTGCATCGGACTGTTAGCACCAGGTCTGTCATTATATCACGAAAGATCATTCAGCCTTAAATATTGTATGGTTCAAAAAAGGGCAGGAAGTATGTGCTAGACGGACGAATTCCTCCCACGACTAAAGTCGTGGGCATCCTGCTGCGTTCGTCGTGAGCGCCATCTCCACAAGCTTTCGAGCCCATTTCAGCTTCTTTTTCTTCATAGGGGTGACGAGAGGATCTTCGTAATCGAAGCCGATCAGCTTGATTGTCGCCGCGCCAAAACGTCTTGCAAGAAAAACGCATCGATCGCCGTCGGTGAACCCGCCGAAATTGTATATGCCTTCGAGGGGCTCAGACTGAGTAGTGCCTACCACCGCTTTTAGCAAGGGCACATATTCTTTGAGGGCAGGCATGTTGTCACCGTGGGCGTGAACCACCACAATCGAGCCTTTCTTGCCAGCTTCGATCACGTCTGGGACATATCCGTCAAGGTCAGACACGATTATGTGAGGTATCACCTCTGCCTTTAGAAGAACCGAAGTTGCACCATCTGCCGCGATGATCGTCATCGAGCCAAAATCTTCTAGCGATCGGATCTCTTCAAGCTCACTGGCCAATCCGGGCGCGTTGCCGCAGACGAGAACCTTTCGCCCCCTTATGAGAACATCGAGACGATCAAGATCAAGGGATTTGGGGCTCTCTTCTAGCAAATGCCACAATAGGCGGGCAGCCTCTTCGTCACGATCCCTGGAAAAGCCAAAGTCCTCCAATATCTCCTGGTACAGTGGCTCCCACAACTCAAAACGCATGAGGATAGCTAAGGCCAAGAAATGGTTAAGCCTTTTTGGGAGGATATAATACATCTCAAATTAAATAAAAAAGGACAGGATTGGAGATGGTCCTCTCCAATTACATACCACTGAAGATTGTATCTTCAGGACAGTTGCTACTGGATGCCCTTCTTGTCCAGATCGTCCATGCTGTCACAGCCGCCGAAGCAGCAGGTGAGCCAGTCGGACTCGATAATCTCCAGCTTGTAGGGGACCTCAAGGGTCATGTTCTTCTCGATGTGGTATGTTCCGATGTAGTCCTCATCGATCTCGATCATTGGGTTCTTCCAAGCAGAGGTATCTGGTGTGACGTATCCAGTCACGTTCATCGAGCCGGGTTCACCCTGGAGCACGCCAATGTGCGTCCTACCGTCGGTGACATCTTCCACGATGTTCATGGTGGTGTATCCAACGCCTTCATAGAGTGGGTCTGTGTACGAGTAGTACTTGTCCTTGACAATAACGTTGATCTCCTTGTCCAAGGCCTTCGCATACTCCACCTCGTGGTGCATCGAAGTGAGCGGCCTGTAGTTCTTTATGCAGGTCTTCTCCTTGAGCAGAGACTCGTACCTGATCGGGTTCCTGGCGTAGTAACCATTGCCATAAGACATGGTCATGGGTGAGTACACCATGGAGTTATCTTCCTGAGCAGAGATACAAGTGTAGGTCATATCCTCTATGTAACCTCCAGAGAGGTTGTGGGTACGAATATCCTGTGCCTGGATCACGATCTCATTGTCAATGGTGCCGCTGCCATGAGCGTAGTCTTTGTACATGGGCCCTTTCTGGCCGGTTGTGGGCGTGTCGAGCTGTATGTACCTGTAGGTCATGAAATAACCGCTGCCGTCAACCGACTGCTCGAAGTCAAAGGTCATTTCGCTTGAAGTCTTACTGCTATCTGTGTCTGCCACTGCTGCTGCCATTCCAATTAGAAATAACAGGGCAAGTATAATCTTTTTCAAATCACTCCCTCCGTAAACTGAATTCCGTGTAGTATCCACTGGAGTCTTAGATAAGTTTAACGCGACCCGCCTATTTTAACTTTTGGGGTATGATGTGCTCAAATCAGATCTTTTTCCGGTCAAGATATACGGCCCGCTTCAACACCAAAGGACTTACAGCCTAAGGTTTGAACATCTTACATAGGACATGTACTGCCAGACCAGCAACATTGGAAAATATCACTACAGTCCCTGTTTTGAGGAAAAACGCATATCTATGTCGCGCGCCCACCCAAATCTCTCATAAAAAAGAGGATATTTTGGGTTGCATTTCAAGACGGCCATTCAGGACGAACGCAGCAGGATCCCCCCCTACGTTAGTGGGGGGTGGAATGTGTTCAAATATTCGCAGCCTGAATTAAGGTTGTGCCGCTCGCTCTTAACTGGTTTTTTACGTAAACTAACATATAGTTTACCTCCACGAATGGAGTTATGCGTATCCAGAATTGTTGGAGGCAATCCCAGAATCCGACTTCCTCTCGATCTGATACTGAAAGGTTTGTATGGTGCAAGCACGGTCCCTACCTCCCAGGACTGTTTAACCGGCACCCTTAGAGCCTGAAACTGAGGCGGCATTCCAAGGTAACTAAATTCTTTCGTATTGGCTCCCGATCTTGTAAAACTCCTCGATCGGGGATCCGGTCATACATGCCCGTCACTTTAGTGGCGGGTGGTTGACATTAACGTTTAGGCTGCAGACCCTTCTGATGACAGGACTCTCTTTTTGAACTCTTCAAACCCGATCAAGTTGATAAATTCTCTGAGCCTCATTCCAGGCTTGGCCTCTTCTTTGTAAACTTCGAGTATCTTTTCTATGAGCGGCATTACTTCTTCGCGCTTCACAAGGTCGCGCAAGGTCCAGCCCTCGTGTGGCGGCCAGCTTCCGCGCCCGCCAACAAAGAGCATGTAACCCTCCTCTGCGGTATATCTGGCTCCAACAGGACAGTTGACGACGCATCTGCCGCACATGACACATTTATCGTAGTCGATTACAGCCTTTCCATCCACTACGGAAGCCGCACCTACCTTGCAGACTTCGACGCATTTCCCACAGCCAGTACACTTTTCCAAGTCCATCTCTGGCCGAACTCTTCCCATCAAGCCGATCTCGTTGAACTGGGGCCTAGTGCAAGGGAAAGGGCAACCTCCGATTCCTACCTTGAGAGGGCCTGGTGTCTTTTCTCCTGTGAAACGCGCTCCTATCTCCTTGGCAAGCTGGGTGGTCTCGGCGGCGGACTTGAAACAGTAGGTTTCACCCAGACAAGAGGCCACGTTCCTGAAAGTCATGCCCGAAGATCCGGGTCGCAGATCCACTTCTTCAAGTTCTATGAGGGCCTGTTCCAGCTTCTCTTCAGGAACACCCAGGATTGAAATCTCTTGTCTTACGGTGAGATGGACTTCGGCCCCATACTTCTTGGCAACCACTCCAATTTTCTCTACTTGTTCGGGCTTTAACATTCCACCTGTAACCAAGAGCTTGATCTCAAACTTTTCATCTTTCCGCTTGAATACTGAGGGCATTCCTTTGTACATAATTGGTTTCAAAATTAATCCTCCGGCAGTATGTCACGCCTTGTTTTAGGCGAATTTGTACATTGTGGTCTTGTGGAGATGTGAACGACCGGCTTTATCCGCGAATTCAGAGCAATTTTGATCTCCAGAATAAGAAAAACCGGAACGGAGAGGTTTTCAACGGTATGCGCGAGCAAAAACGAACTAACCAAAAGATTAATACGTCAAAGGATCGACTGGGTATCTGCTACATGCTCATGAATATCGATCTTTCGAGCACGCTATCTTTTGATTTCGATCAAGTAAATCACCCACCACTAAAGTGACGGGCATTTGACGTGCCCTGGTTTACCAGATCATCAATTGGGAG
>CAYWZG010000077.1:0-11504 GCA_964462795.1 uncultured Methanotrichaceae archaeon
TAATAGGGTGCGATTCAGAGAGGAATGGTGGGCTTAACCGATGACCGATGGGTGAATCTTATGAAGCTCAAAGACGAGATCCGATTGGAAGAGTACCGCTCTTTGCTCGAAGAGCATAAGAAGAACCGGAGCTACGTCTTCGAGCGTTTATAGTCATGAACCTTAGACTTGACACTTAATGTGGCGTCTTGAATATGTCATCCACTACAAGGCCGGTAGCGTCTTGCATCGACATAACCTTGCACCCCGGATAAGTGTCAAACATAGCGTTTAGGACTATAATCATCACTTTGGGTGTAATCGTTGCAGCGATGGCGGCGGTCACCCGTTTCGGTGGCATTAGTAACGTGGATGGGACGAATGGCATAACGTCCACCACCCAGATCGGCGCAGATATGGGGCTTTTCATTTCGGCAGGACTCGTATTCATACTCGGGTTCAACCTTTGGTTCATCGGAAATCGTCTACAGAGCGATGCCAGAATCGTGGCCTACATACAACTCGTCCATGAAGGGCGATTCAAAGACAGGTGGTTTGGATGGGAGAACGCCCTCAGAGAATATCGCACGATATTCAAGGATAAGGGTGCTGCGACGTCTCACAGGTTTTATCCCATGATATGGGCATCCCACATCATCTTTGTTTTGTTAGCTCTTTTAGTATCATTTATAATATTGAATATTATTGGTGAATTTGGCGGCTCTAAAGGGTATATTTCGATCGGCAATCAGAACGTGCAGTTGTCCTCCTTGAGCGAAGGTGCCCTTCTCGTAGCTTTGGTCTTCTTCGCAATCTACGCATTCAAGTTTCGGCCCCAAAACCTCAGCACTCGCATAGAACTTGAGAGGGATCGGTGGAAAGAGGTTTTAGGCAGGGCAGCCATAGATCACAAGGATCACGTAGAGCCTTCTTCGCCCTCTTTGTCTACTATGCCCTCTTCGGGTCCCCCCACTAGCCCCCACCAAAAAGAATGACGTTGCCCGGGATCGATTTCAGCTCAATGATGGAGCCTGGCGAGTTCAGCCCCGAGGATCTGGCAAAAAGGATCTATCGGACCTTCGCCGAGAAGGAGGTGGACAGAAGGCGCCTCAAGTCTGTCGCCTCCGTCGACCAGATCGTGAGCTTCTCGCCGCCGGGGGGGATCGAGGGCGAAGGGGTGATATCTTCCGGCCAACGGTGCGAGTACAAAAAGGATGCCGAGCTGAAACGGCGCTTGAAAGCCATCGCCCCTTGGCACTTCCCTCCCAGATTTTCAGCTCGATTTATAGGAGTTTCAAAGGGCCGATCCGACGGACTTCGCCTTATCCAGAAGATCCTTTTTCTCAAGGACCGCATTCGGCGCGTTTCCGTCCGCCATGCAGATGATCTTGGCCACTTCAAATCTCAGAAGTTCCAGAATCCCTCCGAAGTCCGAAGTTGCTTTTTCAAAAGCTGCAAGGTCCGGATTGCCCTGGCTTGTCACGATTACGGCTTTCTTTCCGGGACTCAGGCGAGAGTTGAACTCTGGATCGATGAACGAATACATCCGATCCTCCATCAGCTTGAACTGCCCGGTGAAGAGGTAAAAGTATATTGGCGACCCAAATACGACCGCATCGGCCTGCGTTATGTCCTCCAACAGCTCTGATAGATCGTCGTCGAGCCTGCACTTTTCGTGGCTCTTGCAGTAGTTGCACGCCTGGCAGCCCGAGTAATTCATCTCATTGAGATTGTATTTCTTGATCTCGTATCCGGCCTCTTCGGCTCCGTCCAATACGGCCTGGACCAACCGATCGACGTTACCGTTCTTTCTGGGACTCCCTACAATTCCTATCGCTTTCATGCCAATTTCCCTCCCGACGTCCATCGCGTACACGGTCAATTCTAAAGTTCTTAATGAGATGCTATTTAATGATTACCGAGAGACGAAAATCGGTGAGTCCACCAAGAATGGCGCCTCCGTGATCCGGGGGCGAGCGGCGGCGCTTTCGGGGCGTTTCCGTCGGCCTCGCCACGGGGATTGCGAGGGACCAGCTCATCGGCGGCCCGGTCTCGGCGGTGAGGCGGAGGGCGGGGGCTGGCGTCGAGGGCCTGGCGAAGAGGATTTATCGATCTTTAGGGCTCGTGAGGAAATAACCTTGCCATATGAGTGTTGTATAATTATTATACTGGGGCTGCTTCATGTCGTTTTCATATAATGGCCTTAGACGTTTATGCGTAAGTTATTTCGCTACGGGCCCTTAGCCGAGTGGAAGGAGGAGCAGAGATGCCTCAGGCCCAGCGCCTCCGTTGACCAGATCGTGAGCTTCCTGCTGCCAGGGGGATCGAGGGTGAAAGGATAAAGTAGAAGGAGTGACTCACTCGTTTCTGAAGGAGAGTATTCATGCGGGAACGATTGACAATCTCGCTAACAGTAATGTTATTTGTCTTAGTAGTAGTGCAGGGTATTATCTCAGCAGGTTTGGTGCTGAGTGGTCTGGTCCGAGCTGAGGTTATCGATTTAGATGCTATTAAAACTGATTTGGATATTTGGCGTGATCTAACATTTTTTATAGTACAAATCTCCATATTTAGCATAATCATAATTTTTTTATTTTTACTTATTATATGGATGTGCAAAAGTGAAGGATTGAAAATTTCACCCTTTGACAACACAACTAGTGACAGCAAGTACGACGGCAGAGCTATCTCTGATTCACTTAAAGTGGAGTTACAGAGGATCCCCCAAATTTACCAGGTGGACCTTGAAGAATTTGAAGCTACACCTTTCTCCGAAAAAACCTCTCGGAAAGAACGTTTTACTAGCACAATTGAGGATCGGAGTCCTGTAAGTATGCGTGAGAGAGCGGGTACTAGCAATGCTACGTTTCCTGAACTGGCAAAATCAAACGAAAGTTTAGATATCGGCATCGCTGGTATGGGATCGATAGATATAGCTGGAACATCACTGCCTCTTGGTCAATTGCTTATAAACCTCAAACGTCTATGGCCCATCAATATTGGTCCGCAAAATTGCATTATATGTGGGAGTTTACAAAAATACGGATCGTTATTTCGCCTAGTAGCTAGTATGGAAAAAAACAGCGAAGTTAGCGTTTGGGAAGTTAGCCGTAGAATTACATATGACTACCAAACTTGACTTTGTCAGATTAGACAGTTACAACCTACCGAGCAAACCTTAAACCTGTGGTGGCCACCGCATGCATACAGGCAGATTGAAACGTAATAAGAAAACGACTCGTTATCTGTGTGGCAACACGGGATCGGTAGTTATCGATTTGGCGATTGAATCTGAAATGTGACAAAGTCAAGCAAATACCAACTTTAATTATGGATATGGCCTTCAAAATTGCTAAAGACTTATGGCCGAACCTACCGGCGGCTAAATCGACAAGAACTTGGGAGGGGTTTAAGCTTTATACCAATGCTCTCGATAGTTATCATCAGTATATTTGGACCGGGCGAATGGTGAATCTCGAAGGTGCCCGAGTTCATTGCATCGAAGTTTCGAAAATTGAGAAGTATTATGAGCCCATTTTTGATTTATTCTATAAGCTTGGCATTATTTACTACCAAAAAAATGAACTTGAAAAGTCTAAAGAAATGTTTCGTTATGCTGTTGATTACAAATCAGATTCAGAGGCGATAAATTTTGACTAAACCTAAGTTAGCTTATCCTTTGATCGGTCTCGGTAATGTCTATGTCAAGCAGGGTCACCATGAGGATGCTATTAGGGCTTACAGGGAAGCTATAGATATCGATCCAGATTCAGCAGACTCTTGGAATGGTTTAGGTAACGCCTATGTTAATTTGGGCCGATATGAGGATGCCATTGAGGCTTACAATATGTCGATCAATATTAATCCTAAGTTTGCATATTCTCAGAACAATTTGGGAAATGTCTATCATAGCCTCGGTCGTTTTGAGGAGGCTATTAAAGCCTATAATAAAGCGTTAGAGATCGATTCCAAATATTCGGAACCTTGGCATGGAATAGGTAATATATATCTTGATGTACATAAATATGATGATGCTATTAACGCTTATAAGAATAGGATTAAACTAAAGCCTAATTCGGTCAATTCATGGCACGGTCTCGGTAATGTTTATAGTCACAAAAATTGCGAAGATTGCGACATTAAAGCTCTAGAAGCTTATAAGAAGGCTATTGATATTGACCCAAGTTTTTCTCCTGCTTGGAACGGTCTTGGAAATGTTTATCAGCACAAAGAAATATATGATGAGGCAATCACGGCCTTTAAAAAGGCAATTGAGATTGATCCCAAGTTTGCAGCGGCTCGGTTATCACTTGCTTCTTGTTACAAAAAACGTGGTCAGGATGATAGATATGAAGAGCAAATCAAAATCGCCCACGATTTGATGGAAAACGAAATTGAATACAATCGGGCTTGTTTCGAGGCCATATCAGGGAATAAAGATAACGCTCTAAAATTGCTCGAAACCGCTTTAAAGAAAAATCAGATGGGGCCTGATTGGGCTAGCAGAGATCCAGACCTAGAAGCCATTCGTGATGACCCACGCTTTGAATCGCTGTTGAAAAAATTTCCATCTAAGTATTCGACTTCAACAACTCAACTTGAGTTTGCGGCCGACTAAAATCAGTTAATAAATATTAATACAATAACAAGTACTGAGACTTGGGACGATGATCATGGACTGGGACGCATCTCGCAGAAGCTCTGCAAATCTCTTCGGCACCTCACCAGGTGGGTAGGTGGCTTATGATCCCAGCGGCCGTCGTGAGTCATCGCCACCGCCAAGACCGGATCAGAAGGTCCCAAATAGGCGTTTTGCCATTATGTGAAAAATGTTTCGATGGAAAGCGATTTCCGAGAGCGGCGCCGAAAAACCGCGCGTACACCATAGACCCTACCTTCGCCCCCTTTGCCCAAACTGTCCTCTTAAGGTCCTCGCTTAGCCCCCAAAAGCCTTAAAGATGCGTAGCTTTCTAATCCCCCACTCATGAAATTCGATCCAGCCAAGATTAGGGAAGCTGCCAGCGAGGATTTCAACGATGCCTGGCAGCGAGGACGAGATTACATCGCAAAACCCGCCTTGAACGACAGCTACCCCAGACGCGCCTGCTCTTTTGGGAGACCGCACCCCATATTCGAGGTCATAAGAAGGCTCAGGGAAGCTTACCTCAGGCTTGGTTTCGACGAGGCCATGAACCCCTTAATCGTGGAAGACAAAGAAGTTTACAAGCAGTTTGGCAGCGAGGCCCTGGCAGTGCTGGATCGATGTTTCTACCTGGCCGGGCTGCCAAGACCTGACATTGGCATCTCTGACGATAGGATCGACCAGATGAAAGAGCTTCTGGATAGAGACATCGCCCAAGAAGAGGTAGAAGAGATCAGACAGATCCTTCACGGATACAAGAAAGGGGTTGTTGAAGGCGACGATCTGGTCCACGACGTATCCCAAGCGCTGAACGCCTCAGACGCGCTCATATCTACCCTTCTCGAAGAGGTCTTCCCCGAGTTTAAAGAATTAAAGCCAGTCGCCACCACGAGAACTCTTAGAAGCCACATGACCTCGGGCTGGTTCCTATCTCTTTCAAGTCTCCAGGAGATGGCAAGTCTTCCTGTGAAGCTCTTTTCTGTCGACAAATGTTTCAGGCGTGAACAATCCGAAGATGCCGCGAGGCTCATGACTTATCATTCCGCAAGCTGCGTCATAATGGACGAAGACGTTTGCGTTGACGACGGAAAAGCTGTGGCAGATGGACTGCTCAGCCAATTCGGGTTTGAGAAATTCAAGTTCTTGCCGGACGGCAAGAGGAGCAAATATTACGTTCCTGATACCCAGATTGAAGTTTACGCCTACCACCCTGGACTTGTGGGCTCGAACACAAAATACGACACTGGCTGGGTCGAAGTTGCCACATTTGGGATCTATTCGCCAACTGCCTTGTCCAAGTACGACATATCCTGCCCCGTGATGAACCTGGGGTTGGGAGTCGAGCGGCTCGCCATGATACTTTACGACTCAAATGACGTAAGAGCGTTATCTTACCCCCAGTTCCAGGCCGAATTACCTCTGACCCAAAGAGAGATGGCCCAGATGATCCGGGTAGAACGTGAGCCCCAGACTGAAGAGGGCATAGCGATCTACCGAGCAGTCGTCAAAGTCTGCGAAGAGAAGGGCGATACACCCTCACCCTGCGAGTTTTCGGCCTGGAAAGGCGAACTTTACGGAAGAGAAGTCGAAGTCTCGGTGGTAGAGCCAGAAGAGAACACAAAGCTCTGTGGTCCAGCCTACCAGAACGAGGTGCTGGTGTACAAAGACAATATCGTGGGCGTTCCGCATACCCCCAAGTGGGAGAAGGCATTCGATAACGGAGTCTCTTCTGGCATCAGGTTCATAGACGCCTTTGCAAACCAGGCCGCAAGCGAGATCGAAGACGCCGCCCAGAAAGGCGAAGGATCTGAGACCAGGGTGCGGATCATTCGAGGCCCAGGCGAGATCAACCTGAAGCTCGACCCTGCATTGGAGCGGCACATCACCAGCCACAAGCGAAAGATCGACGTGAGAGGGCCAATCTTCACCACGGTGAAGAGCGAGATTCTAAAGTGAGGTGGTTTTCCATGAGAACACCTGATTCCAACCTTGAAGAAAAAAGGGCCGTGGGCGAAGCTGCAGCAGAACTTGTAAGAGACGGGATGGTCGTGGGTCTGGGAACCGGATCGACCGTGGCCTGGACCATCAAGAAGATCGGAGAGATGGTAGACGCGGGCCTTGAGATCATGGGCGTCCCCACATCTTACCAGGCTCAGGAGCTTGCCATATCCAGTGGAGTTCCCATAACCAGCCTGGATCAGCATCCAGCGCTCGACATTGCCATCGACGGGGCAGATCAGATCGATCGCAACTTGGTCACGATAAAGGGCGGTGGCAGTGCTCACGCGCGGGAGAAAGTGGTATCCCAGTCTGCCAAATGGTTCGTGATCGTGGCAGACACTTCAAAATATGTGGACGTTTTGGACGCGCCAATACCCATAGAAGTCCTGCCGTTTGCAGCGAAGCTTGTCGCCTCCAAAATAAAGGATATGAAGGGTGAACCCGTCTTGCGCCAGGCCAAGATGAAGGACGGGCCGGTCATAACCGACAACGGAAACTTCGTGATCGACGCCTATTTCGGAACCATAACGAATCCCGCCGCGCTTGCAACAAAGCTCTCAAGTCTCCCGGCGGTGGTAGAACATGGGATCTTCGAGAATGTAGATCAGCTCTTGGTCGTCCAAGATGGCGCCGTCAAGACCGTGATGCGTAGATGAAATGGAGATGAAAGGATGAGGACGATCTGGTGGGACCTGGAAGAGAGAGCCATCGGGATGATCGACCAGACCCTTCTTCCAGAAAGCTTGGTGGAGATTAAGGTAAAAACGATCCCAGACCTTATCGAAGCCATATCGTCCTTGAAGGTTAGAGGCGCGCCTGCTTTGGGCGCTGCCGGAGCTTATGGAGTGGCCCTCGCAGCCGTGAGATCCAGTTCAAAGCGGCCAAAAGATCAGACTGAAGATATCGAAAAGGCGGCAGAGATCATAAAAAGGTCCCGGCCCACAGCTGTGAACCTCTCCTGGGGAGTGGATCGAGTCTTAAAGGCACTGGATCAGGATCGAAATCGAAATCTTGATTCAGCCGAGGATATCGCAAAAATTGCCCTCAAAGAGGCCGAAAGGATCGCCCAAGAGGACATCGAAGTGAACAAGGCCCTGGGCGAGGTTGGAGCGAATCTTTTGGAAGATGGCGACACAGTTCTGACCCACTGCAACGCGGGACGGTTGGCCTGTGTCGGCTGGGGCACGGCTTTGGGCGTGATCAGATCTGCCGCAGCTCAAGGAAAGAATATCCAGGTTTACGCCTGTGAAACAAGGCCACTCAACCAGGGGAGCCGTCTTACCGCCTGGGAACTGATGGAAGACGGAATTTCCGTAACATTGATCTGCGACAACATGTCGGGGATGGTGATGCGTCAGGGCCTAGTGGACAAGGTGATCGTGGGCGCAGACCGGATCACGAAGGATGCGGTCTTCAACAAGATTGGAACCTACACACATGCAGTTCTTGCCAAGGCCCATGGGATTCCTTTCTACGTGGCAGCACCTCTATCGACCTTCGACTTGGAGAGGACGGAAAAAGAGGTGACGATCGAAGAGAGGGACCCAGACGAAGTGAGACGATTTGGGGCGAAATTGCTCGCACCACCCAACGTCAAAGTCTACAATCCTGCCTTCGATGCAACGCCTCTTGAGAAAGTCACCGGGATCATAACCGAAAAGGGCGTCTTCAAACCGCCAACGATGCCTTCAACAATCATCTAATTTGTTCTCGACTATACTTTCAACAGACTCAATCCACTCAATCCGAAGCTATCGCCTCTACTGGATCGAGCCTTGAAGCCCTGTAGGCAGGATATATGCTGGCAAAGAAGTTCAAAACCAGGGCGAAGAGGACCGCGTAAACCATAAGAGCAGGGCTAAGCGAGAAGGAGAGCTCAGCCCCGCCAAAACCCTCTGGCCCGTATCTGGCTATCAGCTTTGCCGCAACGAGGCCGATTCCAATCCCCAAAAGCCCGCCTGGCAAGCTCAATAACAGATTTTCGAGGACGAATATCTCCAGTATAGACCTTCTGGTTGCGCCCATCGCCATCAATATCCCAACCTCGCGGGTCCGCCTGCTGATTATCATGATTGTGGTGTTGGCTATGACAAATCCCGATATCGCAAGGATCATCGAATAGAAGATCAAGTTGATCCTGGACTGAGTTCCGACGAACCTTGCAATTTCTCTGCTGAACTCCTGCCAGGAACTGGTGACGTAGTTGAGCTTCTCTTCTAACTCGGCTGCAGCCTTTGGAGCCTCTTCGAAGTTATCGAGCCGAACCCCGATCTCGGAAACTACATCGCCTTCGCCCACCAAATCCTGTGCAGTCTCAAGAGGTATGTAGACCAGGTTTGAGTCCTTGACTGTGCCCTTCTCTATGATCCCTGCCACCTTGAGCCTGACAGATCTATCCTTGAGAACTAAGTCGAAGCTTTCGCCCGGCCTCAGATCCAGGTTTTCGGCAAGCCCAATCCCCAGAAAAGCAGACCGTTTCTTGTACTTTAGCTCTGAAAAATCGCCCACAACGACGGACCTTTGGACGTTCATGAGCAGCTCTTCAGGACCCGGATCGACGCCAACAAATTCGACCCCTTCGACGTTATCACGATGTTGGGCCGCGCCTTGACCTATCAGCCTTGGAGACGCGGCCACAACTCCAGGGTGCTCCCAGACAATCCGGGTCAAAGTTCTGTAGAGGTGGATGTAATCTTCGTCTTCCTTGGGCTCGATGTAGAGGTGAGGGTTCTTCTCGACGGTAGTTGCTATGATCTCGGTGATCACGCCTTGAGTGAGCCCCAAAGACATGATGATTACGCCCACGGCAATCCCCACCGAGAGTAGGGTGAAGGCAGTTCCTTTCCTGTTGGAAAGAATGTGCCTTACTGCGATCGCAGCCTCATAGCCAAAAGAGATGCAACGGCATGCAAACCGCTCTTCCAAGGGCCCAGCATGCCATATCCTAAGCGACGAAGACCCAGCTTCTGACCCTTTGAGCGCCTCGACTGGATCGAGCCTTGAAGCTCTGTAGGCAGGATAAGCGCCTGCAGCGATGCTCAAAGCCAAGGCCAGGATCACGTAGGTCGGAAAGTTCCAGGGATCTATCACGAGAGGAATCGAACTTAGCTCTCTTCCGCCTGCGGTTATCTGGAACCTGAAACTTCCTAAAAGAAGGATGCAAACGATGCCGAAAACACAGCCCACGGCACCTCCTATCAACCCCAAGATGCCGCTTTCGTAAATGAATATCTTCAGGATAGACGCGCTATTTCCCCCAAGGGCAAGGAGCATCCCTATCTCGCGGGTCTTTTCGAAGACGAGCATGTTCATGATGGCAGCAATCCCAAAAGCTGCTATGATCATCACAAAGAAGATGGACAGACTCCTCCAAAAACCCCCGACGTTAATCGACCTCACAATCTCGGGATTGTTCTCTTGCCAGCTTTTGGCATCATACCCCAGATAGTCGATCTCCTTTGCGATTCTTTCGGCCTCGTTTATGTCAAAGATCCGAAGCTCAAGAGAATTTATCACGTTGCCTTCGTCCAGAAAGTCTCTTGCCGTCTTGAGTGAGACATAAGCGAAGCTTTCGTCTAGGGGAGTTCCGGTATCGAACATCCCGACCACCTGAAGGGACGTCGTCTTGGCTCTTGGAAAGCTGATCTCGACCTCATCACCGATCTTCGTCTCCAGTTTTTCTGCCAGCTTGATCCCGATTACGACGTTCGTTCCATCTTGTATGTCGAAAAAGTCGCCTTGGACCATTGATTCGCTTATTTTGTAGATGGCGTCTTCGTCTTTGGGCACTACCCCTCTCAGGAAGGCGTTCTTGTTCTTGTCCTTGAACGAGACGGTGGCCTGGGTCGAAAGCGAGACTGAGCTTGACTTTACTCCTTCTATTGATGACGCTCTCGAAAGAAGGCCCCTGTAGAGGTGGATGTACTTTTCCTCTTCTTCTGGCGCGATCGTCACGTGAGGAAGCTTCTCTTCCACGATGTCGGAAAGTAGCTCTTGAGATCCGGTTCCAAGCGATGTGAAGATGAGGGAAATTGATACGGCCAAGGTTACCGCTGTGACAGAAAGCAGGGTTTGGCGCCTGCGAGAAGTTATGTGCTTGAAGGCTACTGAGAGCGCAAAACCAGTGAAAGACACGTAAACACATTTATGTCAAATATATTTATAGTAGTTGTCCCCCTTATGTCCACAAATCACCATTCGTTCACCATTCGGGCACTATCTAAAAATCGAGTGATTTTCAGATATTGAGCGCAAAATACCCCTTCGCTTCTTGCCTATATTGTTGAAGTGACCGTAAACATGAGGTATGTATCAAATTATCACAAGTTAAAATATATCTTTAACTTATATTATTCATTGCATTCACTCAAAGTTGGTCAGCTCACGCTAATTATTTTAGTTGAATTGAGAATTATAAGAACGATTTGTCATCACCCAGGATCTAGGAACGGGAAGAACATTAAGAAGGCTTCAATTAACGTTTTTTCAGGTCGTCCAAACATCCCTGCCCTTTTCAAAGCAGAAAGCTTCATTTGCACTTCAATTCCTGGAGTCCGCAACTGTTTTTTACTGTGAGTCTTGAGGCTTGTCGAATAATAATTTTCTATGTCGTTATTTGTAGCTGGGGCACCGTCCACGAAGTAAAATTTTGTAAGATTTGCCCATAATTCTTTAATTCTCATCAATCTTTTCTTTACAGGCATCTCGAAAGAATCTATCCTATCAAGCAATTGATTGAAATTATTTAATGCGTCGTGGTATGTTCTCTGTTCCAGGTTCTGCTTATTCCTCCTGCGTCTAAGTTCCAGGGAATGAACAAAATTTCGGAATCAAATTGCGTGCGGCCCACCCCGCCCTAAAGGACGGGGTATGCTTCGGGGCC
>CAYWZG010000078.1:0-11484 GCA_964462795.1 uncultured Methanotrichaceae archaeon
TACAGGGCATTAGCGGTTTTCCGTATTGGTTTTTTACGTAAACTAACATAGAGTTTACCTCCTTTTTTTGGAGTTATGCGTATCCGGACTTGATGGAGTCAATCCCGGAATTCGGCTTCCTCTCGATCTGATACTGAAAGGTTTGTATGGTGCAAGCACTGTCCCTACCTCCCAGGACTGTTTAACCGGCACCCTTAGAGCCTGAAACTGAGGCGGCATTCCAGGGTAACTATAGTGCTTAACGATACCTTTGAGCTAAATCTCTAACTCGCAAGAGTTTGAGATTTGGCCTATTCATATCGTTAAGCACTATTTTGGTGAGAACTGATTAGTGTTATCTAATCGGTTCTTGACTATAAATTCTTTCGTATTGGCTCCCGATCTTGTAAAACTCCTCGATCGGGGATCTGGTCAACCAGGGCACATTACATGCCCGTCACTTTAGTGGCGGGTAGTTGACACATAGATCAATGGGCAAAGTCCATGGAGAAGCTCTTTGGACCTTGAGGCAGACCTGCTCTGCGAAGGCCACGCTGGCGTTTTCAAGGGGTGCAAGGTTAACGAGTACATCAAGTCCCAGCTTAAAACACATGGCAAACTTTAGGATTGTCCAGAACGCACAGAGTTCAGGGCAGTGTGCCGAATTTGCTGTAAATTGAGTTCTGACGCACCAGGCCAAAAGATGATCCTGGCATAGAGCTTTCTGGCCAGATGTCTCATCTAGATATCTGCCTGAACCGTGACCACGTCACCTTCAGTTATGGATATCTCAGCGTCCAGGAACTGAGAGACCGTCCAGATGTTAGTTTTTGCATGTTGGGAAAGAACACGAGTGGTGTACTTGCCCCCTGCAAGAGCCAAGTAAGGGATCAACTGGTCGGCAAGATGCGCGTCCACTGTTGCCTTCGAACCCAGTTCGAGGACCATCTCCTTTGCGGCAGAAGATCCAACATTCTCTGCGGGAAGGCCGCGTTCGCCAAGAAAGCTTGCGCCCTTGTGGCTGGACCATAGGGTGATACCGCTTCCCGTGGACGGAAGCTTCAAAACTTCCGTCTCGATCGAAACCTTGTGCCCTTTTTCTTCCAACACCTGGATTGCAGCTTTCCTTTGTCTTTCTGCCACATGATCTGGCAGGTTGGAACAATGGGATACGCCCTCCACATTTTTGGGGATGATATCTATATTTGCGGATTTGAGCTTTCCAGGAGTCGTCCTCAAGACGACAATCCCGCCACCTCGTGGGTAATATCCACGCTGAATAAGCTCAATATCTGCCTTCACCCCAAAGAGGGCGAATGCAGGGAGGGCCACCCAAGATAGATAATCGATGGAAGGAGACCATTTGACATCGGTTCCACCCCGGATTTTCAGAACCGAAGGTTTATCTGCATGGATCAAAGCGGGCAGAAGACACTGAACTAGCAAGGTAACGCTCCCTGCAGTTCCGATATCTATCTCATAGGACCCGCTCTTAATCTTGCCAGGTCTGAAGGTTATCTCAAGAGATCGGGGCTTTGCACCCTCAACCCTGGCATCGGAAATCTCGGCCAAGGCCAAAATAGCCTTGACGTGCTGGGGCGAAAGGCCCGGGTTTGGCCGATCTGCCCTGATATTCTCGATTCTGACGGGGTTTCCAGTGACTGCGGAGAAGGCAACTGCGGTTCGGACTATCTGGCCTCCGCCCTCACCGAAAGATCCGTCTATCTCGATCATTCCACCGCGGCTTCGAACTGGAGCTTGAACTCGTCACATAGGTCAGCTATTTTGATGGCCGCATCCCTCATCAGCTCAATTGGGTCTGCACCACTCGTCTTGAGCCGGAAAATGGGCTCGCTCATGGTGGGGAACTTGGCGTTATAAGTAGCCAATATCACTCGCTCATCCTCCAGAAGCTCAGTTCTCAGGAGATTGAGCAGGGTGTGGCTCTCTCCCTCAAACTCAACGTGAACCTCATCGTCAGTCCTCTTGAGAATCTTTATATTCATCTGATCACTCCGAGCCCGAAATCTTTGCTCAACTTTCGGTTTTCGACATGGCCGCATTTGGAACAGGTGAGCTTTCCATCCTTTAGGTGGAGCTCTTCAGCACACCTGCCACAATATGCTTTGATCACTCCAAGGTCTTCGTCCACTATGGAAATGCCAAAGGAATTGTTCCGTCTATCGATTACCTTGGCCTTGACAATGTCTCTTAACCCCAAAACCTGGCGTATGTCTTTGACATAAGATTTCTTGACGTGAGATATGTGGAGCACCCCTTCAGTGTTGAAAAGCGGCCTGGATTCATGCCCCTTCTTGAAGGTAAGGCGGACTATCGCCAAGCTCTCTTTCATATCAGTGACTCTGCCCACAACCACGTCGCCCATGGAAATGGCTTGCGGGACGTTAGCTACGGGGATGATCTTTGCAGACCGGTTTTTGCGATCAACCAGGATTTGACCAGGGGTTGAAGCGCGGATGTATCCGCCTTCGATATAGGTGCCTTCGTCGGGCCCAAACTCTTCTGCCGTCCCGACGATGTCACCTGGAAGCACAAAACATTCCATTTCAGGTTTCACCTACACATAATCTTATCTTTGTTTGCAAACTATTCTGTAAAGCTCAACTTCTATAATCTTAACATCTCTGCTGTGAAATTCAAAGGATCTTTTCAGCGGAAAGGCGATTTTGCGAACTTCTTCGACCTTACAGGGTTCTACGAACCGTTTAATGAACCCTTCGCTTCCTGCGTTGTGTATAGAGTAAATAACGCCCCCGATCTCGATCGCCTTTCTGAGAAAGGCTCGATCTCCTTTGCTCCCCTTTTGAGCCCCAAAGGGGGGGTTCATTATCACTGTCGGGACCTTTTTCAAGGCTATTGATTCGATGTCACCTCTGATGAAGTCGACCTGGACACCCATTTTGGATGCGTTCTCTTTAGCTATATCGAGGGCAAGAGGGTCCAGTTCGATGCCAAAAGATCGAGACCCCAGAAGGGCGGCTCCAATGGCAAGTGTTCCTGTACCGCAGCCCAGATCGCAAGCCGTCTCAAGGTCGCCCATCATGAGAGCCCAGTAAAGCAGCTCGGAAGCCACGGACGATGGGGTAGCATACTGTTCTTTTCGAGGATCAGGGCTCAAGAATCCCTCTAGCCCTTCCAATTTCATCTCAAGCTTTCTTTTCCTCATTTCTAAAGGCCAACCCACTCATAGGTGCGGTAGTTGTACTAATGATTACCTATTGATCCATCAATAATGGCTAGATGCGTTCCCTGTCTCTTGTTTTCAGGACTCGTCGTCGCCCTTTTCGAGCTGCGGCGCTAGGGTCTTGAGTTTTGTGCGTGCCCTTGGCCGAAGGGCTCGCCTGGCGCATCTGGTCTCAGGTGGCGCCGCCCGGCTGGGCACTCCTTGGCCTGGTATCACGAGGCCAGCGGTTATGTGGGCAAGGTCTACGCTAGCAAGAACTGACAATCTATATATTATTAAAATTATATACCACATATAATTATTTCTTATAAGATATCTTTAATTTTAAATTGAACATCCCGCTACTTGTAGCAGGATGCGTTTTTTGACTTAGATCTCATTTCGCGTTTCCATGGGACTTTCAGATCTTTTGTCGCCTTTTTGGACGTCTGGGATCTTAGGGTGATATTCTGTGTCGGCCCCTATCCTGGCCATGGCAGTCTTGGCTCCGAAGTAGAACCCGACGATGATTCCAACCATTTGGACGTAGGCGTTGATGATCTCCTTGTTCTTGATTTCGGGTCGTGGGTGTCGGTCATTGACGAAAATCTGGAAAAACGAATACGGGAAGCCCATTTCTGTGACGTTACCCATTCGGTTGTATGCTGGTGATTTTCAATGATTCACGGACACGACCCAGAATCGAAGCATTGCGTATTCGGTCCAGAATCGCTTCGTATTCCGATTGAACCGAATCGGCAGCACGGCGAGTGAGATCAAGTATCGTGGCAGGACAGATCACTAATCCATACTGTCGTTTCAGTGCATTCTGGATTTTTCTGTGAGGCAATCGATCCTCATATTTCAGTAGTGCCGTTTGGGCAATCGTGTTGTTACCGAACGTGCCTTCTTTTGGACAATCTGCATCAGTTGCAACGACTTCTTTTTGGCAGTATGGACATGTGTAGTGTGCAATTTTGTATTCGGTCACGATAACGGGTTGCGGCTCAGGAATCTCCTCAATCATTTTTGACTCGATTCTAAAAGGATCACCAAGCTCAGATCCACAATCAGGACATCGATCTGTCGTGACGTCTACTTGTTTATCTGGTTTTGCGGAAGGTCTCGTAACGCCTTTATGCCCTTTCTTCTGACCGGGGTCTTTCGCGCTGTTACGAAGATGAAGAAATAATCGCAGGCCAGGCGACCATCGGCCTTGAGATATTCGAAGATCTCCCTGACCCAGATTATATTATGGTTCCTATAGGCGGCGGCCTTATCAGCGGAATTGCCACCGCCGCAAAGTCGATTAGGTCCCAGACGAAGATAATAGGAGTCCAAGCCAAAGCCTGCCCATCGGCGGTTCAAGCCTGCATCGAGGAAAAGAGGGTCTTGGCAGATTCCAAAAAGTCCATTGCAGATGGAATTGCCGTAAAACAGGTTGGAGAGATCAACTATATAATCATTCAAGAGAAGGTCGACGACATAGTTCTGGTGGAAGAAGACGAAATCGCAGCCGCAATTCTCACACTTCTTGACAGAAAGAAGATTCTCGCAGAGGGTGCGGGCGCAGTGCCCTTAGCAGCACTCTTATCGGGTCGAATTGAACCCTCGAAAGGAAGCAAGGTGGTTCTGTCATAAGTGGCGGAAACGTGGATGCACCCCTCCTAAACAGGATCATAAGGCAAGGGCTTCTTCGAAATGGCAGAATCATGCGGTTTTCGGTCTGCATAGAGGACATTCCAGGCGCCCTCGCAAATCTTCTCGACCTGGTGGCAAAAGAAGGCGGAAACGTGCTCCACATACATCATGTCAGGGGCGGAAAAAATCTTCCCATCTTCGTTTCCAGACTCGATCTCGAAGTCAAGACGAGGTCGCACGATCACATCGCTCTGATCTCAGAATTGATCCAGGATGCGGGGTACATAATTCAGGTTAAGTAGAGTGCGTTGTTTTTTGGCGAGCTGAAGGACAAACTTCGAAAAATAAGATATCTTTGAAAATAAGAATATGTTCAAATAAGATCCTAAACCGGATCTCAGATGAAAAAATATAGAATACTTATCGATAAAAATCGAAGGGCTTCGAGAACTAATTAGATGAAACTAATTGGTTCTTGAGAGATTAGTGCCTAACGATATGAATAGGCTAAATCTCAAACTCTTACGAGTTGGAGATTTGTCTGAAAGGTATCGTTAAACACTATAGCTTTGAAAGGATGATATTCCTTCTTTAGCCCAGCATCTTTTCCATCCGGTCCAGAGATTCTCTCAGCCGATCTTGCGATGTGGCGTAAGACATTCGGACGTTATCTGTGCCGCCTGGCCCGAAAGCCGATCCTGGAGCGGCAGCGATCATGGCCTCGCTCAAAAGCCGCTCTGAAAACACGTCGCCGCCTCCAAACTCCGAGACGTCTGGAAATACGTAAAATGCACCGCCCGGAAGGGCACACTTGATCCCCAAATCCCTAAGGCCCGCGACGAGGAGGTCTCTTCGCCCCCTAAACTCAGTGACCATAGAATTGATGGTATTCTGCGGCCCTTTCAGCGCCTCAACTCCTGCCCACTGAACGAAGGTGGTGGCATGAGAGACCGAATGGGAAAGTATCCTGTTGACCCATTTCATGATCTCTTGAGGTCCTGCGAGGTAGCCCAGCCGCCATCCGGTCATTGCATAACACTTAGAGAAACCGTTCACGGTAACAGTCCTTTCTTCCATCCCAGGAAACGAGCCTATGGAAAGATGCTCTTGACCATAGACGATTTTCTCGTATATTTCGTCTGAGAGTACCCAAAGGCCGTGATCAAAAGCCAAATCCCTGATCTCTTCTAGAACTCGGCGGCCAAATACTGCGCCTGTCGGGTTTGAGGGTGAGTTGACCAGGATCATTTTCGTCTTGGGCGTTATGGACTCGGCAAGGTTGAAGGGCATGAACTCATCGTCCACCTGGGCCCATCGGACTTGCCCGCCAGAAAAGTTCACGCAAGGTTCATAGCTCACCCAAGATGGACCGATCAGGACACATTCGTCACCTTCGTCCAGCATTGATTGGATCGCGGCAAATATGGCCATTTTTGCCCCAGGAACCACCGATACCAGGTTAGGCTCAACTTCGATATGGTTTTCGTTGTAGAGCTTCTCTGCGATGGCAGCCCTCAATTCGGGTATCCCTGGCGTGGGGACGTAATGGGTATTGCCTTTTCGGATCGAATCGACGACGGCATCGCAAATGTTATTCGGTGTGTCGAAGTCAGGTTCACCTACGCCCAGATCTATCACGTCAAGACCGGCAGCGTTGAGTTTCTTTGCCATGGCCGAGATCTTCATGGTGGTGGACTCAGGAATCGAAGCCAATCTTCTGGACACCAACAATCTCATCCTCCGTCGGCTATTTCAAGCCGCTTTACCATCTTGACTGCAGCCTCAACAGCCCTCTTGGAGTAATCCATCCTGCGATGGGCATCAATCCTGGACATCTTGGGGCCGGATATGCCCAGTGTTACGGGCTTATCGAACTCCAGTGCGAGGTCCATAATCGCTCTGGAAGATTGCTGGGCCACAATCTCGTCGTGACCGGTCTCGCCCTGGATGACGCAACCTATAGTTACCACTGCGTCTACATCTTCCTGGGTGAGCAGCTTCTTTACAGCAAGAGGCATGTCGTAAACCCCCGGAACCCGCAACGTGCGAGCAACTTCAACGCCTAAAAATTCCGCATGTTCCCTGCCCAGAATTTCCATCTGGTAGGTGATATCCCTGTTGAACTCAGCGACCACAAAACCAAGTCTTATCATAGATTCAACACCGCCAAAGATGTGGCTCATTGGTTCAGCAGATTGATGTAATAAATCCGTCGATCGGAATGCCCTTTCCGGGAATTGGTCGCGATCTCGCGTATGAGGACTGTTGAGGACTAACACGTGGATATCCTCGTTCTCTACGCAGGTCCTTTTTTGTGATGCAAACCCTGTGCAGTTTTCTCATTTCACGTCTGGATGGGGCTGCCGGCTACATTAAGTTATATATGTGGCCACAGATGAGCCAAGATGGAGGTTAAGTTTCCGCTAGATCTCTTGAGATGGATCTCGAACGAGTCGCAATGATTTGATTTGTAGTGCTTAACGATACCCTTCGGACAAATCCCTAAATTGTAAGCATTTGAGATTTGGCCTAATCGTATCGTTAAGCACTATTTTGGCGAGAACTGATTAGTTTCATCTAATCGGTTCTCGACTATGTAGTCAGGAACTTATCGGATAGTATCGATTGGTTCTTTCCAGAATAGTGTTTAAGGTAGAGGATGTCTTATGAATTGGGTCTACGTCGACGGAGAATTTGTTCCCGCTGAAAAGGCGGTGGTTTCAGTATACGATCATGGTCTGTTGTACGGTGATGGGGTTTTTGAGGGGATAAGGGCCTACAACGGCAGGGTCTTCAGGCTGGAAGATCATGTGAAAAGGCTCTACGACTCTGCAAAAGCCATCATGCTGGACGTTCCCATAACTGAAGAGGTGATGTGCTCTGTGATCCTGGAGACGCTCCGGAAAAATGAGCTATCGGACGCTTACATAAGGCCCATAGTGACCAGGGGCAAAGGAGACCTTGGGCTGGACCCACTGAAGTGTCCTAAGGCTTCAGTCATCGTCATCAGTCAGGAGTGGGGTGCAATGTATGGCGACCTTTACGAAATCGGCCTTACCGCAGTCACCGTCACAGTCAGGAGAAACTCGCCCGCCGCATTGCCACCCAACATCAAATCGCTCAATTATCTGAACAACATTTTGGCCAAGATCGAAGCCAACATCAAAGGCGGCAACGAGGCCATATTCTTGGACGCTGAAGGCAACGTCTCTGAAGGCAGCGGTGATAACATATTCATCGTCAAAAACGGCGCGATCTTCACGCCTCACACCATGAACAACTTGAAAGGCATAACCAGGCTTGCGGTCTTGGAAGTTGCTGAGTCAAAGGGATACAGCCTCAGCGAAGTTGATCTGGGACTTTTTGACCTTTACACTGCAGACGAGATCTTCGTCACCGGAACCGCAGCTGAAGTGGGACCTGTCACCAAGATAGACGGCCGGGTCATCGGAGATGGAAAGCCAGGCCCCATCACTAAGGTCCTAATCGAGGGTTTCAGGGAGCTGACTTTGAGCACAGGAACGCCGATCTAAAAAAGCGCCCCTTCCTTTCAGACTTTTTTGGTGTTGTACCCCTTGTGGAATTTTTTCAATCCCATGAAATTCTTTAATTCATTCTGGAATCACTTTGACCAAGACTTTCCTGCGTCGAGGTCCGTCCAGCTCTATGAAGAGGACTTTTTGCCACGTCCCCAGGTTGAGCTTTCCGTCAATCACCGGAAGGATCTGGCTATTTCCAAGCAATATCGCTTGTAGATGGGAATGTGCGTTGCTATCGATCTTGTCGTGAAGATAGCCTTCACCAGTGGGTACTAGCGAGGCCAACCTTCTTAAAATGTCATGGATAAGACCGCTTTCGGCCTCGTTGACAACGATTCCAGTGGTGGTATGAATTGTGTAGATCAGGCAGATTCCCTCTTGCACGTCGCTCGCGTCGACGGCCTCTTCGACTTTCGAGGTGATGTCTACGATCTGCATGTTCTTCTCTGTCTCAATCTCTATCAACAAAATCACCAGGGTATCCTTTGGATACGAAGGAATTTAAGCGGATCGGAGCGCAAATTATCTAAGTGTTGGGGCATCATTGCTAACAACAAAGATTCGTATGGCGAACAACATGTTCGAGCAATTTGTCAATCTCTTCTCCCAGCTTTTCAGTATTGTAGGCACGATTCTCATTGTGTACGGGGACGCGAAATCTATCGTTCACATATTTCTGCTTGAATTTCTGAAAAACCTTTACGACTACAACCAATGCCCTTCTCGTGCCAGAGAAATTCGTTGGGATCTTCCAAGTACAAGTTCGATCAGGTTCTGCGGTCCACCTTCGATACCATATGGAACGCGGCCGGGTGGGTACCGTCCATGAAATACGACGAAGAATGGTGATGGACGGGGAAGACGACTATAGTCCTGAACCTTAGACTTGACACGTAATGCAGTATACTGGAGGAATCATCTGCTTACAAGACCTGTAGTTTCTTGGGTTAACATCACCGCTACGCATCAGATAAGTGTCAAACTTGGCGTTCGGGACTATAAATCAACGATCTAGCAGGACATAACTTTTATAGATTAATTCGCCATCTCTTGTGGATGGTGTATCTTCGATGAGGAAGCTGATACAGATAAGGATCGTCCACAGCCCGGCTGATATGGGGTCCATGAAAGATGGTCTGATAGAAGCAAGCATCGCCAAGATAGGGCAGGAGAAATGGGAAGAAAACCGGAAGAAGATAGAAAACTTCTGGAAAGAGGCCGAAGCTGAAATCGATACCTTGGGCTTGGAATACGAAAAGACCAGGATATATCAGGATGGCCTTCCCTGTGGTGGCGAACTTGGGGTGAGAATCGTCAATGATACTGCAGAGAAGGGAAGCCGCAACTATAGGATTATCAAGAAGCTGATCGCGAAGGGCGCAACCATCGAGGCGACGGAAAATCCACAGCTTCTCTTGAAAGAGTACGAGTTCATCAAGAGGCTAATAAGTGCACCTTCAGAAAAAGAGAGGGCCGAAGCGGTTCATCAGTACGAGAGGGCGAAAAGCAGTCTCATCGAGGAACGAGACCGATTCATCGCAAAGACCATCGATGCCACCCTGAAAGATGGCGAGACCGGAATTCTCTTCATCGGGGCGGATCATGATGTTGTCTCCAAGCTTCCAGAAGGGGTTGAAGTGAAGAAGCTAGACTGAAACGTTGCAGAAAATTCCTGGAATCGCAGTCCGTTACCACAACCTTACGAATCATACACGAGATTTATCCATTTGGGCAATGTGCTGAATTTGTAGTCGAGAACCGATCAGATGAGTCTAATCGGTTCTCGCCAGAATAGTGCTTAACGATACGAACAGGTCAAAATGTAGAACTCTCATGAGTTCGACATTTGTCCGAAAAGTATCGTTAAGCACTATAATCGTAAAATTTTAATAGACGGGCCCTAGGACTGAAAGACCATCTTTACCCACGATCAGCTGATGTTTCTCCATTTTGTGCTTGACGGCTCGCATCTTCTTTATCTGGATGTACCTCTTGACTCTCTCTTGATTTTCCACAATTCCCAATTCTATTATGCTGTCTGCAAGATAGCGTTCGGGTTGTCCCATTTGATCTTGGACGCAAACGAGTTTATTACGGTGGTTCGAGCTTTCCAGGATCAAGACAGAAGTTAATTTCTTGTCCCGGAGCATCATGAAAAAGTCATATATATTTTTTCTGATGTTGGCCTGGTTTGTGAGTGAATAAAATGCGTTTAATGAGTCCAAAGCAAAGACTGTGAAGCTACCATATTTGTCTTTATAATAATCGATCATATCTGCTGTTATTTTGGCCATGTCGAGCTCTTGGCCACCCCACTCGGATCTTATGTCTTTGTAATCGAATATGTGAAGACTGCTTGGCTTTTTAATATTAACACTTTTCATAGTTCTGAGCAGGCTGTCCTCATCCTCTTCCAAGGTCACGTACAATCCATGTTCGTCATTGTCAGAAAGGGCGTTTGAGATCACGTTGAGAACCACGCTAGATTTCAGAGTGCCCTCTGTCCCTGTGACTAACATAACCGATTCTTTTGGTATTTCACCCATGAAAAGCTCATTAAATCCATCTATTGAAGTTTTAGTCATCTTTCACCCCCGATTATCTGACTTAGAAAGTAATCGCCTGCTTGAACGAAGTTGTTTATCCGTTCATCCACCATGGGCATCCCTTCATCCGTAATGGAATACATTTTTGACCTCATGTTTCCTCTGTTGTGTTCGGCCTTTAGTATGCCTTCTTCTTTAAGAGAATACAATAATGGATAAACAGTTCCCTGGCTCAAAAATACATTGTGAACTTTAAATATTTTTTTGATTATGTCATATCCACACATTGGGGTATCTTTCAACATACAGAGTACAATAAGATCTAGATTATCTTTAATCAACTTTTCAACAACCGAGTCCAACTGTGGATCTTGGCCGAGGGCATCGTTTGAACCATCTGTCAACATCATACCGCTCTTTCTTAATGGGGCCATATCCTCACATATCAATTCTTTATTGAAATGTTATTTAACACTTTCGTTATAGTATTTATGACGTCCTATAATTAGGGGCCAAATCATAGTAGAATATGTTGATCAGTTGTAACTACTCAGCTATAGGACTCTTTGACAGGGCAGACCGCGGGTATGAATGG
>CAYWZG010000079.1:0-11477 GCA_964462795.1 uncultured Methanotrichaceae archaeon
TTGTTGCCCCCTAGTCCAACTGTTTAGTCTCGCTTAGCCGTTCGCAAGCCACGGCCTTTAGGCCATGGTAGTTGACCTAATCCTCATATCTTGTTGCGATCGGCATCCGCCTTCCAGATCCAAAGGCCTTTGTGGTCACTTTGATGCCGGGCGGCACTTGCCTTCTCTTGTACTCGTTCTTCTTTACGGCCTTTATGATCCACTTTATGCATTCTGGATCAAAGCCCCTTTTCAGAATTTCTTCGAGTGATGATCCTTCTTCCACGTAATGGTGAAGCACGGAGTCGAGCACTTCGTAGGGCGGAAGCGTGTCCTGATCTTTCTGATCTGGTTTCAGTTCAGCCGAAGGTGGCCTTTCGATGATCTCGCGCGGAATCGTCTCGACGTTTTGGTTAATACGATAGGCCAACTCGTAGACAGTCGTTTTTGGGACGTCGGATATGGCAGCAAGCCCCCCGGTCAAGTCACCGTAAAGTGTGCAATAACCGATCGCAAGCTCGCTCTTGTTGCCGGTTGAAAGGACGAGATGGCCAAACTTGTTGGAGATTGCCATCAGGATGTTTCCCCTTATCCTGGCCTGGACGTTTTCAAGGGTTACGTCCACAGCATCTTCGTTTCCCAGCCCCAATGGACTTCTCAGAGATTCGATGTAAGTTTTGTAGATATCAGAGATGGGTATCTCGACGAAGGCTATTTTCAGGTTTTGGGCCAGTTTTTCTGATAGATCTTTGCTCTCTTGAGATGTGTAAGGCGAGGGCATTGAGACTGCCAAAACGTTCTCTTCGCCCAAAGCATCTCTTGCAAGGCAACAGGTGACTGCAGAATCGATTCCCCCAGAAAGTCCGATCACAGCTCTTGAAAAACCACACTTTTGGACATAATCCCGGATTCCAAGGACGAGCGCCCGGCGCAAGGGTTCGATCTCGTCTTTGGGAGGGTGAAGGTTCGAACTGCCAGGAACGTCCATCTCGACGATTCGTACAGATTCCTCAAAGGAAGGTGCCAGCTCGATGAAATTTCCGTGTTCATCGACTGCAAAGCTGTTGCCGTCGAATACCAGCTCATCGTTTCCGCCCACTTGGTTCACATACAAAAAAGGTATTTTGTGATTTTGGGCGTGTCTTTTTATTAGATCATATCGGATATGCTCTTTTCCCAGATGGAAAGGTGACGCAGAGATGTTTATGAGAAGTGTTGCGCCCTTTTTGGCCTGCGCCTCAATTGGATCAAACGAGTAAAGAGGCCTTGGCCAAAGCTTTGGATCGTTCCAGGCATCTTCACAGATAGATATTCCTAAGCATTGGCCTTTGAAGAGCGTAACTCCCACACCAGGCGCAGGATCAAAGTACCGGGTCTCATCGAAGACATCGTAGGTTGGAAGGAACGACTTATGCTGAGTTGCAAGAATTACGCCGTTCCAGATCAGGATGGCGGCGTTGTAGAGCCCCTTTCCAGTTTTCTTTCCTGTGAGAACTGGCGCACCCATAACGATACCTGTCTCGTTATACTTGGCAGAGATCAAGATAAGCTCTCGAAGAGCTGCCTGAGCTGAAAGGACGAAATCGCGTCTTTCCAGGAGGTCTCTTGGGGGGTATCCTGTCAAAAACAGCTCTGAAAATACCACCAGATCCGCTTTTTCGTTGAACCTGGCCAGGATCTCGATAGCCCGTTCCAAGTTTCCCTCGATGTCACCCACAATCGGGTTTAGCTGTGCAATGACGAGCCTCATTTTATTACCATTCACATGTGCAAGCATAAGTAATATAGGGATTTTGAATCGAAGGAGATATTTATAGGAAGAATTGCAGGAATGGGGCGTGAGGTTAAGCTATCATTCAGGTTGTAGTATGGTTGTGATATGGCAAACTGACAGCGACGCATCCCACTGCAAGCAGCGGGGTATTCATTTTAAAAGTACAGTCCTGAACGCTAAGTTTGACACTTATCCCTTATGTGCAAGAGGATTTCGACCCGAAAAACCATCCGCTTATCGGCCTTGTAGTGGATGACTTCTTTGATATGTTGTATTAAGTGTCAAGTCTAAGGTTTATGACTATAAACCTTGATGGGACATAAGCACCAGATATCTAGAACTTTCTGTGCCCTGTTCAGAGGAAAGAGCTTTTGTACAATTTAGTACAACGATAGGCAGGGATACCATGTGGCAGGAGATTCTGGCTAAGTTCAAACGTTATCCGGCCCAGGAGAAAGTGGTCAAGCTGATCCTGGAGAGGGGTTTTCAGATAAATGATCGAGGCAGGGTCGTCTCGGGGAACATTGAAATCCCCCACGCACAGATCGCCAAAGATCTGGACGTGGATCGTCGAGTGGTGGACACCACTGCTATATCCATCCGAAATGATGACCAATTGTGGAATATATTCAAAAACATCCGTTCAATGCCCCTCCTTGCGGAGGTAGCACCTGTATTGGGATTGGGCGTGATCGAAATAACTCCTGTAGACGCCGCTCAGACAGGTCTTTTGGGTGAAGTGGCCAGCGCTGTAGCAGAGTATGGCCTTTCCATAAGGCAAGCAGTTTCAGACGACCCCTTCTTCGTTGAACAGCCGAAATTGACCATAATCACTGAGGGAAAGATCCCTGGGGATCTAGTCCGATTGTTGATGGATGTAAATGGAGTCAGGCGGGTGACGGTATACTGATTATATGCGCGTATTTCAAGTAGAGCCTATTTCAAAACTATTTATACGACCATTCATCGCCACTCGAATTTTGCAGGCCATTTGAGGCCAAGGATGGTGATTTTTGCGTCTGCAGGTATAATTGGTGAAAACCAGTACGCGGCACTATTTTGGAATGGGCTCACCAAGAAGAATCATAGAGATCAATTACTGGGACAGGTTTTGCTTCACCGAGTCTCGCGGAGACATTTGACCCTTAACTTCTCCCCCTCGCCATTGAAATCAAATCCCATCTCTCTCAACAACTTAGGAGTTCTCCCCTTGCCATGAATTAAGGCTTCTACCAGATCTGAAGGCTCATCAATGTCGCAACCGCATCGATAAGACTCATATACGCAAGGCTCAAGCCCCAAATCCCGGGCGATCTTGAGATGTTTGAGAAAGCTCAGACCGTAGTAACTGACTCTAAATTGGGGGTTTCTGATCAGTATTAGGTTCGTGCCACCCCCCCTCCCTGGAGAGATCACCACGTCACCTCTTGTTCCGACCAGATCTTCTAAGTCCCTCGCCCCAATAAGTGGCAAATCTGCCATGGCAATCAAAAGATCAGATGGCCATCCTTTCCGCCCCCAATTTTCTATCATCCAATTAAGCGCAGGATCAAGCTCTGCATCGCACTCGATGATCTTTGTGGATCGTACAGAAAGAACATTTTTGGGCAGAGGTCCTCTTGACAGGATCAATACTTCCCCGAGTCCCAAAACCGCTTCTGCTACGTCTTCCAACATGGTCAAGGCCAAAAGTCGTCGATCCCCAGAATTGAGAACAGATGATAGCCTGCTCTTGGCGCCCTCTAGCTTAAAGGGTATTACTGTCGTTATGGGTTGCATGAGCTATCTTGACCTTTCAGGCGGGCCCTTATCACGTCCATCTTTGAAGGTCTAAAGAGCACACCACCAGTCTTTGGATAACAAAGGCCGCGAAAGACAACCACCGGAGTGCCATCGCCGCCCTCGCCCATAAGAAAGTTGGACATGGCGGCGATCTCGTCTATCACAGCTTCTTGAGTGATCTCTAGCTCCCTTCCTTCTAGATCTCGTTCGCCCCTCCAATCGCGCACGGCTCCAATACCTGCCCAACCTATGGCAACTCCGGCTACACCGCAGCGAAAAGGGCGGCCGCAAGTGTCGGTGACGATCACAGCACAGTCTTTGCTAAATCGATTTCTAATCTTCTCAGCACTAGCTTGGGGATCTTTGGAAAGAAGAAGAATCTTGTCTTCGCCCACGTTGGAATTGTCAATTCCAGCGTTAACCCCGATGTGGCCGAACTTGGTTACGACAAGAAGGAACGGCGAAGCTATCAATATCTCATCAGACTCGTCTAAAACGGCCTGAACGAACCGTGGATCTTTTCCAAGTTTTTTGGCCGTAACATTCGACCAGTCGTTGGGCGAGTAGTCCTCAAGACGCTTGGACCTACCCTCTGACTTGGAAACGACGGTCGAGGCGATGCAAACCACGTCACCGTCTTCCAGGCCGATGCGACCCTCTATCATCGAAGCAAGATCATCGCCCTCTTTTACCAAGGGCATCCCTTTGATCACTTGACCGCTGATCGAGTCCATGGAGATCGATTTGGAAAGACTTCGAAGCGCGTTTCCACTACTTGAACCGTTCCTCGTAGGGTTTGGTGCTTATGTAAAATTGGCGTGCACGCACCAAGAGGTCCAGAAGGCAAGAGTAGTTCTCAGCAACCCCTGCCACTCTATCATCGCTTCGCTCTTCCCATTCCACCACGTCGTAAATATCGACGAGTGGCCTCCAGAATTTGGGGGGTAAGAACTCCATGTGATACTTATGTTTGTCCGTGAACTCAAGAAGTATACGTGGATCTTGACCCATCTCACCCAAACCCCATCAGGACGAACTTTTCCTCTCTACGAGCTCGGCGAAAGCCAGAGTTCCGCTTATCTTCTTGACCTTGGCTTGTACGACTTCGCCTTTGGTGGTGCGAGGCACGAAGATCATGTATTTGTCCACCTTAGCGATCCCGTCGCCTTTCCTGCCCACAGACTCGATACGCAGCTCATAAGTCTCGCCCTCTTCGATCAAGTCTTTTGGTACCACCGTCTTTGCTTTTCTCTTTCTCACAGGACGATGAGCACCACAAGCTTCACACTTGAGCATCAAAACTCGGTCGCTCTTGATGAGCTGGGTATCTGGTCTGTGACATTCAGAACAGATCACGTACTCCTGGACGTAGGAGTCGACAAGACGTTTCATGGTATCTTCGGAGAACTTTCCCTGGAACACGGCATGTTGCCCTTCAATCTTGCCGGCAGTTCCCATCTCTTGGAGCATGAACTTTATCAAATGTTCGGGATTCCTGTTGAGGGTGTCGGCTATACTTGCGAAGTTCTCAAGGACTGTCGTCTTGCCTTCATAGAATATCTTGGGCGTGGGTATCACAAAACGGTCTTCAGTGCCCTTGGCGGCGGGCATCGTTTTCATTGCCCGCTCGAGCCCTTCCATGTAATCTTCCATCAAAACACCGGCGAACTCCTCATCTTATAAGTTCCTCGCCCCTATCTACAATTATCTGGGTAGGGGTGGGCAGCTTGTGGCCAGCTCTTTTTAGGCCACTTTTGGCGCTAATCACGTTTTGAGGCGTGACGCTCACCGAAAATACCTTCTGATCGGCCACGACTCGGGCTGCGGTTCCAACGGCTTTTCCGAAGGCGTGACGCATCCCGCTGGAGACACGGTCTGCTCCGGCTCCTGTGGCCTGCTTGTTCTCTCTGATCACATGATGAGGATATACCCTCAATTTCATATGAAAATTCGATCGGCCCACGGTCTTTATCAGGTAACGGTTGGCAGCAACTCTGGCAGCCTCAAGGGCGATATGCCTAATCTGACAAGGTTCTTTGGCCATTAGAGTGAGTGTTACCGGAAATTCGGCAGTCAAATTGCCCATGTCGTAATGGACCACTTTGCTTCCCGGAACGCCGCCCATGTATTTCTTCCTGGTGTAGGGACGTTCCCGCCTTCTGTACATGCTTGCTGGTTTACGTGCCAAAACTGAATTCCTCCAAATAATCTTGATCGAGCCAACCTACTATATCTGCCAGGTTTATAAGGGTTGGGGGGCAGCGGGGTGAGCTCATTTCGCCCCAAGCCTCAAACTGTAGCGAGGGTAGATGCCGATATTTCGCCCGCGATGGGTTTTTTCATCAAATTGGCCGCGTCTTCTGTGGTGAAATTGGCAAGAACCCACATCAATTTGACCAAAGACACTTCGGGAAGCATGTCTTCGCCCTCTATAGCACCTGCCGCCAACATGTCTCTGCCCGTGTCATAAACCCTGTCACAGATTCTGCCCCGCAGACATTGGGACGTGATCACAACCGGAACTCCTGCATCGGTTGCTGTTTTTATAGACGCAACCCAGTCTGAGGCGACGTGTCCAAGGCCGGTTCCCTCGATGACGATACCTTTGTATCCAGATTCGACATAATAGTCAAGTACGGTCGAAGGCGATCCTGGATAGTATTTCACCAGAGCGCACTGTGGCTCTAATTTGTCAAGAAGCTCAAGCTCGACTTCGCCTCGTCGCTGGTAGTCTCCAAAAGTCTCGATCGTTCTTGTGAGGTAGTCCACCTTGCCCAACGGTGGCCAGTTTATGCTCTGGAAAGCATCTCTCCTGGAAGTGTGCATCTTGCGAACTTTCGTTCCTCTGTGGATCAAACAATACTCGTCACTGGTGGACCCATGCATCACCACAGAAACTTCGGCGATATCGCCCACAACAACCGTTGCGGCACAGATGGCGTTCATGGCAGCATCGCTGCTTGGCCTATCCGAACTCCTTTGGGATCCCACCACCACTACCGGCACGGGAGTTTTGAGCATGAAAGAGAGGGCTGCTGCCGTGTAGGTCATGGTGTCGGTCCCGTGGGTTACGATGACGCCGTCAGATCCCTTTCGTATCTCTGAAGCGACTGCTCTGGCAAGCTCCTGCCAGTACTCGGCCTTCATGTTCTCGCTAAGGATGTTGTATATGACCTTGCCATCATAATTTGCTATGTCCTCGAGCTCTGGGATCGCTGATATTATGTCCTCGGCCGAGAACTGGCTCGTCACCGCGCCGGTCCTGTAATCGACCTTGCTTGCGATCGTCCCACCAGTGGATAAGATGGATACATTAGGCAATCCCTCTCTTCTCTTGAGTGGTGGCGCAGGTGGGATCTTCGGTTTTTTTCCCTTTTCCACAAGTTCCACAGTGCAGCTCTCTTTGTCGAAACCGGCGTTGTAGCCGCTATCCATCTTTATTACTATGTGGCCCGTGGCCGAGGGCATGAGAACGCCCTCGCGTCTTGCGCCATCTTTCACGACCAAGATCCGATCCCCCAATTCCAGCATTATAATAGGCTCCTATAGGCTCTTTTGCCAGGAGTAAGCTTGAAGCCAGAAAAACGTTGCCCCACGATTACATGCCATTCACCATGACGAAAATCCATTATATGAGCCCTGCGAAGGGTGCTTGTCAGAGGCAGCTATCATGATCTATTTCGTTACTGGAAACAAAAGCAAGTTCGAGGAGGCTCAACAGATCCTGGGCGAGGTTGAGCAGAGGAATTTGGGGTATATAGAAATCCAAGCCGATACTCTGGAGGAAGTAACCCTATTTGGGATGAAAGAGGTTATGGAGAAGCTAAAAGGCCCCGTCATGATCGAAGATGCTGGCCTTTTCATAGAGGGGCTAAACGGATTTCCAGGCGTATACTCGGCTTACGTCTTCGACACAATAGGAAACGAGGGCATTTTGAGGTTGATGGACGGCGTGGAAGATCGGCGGGCCGTCTTCAGGTCTGTCCTGGGATATGCAGAACCCAGGATGGTGCCTGCTATCTTCAAAGGCGAACTCTGGGGCAATATCACGACCGCGCCCAGGGGTGCGGGGGGCTTTGGGTACGATCCCATCTTCGAGGTCAATGGAAAGACCATATCAGAAATGGGGCTTGATGAGAAGAACGGGATATCTCACAGGGGTGCATCCATCCAGGCACTTGAGAGGTGGCTTTCGGCAAGGACGTGACTGATCGCGCCTTTTTGGAGTTTGTCGATCGTTCCACCTTGTGCTATCGTTCTTGATCTGTCCAATTTGCGATCTGTCCAATAGTGTTTCGGGATCGATTCGGATCGTCCTACAGATCACACACCATGTTCAGCGTTTTTTCTGAAAAGCGCATTTTGGCAGCATGCTCATGTTTATGGATTTGATCATGGGGGCCTGGACCGCCGATATGTAGAACGTTCGGCCCTCGACATCCAAGACCACATCCGTCATCTTGGGCGGCTTGATCCTTGTGGGAAGAAGGATGGGACCGTCACAGGTGGTGCATACCCTCAGCTCAGAGAAGGAGTTCTTTATGTACTCCCTCATCTCTGGATCTATCTTGATGGGCATCTTGTGCAACTGAAACACCTTGGGATTGATAAATGGTATGTCCCAATACCCCCAGTATCTGATGGTGTCTTGATATTTGCGATCAATATCTCAAGGTCGATATCCATTATCTCAAACTGGGTTAAGCGAGCATTCAAATCCCACTTGCGCCACCCCCAAAGTTTGAGCAAGACCGTGTACCCACCAATTCCGAACTGGGATGCGAGAGGCGCCAGTGATGCCAGAGGTGTAAACTCGTGAGAAACAAGAAGAGATATTACAAGGCCAAGGACCTGGCCAGACAGCGGATCGAGAAGCTTTTTGAGCTAGCAGAGGGCGAATACGCATTTCACCCTGAAAGAAGCGATCGATATGTGGCCTTGGCCAAAAAGATGGGGATGAGGCAGAGGGTGAGGATTCCGCCCCGTCTTAAGAGAAAGATGTGCAAACACTGTGGCTGTTACCTCTCGCCCGACCGATCTCGTGTGAGGCTGCGCGATGGCATCCTCACTGTGACCTGTCTTCAGTGTGGTGGGCAGGTGAGACGACCTTATAAATAGTCGAGACCAGGTTGGAGGATTTCGATCAACTTTTTGGCATTCTCCGCCCGCTTTACCTCACTCCTTTAATTCATACAGTATCTTCATGGCTTTGGTAAAGGGTGGCATTCCTGACGTCAGAAGGACAACCCTAAGAACGTCCACAATTTCGTCTCTGGTAATATCAAACTCCTTCATCGCGCTCATCATCTGTTTTTTCATTGCCCTTTCATCGGAGGCGGCTGCGTTAATGCCCACTGCAATCAGTTTTTGGGTTCTGTAGTCTATGACCTTTCCAGTGTATACGGCCTCATTTAATCCCACAATCGCATCGTAAAGGTCTGAATAGTCCTTTTTTACACCGATCATTCCTTCGCCAAAGAAGACTTCTTCCTTCATTTTATTCCACCATGACTTACTTGTTTGTCTTATATTTTATAGCTTTCTCTTATGATTCGTCACTGGTGTCTAACGCGATCTAAATTGGGGCATCTCCTTTTTCTTTTTATCGGATACCCCACAATTTGCAGTGAAGTGTGCCACTACAATTTGACTAAATATATACTTATCTGTAAAAATTGGATGATCCCCCACATGTTGTCGTGACTTTCGTTGCAACTCCCGTTAACTAGCCCCCTCTGAAGGACGGGGCCTTTCGCCTTTACACACATCTCATTAATATAATTCGTAAATGACTAAAAATAGTGACCGGATGGCCCTTGGGCCATCTTACCTTGCGTCGTAGTAGCAGACCTCGTCCACCTCTACGACCTGGGGCGACCCCACCTTGAACTCTTGGCCACCTCTTGCCCGGCCGTGCCCTACAACCTGAAGCTGAACCCTTGCGGCCTGGGCCTCACTTTCCTCGTAGAAGTCCGCTCCTGTCTGAATCATCCTGTGAGTGACCAGCTGGAGTTCTTTGACCCTGACAAGAAGCCCCATCGTCCCGGCGACCACATCTGAGGCACACGTCTCAGTCACAAATATCACATCGCCCAGACTTACGTCGAGCAGTGCAAGGAAGTTGTGGGGGCTTCGAATCTCCACCGTTCTAACGCTGTTTGCCACCAGTTCTTTGATAACCTGTCTTGATATCCCCGTTAGTGCAACGCGGTCCATGATATATCACCCGTACATGGGACCTGGAAGTTCAGGTTTTGCCATGTCCTCAGGAGTGGCCGTCTTGACCTGATCTGCAAGCCTTTGCATCTGAAGCTCAATCTCTTGAGCTCGCTCCTCAAGCTTTGTGGTGTCTACTCCCAGGTTGTAAAGCTTGTTGAGCATATTCACCGTTGCCACTGCAGTCACGGGATCTGGTGCCATGCTGTGAACTTCGCCAAGGAGACACATGGCAGGAAGACCCCTTACGAGGCATTCGTTCATGACGCTGCCTGATATTCCAGATATGGTGCCAAGTTCCAATGCCTCCAGATTCTCGTGTATCCGGTCGAGCATCTCTTCGGAGGTCGCAGCTCCAAAGACCCGACGCTGGTCGCTTATTATTGATATCCCCGCAAGACAGATCATCTCTTTTGCGTTTACCGACTCGATCCATGAAATAATTCCTTTGGCAACGTCATAACAAGCCGCTGGATGTATCGGCACGTCTGAGGTGATCATCACAATGCCAAGATCTGCTTTCTCATAGATTCGGACAGGCATCTTGGCAAGGCCCCCAAGCAAGACCGAGAGCGGCGGAAAGAACCTGGATTCCACAGCGCCCAGGTAATCCATGTTGAGTTCGTTGACGATATACTGGCTGGCAATGTTGCCAACCAGGCCGACCCCTGGAAACCCCTCGATGATGACTGGATTTTCAGAGCTCGGTCTTTTGGCTATGACCTGGACTTGATCAGTCATGAAAATATAGTACTATCCTGATGGGAGATAAGAGCATTGCTCTCAACTTGCCCTAGAATCGGCTGGATCGAAGGTTTTGCTGGTGTTTGAGCCAAAAATTCGACATTTGATAAAGTCGAACTCAAAAGCCGGAAACGAGCCAGAAATGGAACGAATGTGGGATGGAAACGAGCCTTAAGAATGAAAACGAAAGCGAGCTGGGAATGGTGATGAAAATGTGGCTGAAAGTTACGAGGAAAAAGATAAGGGGCCGGATGCCGGAAATGACGCCAGAGGCGATGCCAACACAAGGCCAAAAGGCCAAGAGCCGATTACTGACGTTCCTATGAAAATGTCGTCACTATGAGGACACTACATAGCGATTTTTATGTTTTGGATATCAGAAAAGGCAAAATTGGTGCGGGGGAAGGGAATTCAGCACGTTTTTACCTTCACCGTTTCATAAATACTACCACTTTTATGATTATGCAGATACAATAAATCCATATGTCAATGTCAAAGATAATTGGTCGCGACGGTCGGCTGGTATGGGACAATTTTCCAGTATCCCTAAAATATTGGATGATAGAATGGGACAAACCAGATGGCGGAAAAGAGAGCTGGCACGGTAAAGCGATTATATCTCAAACAGACCTTCGCGCCATGATGGAAGAGCTCGCAAAATCCAGGCCCATTCAGATAAAGGAGCCCATCTTCGCAGAGTTTCATAAGGGCAAAGAGGTCTATAGTGGACAGATCCTGATTTCATCATTTCCCGATCCCATCGACTCTAATCCTTTAATCGATTTCACAGGCATCAGCAAGGTAAACCACCCATCACTAAAGTGACGGGCATTTGACGTGCCCTGGTTTACCTGATCATCAATTGGGAGATAATATAATTGATAACCGATAGGAACGAATTTATAGTCAAGAACTGATTAGATAACACTAATCGGTTCTCACCAGAATAGTGCTTAACGATACGAATAGGCCAAATCTCTAA
>CAYWZG010000080.1:0-11283 GCA_964462795.1 uncultured Methanotrichaceae archaeon
AACGTCTTGCGAATTACGGTTGCCGGTGTCGATCATGGTACCTGAGTAGTTACGATATTTCGGATATTCCATAACTGTCGATCGTTACCTCTAATACTGTGGCAATATGAGCCATACTACCACAAAACACGTCCGGCCGATCGGTTTGGATAGGCAGTTTCGGTGGAGGGGTGACTACTTGTTGGGCATAAGTGATCCGTGGATCTGGGGCGTCTACGTCCTATCTCTTTTGAGTGCGCTGTTGTGCGTAACTTACGGCGCGATTAACTGGAACAAAGGCAGCGAAAAAGAGCCCGAAGAGATCAAAGAAGAGATCAGATGGGAAGAGCAAGAACAAGAGATGGAAGAGAGCGAACTGGGGCTGTGATCCATGAACACACTAATGCTGAACATCATCGTTCTTGTCTACATCTTGGCGATAGGGTACCTGGGATACAGAGGCGGGAGGGATACGAAAGACTCTGAGGACTACATGGTTGCGGGAAGAAAGATCCACCCCTACGTCATGGCCATGAGCTACGGCGCCACTTTCATAAGCACTTCAGCCATCGTCGGTTTTGGTGGTGTTGCAGGGCTCTTTGGGATGGGACTTCTCTGGCTCACCTTCCTCAACATATTCGTCGGAATATTCATCGCATTCGTGGTCTTTGGAAAACGCACCAGAAAGATGGGCCACAACTTGGGTGCTATGACCTTTCCAGAACTTCTTGGCCGAAGGTTTGATAGCAAGTTCGTCCAGTACTTCAGCGGCCTTGTGATCTTCTCGGGAATGCCGATGTACGCCTCTGTCGTTTTGATCGGCGCTGCCCGGTTCATCGAGACGACCTTACAAATCGACTTTGACATAGCCCTGTTGCTCTTTTCCGTCATAATAGCCGCCTACGTCGTTCTTGGTGGCCTCAAGGGCGTCATGTACACCGACGCGATGCAGGCCACCATAATGTTTTTCGGAATGGCTTTCCTCATGGTGATGACCTACAGCCTTCTTGGCGGGATTACCCCCGCTCACATGGCCCTCACAGAGATGGCAAATCAAGTACCAGAAAGCCTCACTGCCATGGGCCACACGGGATGGACTGCAATGCCCGCCTTCGGAAGCGCCTGGTGGTGGACTTTGGTTTCAACTCTCGCATTGGGCGTTGGAATAGGGGTATTGGCTATGCCTCAGCTCACCGTCAGGTTCATGACTGTCAAGTCGAGCCGGGAGCTGAGCAGGGCGGTTTTCATCGGCGGCATTTTTATACTGATGATGACAGGGGTTGCCTTCGTCGTCGGTGCCCTTTCCAACGTCTACTTCGCCCAAAAAGATGGAGTCATCTCGATAGCTGCAGCAGGAGGAAACGCAGACAGCATAATTCCCGTCTTCATCAACTCGGCAATGCCTGAATGGTTCGTCTACGTCTTCATGCTTTCGCTATTGGCTGCGGGCATGCCCACCCTCAGCTCTCAGTTCCACGCTCAAGGAACCGCGATCGGCAGGGACGTTTACGAGACCCTGAGCGGGAAGAGGGGCGAAAGATCGATCCTGATCGCCCGGATCGGGATAATCATCGCGGTGATTGTGGCCGTCGTTTTGGGATATATCCTTCCTGGAAGCATCATCGTAAGGGGGACTGCCATATTCTTTGGCCTTTGCGCTGCCGCTTTCCTTCCCATGTACAGTTGCGCCCTTTTTTGGAGAAGGGCAACGAAGGTAGGCGCAATCGCAGGACTTGTCGTCGGGACCTTCACCAGCCTCTTTTGGCTGGTCTTCGCCCATCAAAAGGAGGCCCAAGCCCTGGGAATCGCCAAGATAATCCTTGGAAGAGATGTTCTCATCACATCGATGCCTTGGCCCGTGGTAGACCCGATCGTAGTAGGGCTTCCGCTCGCCTTCATCGTAACTGTTGGGGTGAGTCTGGCAACCAAGCCTCCAAACCCAAAACAGGTGGAAGAATGCTTCAAGGGGATCAAATAGGCTAGATCACGGTAAGGGATGGACCATTCAGGGGGGCGATTCACTCAAGGGTAGTGATCGGATGATCTTTCCTTCAGATCCGCCACCACATTTCTGATAAGTTCTTGGAGCGTTTCTGCCTCTGCTTGAATCGTCTCGACACCGGCTTCAGCGAGAGCATATCCTGGCCCCTTTCCTTCAAGGCTCTCCTTTGCCACCACCATATCTGATTTGCGGGCGAGGAGGAACCTTGCCACCTTCAGCCCCTTTCCTTTCTCCATGTCTTTGTAAGGGTTAGGGAGAATCTCCTGCCTTTGGACGTCTCTTTTCAGAAGGCTCAGGTCGACGAAGGCAAAGTACGGCGACTCGCCAAAGTGACTGCTAATCTTTCCGGCGTGGTCAGCAAGAGCGACTGCGTATCGAAGATGGGTCTTGGACTTTGGTTCGTAGTGGATCAAGACTCTATCCACGTTGGGCACCGCGTCTCTTATCTTGGACTCGATTCTCTGGCTGGCAAGAGATGCTCGTTCCAGATCCGAAACTCGGAAGTTCACTTTCGCTTCGACGAATAGGTATCGGCCTGAATTTCGGCCGGTCACTTCCTCCAACGAAGATACGGCAGGCTCTGCCAGTATGACCTTTCGAATCTCGTCTAAAGTTAAAGGGTCGATAGACGCATCCAAAAGAACCCTCATCCCACTCACCAGTATCTCCCATCCTGCTTTGATTATGAAAAGAGCGATGATCCCGGCGGCAATTCTATCAAGCGGAAAGCCAAAGTGTTGGCCTGCCACAGCAAAGAATACCACCGACTCGGTGAGGACGTCTGCTCGAAACTGGTTTCCATCGGCGGAGATGCTCGGAGAGTTGAACTTGTGTCCCATCTTCATCTCGTAAGTGCCAAACAAGAGCGGGACCGGGATCAAAACTGCCACCGCAACCAGAACCCAACCACTGTAAGGGACAGCAGAAGACTCACCGCTTATCACCTCTCTTACTATCTCATAAGCTGTGAGGAAGAGAAGAAGAGAGATCACCACCGAGACCACGTTTTCCACTTTGTAAAGGCCGTAAGGAAAGTTCTTGCTCTTCCTTCCTGATATGACGAGTCCCAGTATGAGTGCAGAAGATCCAAAGACGTCTACTGCTGAATGGACCGCATCGGCCCGAAGAGCGAGGCTTCCTGAAAGGAATGACAAGGTTAGCTTGATCGTGACCAAAGAGATGTTGACCAGAAGTGAGAGAATCGCTACCTTAAGTATCGGATCTTTGAGATTTGATCCAAAATTCACCTTAACTTTTTCAGATTTCGCACTCATCATTCCATCTTCCTTCTGGCCATGGGGACGATCGATCCCTCAAAGAACGGCACGCCTGTTTAGAGTGGTAGTCCCTCACATCAAAAATATCTAACCCTCACCGAACCCGAGGATCCAAAAAATGCAGTGTTTCGATAAATTTTGTTTGGGCAATCCGACCGGAAGTCCCAATTGAGCGTCTCGGCGACGAGCGGCGAAGAAATACCGATTGGGTGGGTGAATTGGTCCAACCCGCCGCAAGACGCCTCATATTGGGAGAGACCCTTTTCTTGGGTCTCAAAACTGAACTTTGGTGATCAGATCGTTTTGAGTCATCCGAGGGGAACGATATGCCTCTTGGACGGCGTATCACCTTCTCATCGGCAAGTTCTGTTGAGGAGTATCTTCGAGCACCTCGTTTTCGGGGCCGCACATATCAAGCCCCTCGTGTGATTTGGCAAGTTTTGTCGAGGAGCGTCCGAAGAGGATGACGTGCCTCGGTAGTGGTGAACTTTATGATAGGTAGGTAACCGAGACGCTCCCCCTTCGGGAAAGATTTTTGGCGTCGATCTATTTCACCTGGCTTTCTGACGGTTCACTCCCTTTTTCTAAAGGAGCGGCAGGTACTTGTCAAGCTCCCATTTGGTAACCTGAGTTCTGTACTCGTCCCACTCGATCTTCTTTGACGCAAGGAAGCTGTTGAAGACGTGGTCGCCCAGGGTCTTCTTGATGAGCGGGCTTTTCTCGGTGATCATGATGGCCTCGATCAGGCTTCCTGGAAGTGCTGTGATTCCTGCCTTCGCTTTTTCGGCCTTGTTCATCTTGAATATGTCTTGCTCGATCGGCTCGGGAAGCTCGTACTTGTTCTTGATGCCCTCAATTCCAGCAGCCAACATGACCGAGAAGGCAAGGTACGGGTTTGCACCAGGATCTGGGCTTCTGTACTCGATACGTGTTGCATTCTCATTTCCTGGCTTGTACATCGGCATCCTGACGAGAGCCGACCTGTTTCTCCTTGCCCAGGAGATGTAGACTGGTGCTTCGTATCCTGGAACCAGCCTCTTGTAAGAGTTGACCCACTGGTTAGCCACTGCCGTGATTTCGGGAGCGTGTTTCAGAAGTCCTGCGATGTAGTGCTTGCCAAGGTCTGAGAGGTTGTACTCATCATCAGGATCGAAGAAGGCGTTTCGGTCGCCCTTGAATAACGACTGGTGGACATGCATCTCGGTCCCGTTTTCGCCAAAGATTGGCTTTGGCATGAAAGTTGCATAGTAGCCGTACTTCTGGGCGATCTCTTTTACGACGATCCTGTCGGTCATCACGATGTCGGCCATCGTGAGGGCTTCTTGGTAGCGAAGGTCGATTTCGTGCTGAGAAGGTGCAACCTCGTGGTGACTGTACTCGACATTGATGCCCATCGATTCCAAGGTGAGGATAGTGTCTCGACGAAGGTTGCTTCTGGGCGATGCACAGGACGGTCTCTCAGGCGCACGCCGAGGAGTTCAGAAGGAATAAACAGGGTGCAGAGTTCGTCTTAGAGAGGCTCGAAATTTGTAATCTTTTTAAATTGAGCAAGATGTCCGAAACGGACTTCACCTTGATTCTCGGGTACGATGTGCCCAAGAAGTTTGTCAAGATGGAGCTAGAACACATATTCGCCAAGATGGGCATCAAAGTAGATATAAAAGAAGATTTCTCGAAGCTCAGATTGAATATCCTGCCTTAAACGGCTCTGGACCAAAGGCTAACGCCTGAAAAAAATACAAAGTCCTGAGGGGGGCCCTGTCTGGGCATCCAAAAAATAAAAAATTGATTGGAGATGGTCTTTCTAGCTGCAGACGCAGCCAAAGACTTCTTCCCCATTCCAAACACCGACATAATCGAGATCAACGTCAGAACAACCGCCCACACAACAAGATAACCAATCCGTTTCTATGGTTTCGTTAATGTAGACAGATTCCATCTTGATCTTTCTGGTTATGTCGTAGATTCCGTGATATCTCTCAGCCCCGTAGTTCACAACTTGGGTGCTGGGATCGACCTGCTTGTACTTAAGATCGGCAATTCCGGTTGAATGAGATTCGATTTCGTAGTCCAAAGACTTGGTCGGGAGGACGTCGGCCCACAAGATGGTATCGTCGGTGGCAACTATTGTTGCGTTCAAACGATCCAGCTCGAGATGAGTCTTCCTCTCTTTGGAGTACTCGTTGTTGTACAAGAAGTTGGTCGTGACCGCATCGCCATTGTTGCCAACGCACTCTCGATCGTTGATGACAAGACCTGTGTAATCGATAGATCTGCTGGCGTTCAGGCAGACTGGCCAGTTCTCTTCTAAGGTCACAAACCAAGTGTCGCCGCCACTGGGCTTGAAGTACGTCCTGTTGACGTCAGCTTCAGCCTCGGCTCTGATCTTAATCTCGTCTTCGGCGCTGTAAGTTCCCGCAAGGGTTCCTGTAACTTCCTTTAGCCGCACGTCATTTACGTCCACGTTGACGTAATGGGAATGATACGGGCTCAAGACCCTTCCGCCGGGCCCCTCGATCGGAGATATCTGGCCTTCAAAGGAGCTGCTCATGTCAAAGCCGATCGTCCCGCTCTCGCGATGAATCCACCAGGACGAGTCGTCTGTCACGTTGTCGACGCCGAAAGTCCAAGAATTGGCGGAAGCTGAAGATATCAGCCCCGCCAAGAGCAGCAAGATTAATGCTTTTTTCACTTTTTAGGCCTCCTCGATGTCGTTGGGGTTGTTTCCAAAGACGTAAGTGTCGCCGTCAAGTGTCATGGTACCATCGTTCCTGATGCCACCACCAAATTTATCGCAAAGACATCCATACGCGGTGTTGTCGGTGATTATAGTCCCCTCTATGTCCATGTCACCGAGGTTCTTGATCCCGCCACCACTTCGTTCTGCAACGTTTCCTTCAATGAGGCTATCTACAACTTTTAGATATCCTTCGTTCTTGATTCCGCCACCACTTCGTTCTGCAACGTTTCCTTCAATGAGGCTATCTACAACTTTTAGATATCCTTCGTTCTTGATTCCGCCACCACAATGACCTGCAGTGTTGTCCATAACATCGGTTCGGATCACTTTCGCAGTGCCGTCCATGTTATCGATCCCGCCACCACCGTATCCAGCTTCGTTATTGGTGATGACGCTGTCGAAGACCTTGAGGGTGCCAGAGCCCCATTTGTCCCCGTTCTTGATTCCACCGCCACCGCGTTCGGCCGTGTTTCCAGAGATTGTGCTCTCCCTCACGATGAGCGTTCCACCAGCCCCGTTCTTTAGGCCGCCGCCACAATGGTCTGCAGTGTTGTCCATAACATCGGTTCGAATCACTCTTGCAGTGCCGCCCATGTTATCGATTCCGCCGCCGCCATATCCTGCGCTGTTTCTGAGGATCTCGCTGTTTCTCACGGTAAGGTCGCCATAATCGTTCTTGATTCCGCCGCCACCGCGCCAGGCTTCGTTATCGGCGATCAGGCTGTTTACAATGGTCATCTCGCCACCGTTCTTGATTCCGCCGCCGCAGTGCTCAGCCTCGTTGTTGGCGATCTCGCTGTTCTTCACCAGAACAGTCCCAGTAGAATCACAGTTCGAGATCCCGCCGCCACCTTTCTGGGCGTAATTGTCCGAGACCTTGCTGTTCTTCACGGTAAGGTCGCCGCCATCGTTGTTGATTCCGCCACCGCCAGTCCCTGCGGAGTTGCCGGTCACATCGCTTCTCCTCACAACGACAGTGCCTTCATAGTTTTTGATCCCGCCGCCGCCTTTGCCGGCCACGTTCCCGGAAACTGTGGTATCTATCACTTCGAGGTAGCCATAATCGTTGTTGATTCCGCCACCGCTGGTCCCTGCCGTGTTGCCGGTTACATCGCTATCTTTCACAATTGCGGTTCCGTACTTGTTCTTGATGCCTCCGCCGCCTTTGCCGGCCACGTTCCCGGAAACTGTGGTATCTATCACTTTCAGATAGCCGTATTCGCTCTTAATTCCACCACCACAGTTAGCGGCCTCGTTATCGATGATCTCGCTGTTCTTCACGATCGCAATTCCGCCGCAATTGGCGATGCCTCCGCCACCAGCTCCTGCATTGTTCTTGGTGATCTTGCTGTCTTTTACTAAGAGGAAACCGTTGTTAGAGATTCCACCGCCACCGCGTCCAGCTTCGTTATCGGTGATCAGAACGTTTCGAATCGTAAGGTCTGCGTAGTTCTTGACGCCTCCGCCGCCCTTGTCAGCATAACCGTTCTGAATTGTCATGTCCGATAGCGTCACTTCTACGGTATTGTCGATCTCGCCGACTACAAAGGTGCGGTCAGCCCTGCCTCCATCAACGATGGTCTTATCTGCACCTGCGCCCTCTACGTCCAGAGACTTGTCGATCTTGACGTTCTCGCGGTAGGTCCCTTCCTTGACGTTGATCTTGTCCCAATCCCAAGCCGCATCTACTGCGCCTTGAATCGTCTCGCCGCGATCATCGTCGACGTACCAGCCCACTTTTCCTCCGGCATCAGCACCAGTGCCATCGGTCTTTGCCCACATCTTAAGGTCGTACTCGACATATCCAGGATCGAATTCCCTTGTAAATTCGTTCCCATTAGCGTCTGCAGTGCTTTCGAACCGGCCCCACATGTGGCCGCTCTGCCTGGCCTCGGTTGAGTCACCTGCGTATGCCATCATCCTTCCATCGACAAAAAGCCCGGAAAGATCGGTTTCCACAAGAGAAGAAGAGACCCCGTCATCTCCGTAGGATTCAAGATGAACATCGTTGCCAAACGCAGCCAAGTTCTCGGCACTTGCGGTCGCGCTGTTGCTCGTATCTGCTGAGAAGTCGCCGCTGATCAAACCTGCTCCGGTGGTATCGCCCTCTACGTACGCGATCTCCCATCCAGATCCAGGTCCGTTAGAATCGTAAGTGGCCGCAATAGCGCCTGCACCGGCACCATCTAATCCAAAGGCCGTAACGCCCGTTCCCGCAGCAGAAGTGCTACCACCAGACTCGGCCATCAAGCGGTCTGCGCCACCGTGCGCGAAGAAACCATGCCCTCCGGCTCCAACGCCAGATCCTTCGCCGGTTGTGGTTCCGCCTATGACGTCCACCCGAACGTTGCCTGCAGCAGCTCCAGTTCCGGCCGCGCCAATAAAGCTGAACGCGTCAACGTCTCTTGCGATCACATCAGCGCCCTCGACTACTTTTTCTTCAGCTACGGGTTCACCTTCAGCTACGGGTTCTTCTTCAGGAGCGGCGCTGTTCATCGTCGTGGCCATGACGCTTCCAACTTGGACGTAGTTGAAAATGCCAAGTGCACCTGCGCCAAAGACTGCAGCTTCTCCGTAGCCTTCGGCAACCCACTGCATGAGGTCGACGTCTATTCCCAGGTTGCCTGCGCCTGCCGCAGTTCCTGCTGCGCCTGCAAGGCTGAACGCCTCTATGTTCTCGCCATAGACGCCTGTGCCCAAATCGCTAGTTCCCGCAGCTATGGTTCCGCTGATCTCATTGCCTGCGCCGATCGCGCCAATGCCGATCCCTGCAGCCTCAGCATCGCCATCGATGTCGATGTTGCCAGCGAAGTCGAGATCTAGGTTGACGTTGCCAGCACCTGCTGTAGCAACGGCGCCGCCTGAATCGCTAGATGCGCTTCTTACGTTGCCGTAAGACCAAGCGCTGTTCCCTGTCCCGGTCGCAAGCCTGCAGTCGACTTCAGCAGGGACGGACGGATCGAACAAGTTCCCAGCAATCACGCCGACTGCAGCGCCTTCACCCTCAATATTCAAGGTTCCAGGCCCAAAGGCCGCGTCCATGTAACCGGCCGTTCCAAAGGCCGTTGGCATGTATCCGACCAACTGCGAATCTTGGGTGGTCACAATGCTCCCATCGATCTTGATGGTTTGCCTGGAATCAAGAGAACATCCACCCGGTCCGGCCAGCACAAATGCGTGCTGCATCGCGCTCTTTCCGTCCAGATCCCCGGTGGAAACAACTGTGCTAGCCGATGCACCGTCTACAGACACATCCTGATCTGCGCTCAACGTGTCAGGAGTCAAATGAGCGCTGCCCGCGACGTGGGTTCGCAAAGCGTCTTCGGCATATATGTAATTCATGCCGATGTAACCGCCGCTTCCAAAGTACCCTTGAATTACGTCGACGTCGCCAGGTCCATCTATCCGCCTTGAGTCTTCCATGCTCAAGCCATCGAAACCAGCAGACGACTCGCCATACACTCCGACGCTGTCGTCCACATCATATGAGTCCCAGATGCCCACGGTTCTCCCGCCGCCATCGCTTGCCGAAAAATGCATGTCAATGGCATAGGCCCCCTGAAGGGCCAGGAGACATGTCATCAGAACTGCCAATCTACATAAATTTGACAAATGCTCCCTCCGAAAATTCAGGATTAGCGTTCTATTAGGGCCCGTAGCGAAATAACTTGCGCATATACGTGTACACCCATTATACGAAACCGACATGAAGCGGATTCAGTATAATAATTACGAATCATTCATATGACAAGGTTATTTCTTCGCGGGCCCTTAGTCTTTGTATGTAAGTAAGATCATGGAGAGATTAAAAGTCTTGTGTAAAATGGTTTCAGTTATGGCAAAATTAGATTTATTGAATCTTGAATATTTCAACCTTGATTTACCAGTAATTGAAAAATAAACGGGGATGGTATTAAGGATTCAAGTAGGTTTCACGTTGACAATTCTCCTCCCCGCAACGGCATTTTGGGCTTCGTCTTCGACTACGACCATGAGAAGATAATCGCCAAGATCTGCTTTTATCGTTTCCAATTCGATTTTGTAATTGAAAAGGGGCGATTTCGATAACAAGATCGGCTGATGGAACTCCAACGAAGGACCTTTTGTCTCTGAAATGTTCATCCTGTAAAATCCTATCCGAGTTTTGTCCTTGATGAGGGTTATGTTACTTGCCATGTAGCTCATGTAATCGAGGTCGGGCCTTGCTACTTTCAGAACCTCTTGGGAGACATAATGGATATATCCAGAATTGTCGATGAGGGCGTTGAACTTTCCGTCCATTCCAAAGTAGGCAAGAGCCTGTATGAGCGAGTCGTTTTGCTCCAGTTGAATGGCGCACGGTGCCGAAAATGCCATATATTGGCTTACGTTTTCAGAAGGATCGATGCTGTTTGAGGCTAACGCCGGCATTAAAGACTGATCGTCACTGGAAATCTGGTAGATCTCAAGTGGCCACGACAAATGGACCGTCGCGTTGTCGCCTTCAAGTGTCGCGATTTCGCTCCAGATCACCTCACCAGTTTCGTTGTTCAACACGTAGATGGTCGACCTCTTCAGGTTGGCGTCAGGATCGTATGCGTCCAAATCCATCGTTGCAGAACCCTCCAGCTCGACCAAGAGTGGCGATGAGTCCAGGCTGATCGTTGGTGGTGGTGAATGGCCGTGTGCCCTTATCATCCAATCAGTCTGGCTTTGCTCATAGGCGGCGACGTTCCATTCTTGTATTTGGTTAGGGTTCCTGGCAGCAATCAAGGATCTGCCAGAGGGCGAGCTTAGATCGGTGCCCACATAAACCTCACCGAACTCATAAAATGTAACCGAAAAATTCCTGGACACTTTGACATCTGGCACGTCAACCAAAGCCCAATCCAAATCTTCGCCGAAAAAGGAGCCGCTCTTGTCTGTCACCTTCGCGATCAGGTTCAGATTGTCATCCCAAATTTCCGCCACGAATATCCCAGAAGAGTCATCAAAAACCAGTTTCCCATAAACTGAGATTTGGGACAAAGTCCAGTTTTCACAAGGCGCCGTAAACAAGACCGCATGACCCCTCGGATCACCCATCCATAAGCCGTCTTCTGCTACGCCGTCATCGTAGGCCAAAGTCACCAGGTTTTGGCAAAAGGCGCTTGGGCAGATCAATATGAGAAAAACGATGATATATCTCCTAGCTGCAATCACTCTAACACCAAAAAGGACGTATGACCACAAGGGTTAAAAGAACTTTCCGAGTAACTACTCAGCTATAGGACTCTTTGACAGGGCAGACAGCGGGTATGAAAGGG
>CAYWZG010000081.1:0-3755 GCA_964462795.1 uncultured Methanotrichaceae archaeon
ATGGATTAAACAAGCATTTATATTTAACTAAAAACTAATGTTGTACGACACTAGTACCAGGCGATTGCAACCCGCCGATATTAACGCCTCCAAAATCACTCGCTTGATATTGTTTTTGGACAAGGGACGCACTCCGACAAACAACGTGCACCAGATCGGAAAACAATATCTCTAGCCAGAGTTATAGTCGAGAGCCAATTAGATGAGACTACTCGGTTCTCGACTATAAGCGTCAGCCCCTTTCCCATCTCATATTTCTTCACACGTAAGATCTGTCGAGGACGCCATCTGCTCAAATCCCCAGTCTGGAGGCTGCCATCCTGGCCCTGGAACTTCGCCTTCGAATTCGCCCACATCGACGACTGAGTTCACGTATCTGGGCCGAAGGATCGACCCATCTTCGAGATAAGCTTCGACCAAGGCCCGGTTCATGTACCTCCCGCTGCTCGAAACCTCTGCGGTGTAATTTATCGTCTTTGCCTCGAACGGGTCAAGATCGATTACGTTCCAAGTCACCACATCGTTCTCGTATGACGATGCTGGGATTGAATAGCCAAGATACGTCATATCGTCCGGCAAGTAATCGATCACTTTTGCCTTCATCTTTTTGCCAATTTTGTTTTCAATCCCGATCCTGTAGAGGACATGATTCGGAGTTTCGGGGTCTACGATCCCAGTCTTGACTGCAAAGACCGGATCAGTCGGACAGCACCTGAGCCAGTTGATCTCTATGACCGAGACGTTCTTGGCAAGCAATGTCTTGTTATCGTATTCGGTAGTGGCCTCGACGCAGTTGATAAGTGCGTCTCCTCGGAACTCAGTTACGTTGAGCCAGAGGGTTATGGTCTTTGTATCTCCTACGTTGAGATGAGTCAGTTTCCACAAGACGTAGTCGGAAGTCAGACTCTCTGGTCCTTTCGACGAGTTCACGTAGACTGCACCTGGCGGGAGTATGTCTCTTACCGATATCTCTTCGGCTAGTTCTTGGTTCCCATCGTTTTCTATGGTTATTGTGTACTCTGCGAATGTCCCTTTAGTTTGGTAGAATATTTTGCCGGTCTTCGCTACTTCCATATGGGCGTGATCGTACTTGGGAACGCCTGCGAGGTGGATCCTTCTTTCTATCGAGTAATCACCCACGTATTCTTCGTCTAAGTCTATCACCGGCTCTGGCGGAGAGCTCTTTGAACGATTTTCATAATCAGGCTGGAGAACCGCTCTGTAACTGGCCTTGCCGGAGAACTCGGCCTCGGTCTCCATCGCGTTCAAGCCTCTGGCCACGGTCTCTTTATCGAGGCTCTCGATGCTGCTATACTCTTCGCCGATGAAGCTCGTTTTTCGGTTCTTGGAGTTCATCCCCTCTTTCCACTTGAGGTCAGAGCCAATCTCGGTCTCGTCGGTGAGGTTCTGGCTGATCGGCTCGTGGACGAGGCTTATGTCCTTTGCGATGTAGTTGGTATAAGTCTGTATGAACTCATCTGAATCGTAAGACCCGGTTCCCGACTCGTAGGATCGTTGACTGTCTTTACAGCCCTTATCGCCGACGTGTTTGTCCACCACAACGAGACCTTTTCCCGATGTGGATTTATTAGATACCACGCTGGATCCGTATTCGTTGACTTTCTCGTATATCCTGAAGCTTCCGGTGTAATCTTCGGTCGATTCGAGGAAGGGACACGAGCAAGTAGCAGGATCAGAAAGCTTGATGAATCCGATGTGACCCATTCCATCGAACTCAGATTCAACTTCCATCTCCGACTCGTTTTTATCAAGCTTCATGTGACTGTTTCGGTCGATCGAGGTTGCGTATCTGTAAGACTCGTGCATTGAAGTCCCTGTCACCCTGTTCTTTGCGCAAGCGTCTTCAGTCCATCTGGAAGAGTAAGTTACCGTCCTGTTGTTGTAGAGCGTCATTGTGGTGGGCTTGTGAGTGGCAGAGACGTCTTTGTCCATCTCGATGGACTTATTTTCTGTCCGGACCTTGACGATCTCATCGCTATCGTACATCCCGCTGCCGTGTTCTCGGGTAGATAGTTCAGTTCCCAGATACGCAACGACGATTACGTGTTCGCAATCTGAAACCGTCAAGGTCTCGTCAGAGAATGCATAAGCGCAGTTTTTGATGACGAAAGGCTGGAACGTGGTGGTGTAGTCGTTGGCGACGTTTACGAATCCTTCGCCTTCGACCCCTTGCATCATGTCGAACTCGAAGTCTTGGGGCTCTTTGACTTTTACCACAAGAGTGATTGTTATGCAGTCTTTTGCGGCGAGTTCATCGAAAGTCCACGTCGCTTCGGGTATCCAGTCATTCCCTTCCTCTGGCTTTGGTATAGCAGATACCTGATCTATTTTATCGTAATTGGCACTGAACACGTCTCTGACTTTTACGTTATGCACTGATTGATCGTCTTCGTTGCAGACTTCGATGATGTATGTGATGTCACCGCCACGTTTCACCTCTTTTTTCAGCGCGGTCTTTTTAATGGTCAGCTCGGTTACACTGCGAATTACCACCGACGTTGAATCTTCCATGGTGCTCTTTGCAAAGGTACACGGATCCGTCGAGTTTGCGATTGCGGTGTTGTTAATCAAGTTACCGATGTCGGACTCTTTGACCGTGTAGTTGGTGTAGAAGAAAACGGTCTCGTTGAGGCTCAGAGTGGTTATATCCCAAGAGTTGCCTGTGAGAGTCTCATTGACGGTTACGTTGTACAGTGTTACGTCGCCGTTATTGGTGAGGTTGATAGTATACCCTATCACATCTCCAACACCCACCTCAGTGACGTTGGCTAAGATCGTGATCTCAATCGAGGCGTTGTAGGTCGTATTTATAGTTACAATGCCTGCTGCGGGAGGATCGACCTCGTTTCCACAGGGATCTTTGGCGACAGCAGTTGCATTATTCACGATAGCCTGGCAGATGTCGGTTTCGTTCACGGTGAAAGTGGGATTGAAGCTTTGCGATTCACCAGGTTTCAAGACCAGTATCGACTCATTAAGATCTGCAAGATCATCTATGATTTCGACTTCTGTAAGGTTGACTGTGCCGGTATTCTTCACGGTGACGTTGTATTCGATGACGTCGCCAGGCTCGATTGGACCGGATGTGTTGGCATCTTTAGTGATTGAGATAGAGGCGTTGTAAGTCGTATTTATGATCACAGAAGCACTCTTTGAAATCACCTTTCCGCAGGCGTCTTTGGCTTCGATTGTCGCGTTATTCACGATAGCCTGGCAGATGTCGGTCTCGTTCACGGTGAAGGTAGGATAGAAGCTTTGGGATTCACCAGGTTTCAAGACCAATATCGACTCATTAAGATCTGCAAGATCATCTATGATTTCGACTTCTGTAAGGTTGACTGTGCCAGTGTTCTTCACGGTTATGTTGTACTCGATTACGTCACCAGGTCCGACAGGTTCGGTTGTATTCGCAGTCTTGTTGATCGAAAGAGACGAGTTGTAGGTGGTCGGGATTGACAAGGTTGCATCTTTCCCAGTTCTGACTTCTTTGCCACATTTGTCATCGCCAGTCGCGTAAGCACTGTTTCCTACCGATCCGTTACACACATCCTCTTCGGTCACTGTGTAGTTTGATTTGACCGAGTCGCATTCGCTTTTGGCCAATGTTCCGATATCGTGCGGTCCGGTCCTGTTATCGGTGACGGTGACGTTATTTATCGTGACGTTACCGGTGTTGCAAACGGTTATGTTGTACTCGATTACGTCACCAGGTCCGACAGGTTCGGTTGTATTCG
>CAYWZG010000081.1:3855-11279 GCA_964462795.1 uncultured Methanotrichaceae archaeon
GTCCGACAGGTTCGGTTGTATTCGCAGTCTTGTTGATCGAAAGAGACGAGTTGTAAACCGCCACTTGAATGTCGTCGGTTTCTGTGCATCCGCTGGAGTCAGTCAAGTTGTAGGTCAGGTTGTACGTTCCCGCAATGCTCGAATTGAATACTGGATTTGCGATGTTGGTGGCAGAAAGATATGTTGCACCATCTTCGGTCCAGCTATGAGTGTAGGGAGGTGTGCCGCCCGAGGGCGTTCCATTAAGCTGCAAATTTACGCCCGTGCAAGTTTCTGCAGGATCGGGCGCGATGTTGGCGGTGGGATTCGGGTATACGGTTACTTCACGGGTTTTAGAATCGCTCCTGCCATCTACATCAGTTACCGTTAGGTTCACAGTATAGTTTCCAGCGCTTGTATAGTGGTAGGAAGGATTCTTTTCGCTGCTCGTGTTTCCCTCACCAAAGTCCCAGTGGTATGTGTAGGGGACAGACCTATTTCCGCCGGTTGTGGTGTCAGTAAAAGTGGTATTAGTGCAAAAGCAGACGTTGGTAAAGTTGAAGTTCACGATCAATGGTCCTCTTACGAGGATTCCTGCTTCTTTATAACATTTCGATGTACCTCGAGCGGCGCATGATAAGTCACTGTTGGATTCATAATCTGAGCAATTGGTAGAACTGGTAACCCATGAGATGACTACATTTTCTAATTTCACTTCTTGTCCACAGGTCCAAGTGAAGCTGTAAATTTTTTCGGTCTTGTTTGTCTTCCCACCTATCGAGTCTAATACACACAAGCCGTCATGAGGGGTGTAGTTCCAGAATGATTCTTCCAAGACGCTATCTATGGAGATATTAGCAAGCAGGGTTACCGCATATCTTGCTGAATTGGCATTGTTCTCAAATATGGCACAAATGTAGGCAGTTACGGAATCTCCGGGGTTGCAGGGACCCAATTCATTTCCGGATGAATCACCTAAATAAACATCGAGGACGTTAACATCGTTGGCAGTGCATCCAAAACTGCAATCGGGCCAACTTGCAGGACCTGCACCCATAACTTGTGGGACAAAAGCCCACAACACCGATATTAACAGAATTAGAATGTAAGTATGTCTGACATTTTTTGTATTTCCACCTGCTTCGTAGCCATTAATCCGTATATTCGAACCCATTTTTCCCCTTCCCTTCAAAATGCGATGCAAACTGTAAAGCCTATCAGGACTTGATGTGGTATATATTTATCGGGTCAATCAAATCTATAAAATGATTGACAATAATTTAGATTCTGCACACACAGGTACATATATATTATAATATGGGCAATTAAATAATAGCATGTATAAGCTTGTCAAAATGGCGCAATCGGATTATCCAGTGATGAAATTAGCGGCGGGATAGTATTCTCCCAAAAGTTTTTAATCAGGGAGGCGAAGTATCCTATAGTACCCAATATGATCCAAATACATCTTACCTTGATGAAAGAATCGCCAAAATATTTGGAATATCGGCTGATGAGGCACGGTGAGGAGACAGAGGTCTGTGATCTCGTCATGCGCGTCTTCGACGAGTTTAGGAGTTACGCACTTGATAGTTAAAACTAAGCACATGAGAGCCAGTCAAGAAGATTATGCCTTAGACAGTTTGGTGCTTCATGCTACTGTTTTTTTGTTCAACTGCGTAATTTCTAGAGTTTATAGCGCCCCATTTTTCTCAAGAAGGGATTCAACGATTTTCAAACTACGCAGACCCTCGCCTATTTTTGCGAAGATCCCAGTGGAACCACTTCATCCTCGTCGCAACAGCACAAAAAAAGATCGCAGGGATGATCGAAGTTAGAGAAGAGCGCCACATCACCATGTTCTTCGTAGAAAAAGAGTTTCAGGGCACAGGCGTAGGTCAAGAGCTGCTCCGACGAGCCCTTGCAATTTGTCTGAGACGTAACCCCAAGCTTTCGAAAATTACCGTCAACTCATCACCCAACGCCGTCAAGATCTATGAACGGCTCTGATTTCAATACGTGGAGAAAGAGTCAAACAGCAGTACCAAATCTGCGTCAATTGTCCTCGATCTTCGAACTATCAAAAGCGTTGTTTTTCAGTAGCTAACATATGTGATTTTAACATATGTGACTTGCCTAACCCCTCATTTTACCAACTTTGAAGGGATGTTTATAATCGCGCCAATAACGTGTTAGCTACTGAGATGTGAAGGGATTAAAGGAAAAAGGCAATTGCAAAGGATTACATCGGAACATCCATGATGCATCTTGGTCCAAGTTCCTGTTCATGCTTTCCTATAAGGCTGAGAGTGCTGGTAAAAAACTGACCAAGGTTGATCCAAGAGGCACGTCTCAGAAGTGTTCTTGCTGTGGAAGCGTTGTGAAAAGGGATCTCTCAGATAGAGTTCTACGAATGTCCTTTCTGTGGATTCGTCTGTGATAGAGATTACAACGCTTCAAGAAACATACTCATTTTAGGGATGGGACTGCCCTTAGAGCCCGCCGAGCCAGAACCTCTACATCACATCTCTGTGATGCAAGTTCTGGTGATGAATCAGGAAGCCCCACCTTTTAGGGCGGGGTAGTTCGCTCGAAATCGTCTGTAGAACTTCCTCTTTCAAGCATCTTTTTGCAACAGTCCCTCACGCGGCGAACCATCTCGTCGTCTTCGTCTTCGCCCAATACTGCCCGCGACCACAGCCTGATCTCACGCTGCATCTCTTCGTTTAGTTCATCATAATAGGCGGGCCGTCCCCAGTGTTGGCTGATCCGTGAGATGTTGACCAGCAGGCTCAGACCCGAATCGGATAGGTAACAGACTTCGCCGTCGTCGTCGGTGGTGCAGGGACCGTGATCATAACCGGATTCAGGCTGTGCAACATCGCTTTCAAAACCGTCTTGATCCATGATATCAACTCAGGGTCCCTGCTTAATGAGAGTTATGCCGTCGTCGGCGTCACCTGGCCGGTCAGCCCTCTGCCTTTTGATCCGGGGCCAGAAAAAATGTGCGGGTGGTGCTGAATATCACCGCCAGGTAAGGTCATCGGCGTTATCTTTGGCCTGGTCGACGTGGAGCTTTGAGCCAAACGGCCTTTATCTAGACGCGGTCCACCTGGCGCCACATACGCTTAGCTCAGTCCTTTTCGATCTTGGCGATGGCTTGCTCGAAAGGAATCGCCTCTTCTTCGGAGGCCTTGGCGGCATCGTAGGCGCGGAGGGATTCCAGCTCCTCCAGTTCATCGAGAAGCTTCTGATAATTTTCCAGGCTGAGAATGAAGCCTATCCGATCGCCTTTTTCGTCGACTACATGCTGCGTCCCAATTGAGGTCATGTTATATGTTCTCTTCTAGAATTTTTTGGCTCGAAATTGAATGGCAGCTCGGGTCGATCATATAAACGCGTTACTATTTCATCTCATAGTGCTTAACGATACGAAAATGCCCAAGTTATTCTGGTTGGCCCCATTTTATGTGGATTAAGGCGAAGAGCAACATCCCTAAAGAAGTTGCCACCAGAGTGGGTGTGCCCACACTGATCACAAGTTCAGTGGGTGATATGTGTAGCAAGGCCACCATGATCATATGAAAAGCCTGTATGAGCGTTGCAAAGACCACTGCCCAGAAGATTCCTACAAATTGGCCTTTTTTATGTACATATATCAGACCGCCCAGGAGTCCGCCCAGTATGGTGGTAAGTGAACAAGGGAATGCGGTGAGCCCGCCCAACAAATATCTGTGGACTCCGCCAATTAGTCCTGAGCCAAGACCCACTACTGGCCCTCCGATTAGACCGGCGATCATGGGGCTGAGTGATCTGATGTTGATGATGGCACCGTCTGTTTCAACACCTGAGTAGGTACCAAAAATGGCTAAGGCGCCAAAAACCAGAATCATGACCATTTGGCTTGAACTGGAGGGTTTATTCCCCTGTACATCTTTGAAATAACTGGTTTGAGTAAAATAATAAGCTATTCCGATCATCACGATTATATCAACCGCCAGAAGCAACGCACTTTGAAGTGATAACATTTGAAACACCTTTGCTTACAGTCTCACAAGAGTGTTTCACCCTCTTGCAGACACTAAAGGATGGCGACTTTTCTTTCTGTCTTCTCCTAGTTCCTGCGAGCTAAACATTTCAGGTTGCCTCAAGTGACTTGCTGAACTGGCATTCTGAAAGTCCTCAACTAATGGAGCCTATTTCAGAATAGTGCTTAACGATACCTTTCAGCCAAATCTCAAACTCTTACAAGTTAGAGATTTGGCTGAAAGGTATCGTTAAGCACTATAAACGGAAAAGTCGTGATTCATGGCTTCGAAACCAGCTCTATCAAAGTCAAGCGCTCGATCTGAACGCCAACCCGAAGAGATTAATAGATAACTGGTGGGGGTTAACCGGTCTCCAATGGGGCGCGTTCGGGGTAGTGCCGAGGATCATCGATTGGGTGCGCCCTCGGTGCCGAGCCCCCTTTGTCTCGAAGGCGCTAAGCTTTCGGCGAGAGTCGGTGTGGAGGTCAGGGCGCCCGGCACCGCCTGGCCCAGGGTCTCTTCGGCTTTAATCAGGTGTGGGCGACATATCCTGGGCCGGAGAAAAATCGTCCCGGAGGCGGAAAGGGTGGCGGAGAAAAAGGGGCTGAAGGAAATCTGTCAGATCTGCGGAAGCTCAGGGGCCGTAATTACGAGACTGGCGGTTACGTGGGCAAGGTTCGCCACTGCAAGGACTGCAACTACGTAGGTCCGCTCGTGGTGGAGGCGGATGGGGAGATAGTCGAGGCGATAAAGGAGGAGTACGAGCGAGAGAAGAAGACGGGAAAGGTGGGGGTGGATTAGGCATTCTCGTTCGATTGTGACGGGTACAGCTCTTTAGAAGTCAGCTCGATTATTTCGCCCCTGAACCATTCCTTCAGTTTTTCTATGCGGTCTTTCGTTCCTTGTTTCCATTTAGACTTGGATGTTGCAAATACTATGCCGTCAGGTTCAAGACGCTTGCAGAGATCTTCATAAAATGAGAATTGATTACCGGGTATCTCGTCGTTGCTTTTTGCTTCACCAATAAACAACCTACCATCACAAACACATACAATATCTATATTTTTATTAGTCTCTTCGCTATCTTTGATCCCGTAAACATCTGAGTCGGGCACCCATTCAAAACAATGTTGACTCCTGTGTTTTAGGTAATTTAAAGCGAGAATGGGAACCACCATATCGCATTTAAATCCTTGAAATGTGACTTCCGACAACTTATATAGCCACAGTGGATTCGACCTATATATTTGGGTCTGATAACACCGAGAGCATTTGAAAACTTGGCCTAAGTGTTCGGCAGGATACCAAGACTTAAAGTCGCACGAATCACACTTCACCAAAAAACCGCGTTCTAATACGCGCTTTTCTAAGAGTTCAACCACTTCATTTGGTAACTCGTCAGACACGGTATCGAAGTATTTTTCTGTTTCAGGTGGAATTGGATGTTTGAGGATCTTCCGAATGTGGATGTGATGCAACACACGTCTCTTATCAGGGTGTTTAAGAAGCCAACCAATTTTATGATCGTTACTGTCATCTGAAAGATACTTAAAAAGCTCGCTATATGGTGAAGTTGCAACGTAGCGAGCAGCTTCTTCGAGGCTGCCTGCACGCGTGATAAAATCGGTATGATATTTTGCGGTACTGCTTCTTTCGATGCGAGAAAATCCTGCTGAGGTAAATAGAATTTCAATAATCTGCTCTGTAGATGGTCTGTTAAATTCGATTTTATCTTCTCCATTGGTTTGTACCTTAAGAAAATGATCCTTGGTGATTCGGAATCGAGACATCTCAATTTGATCTTCACCGCTTGGGGTATAACTTTTGACTTTTTCAGAAGAGGTCAATTTAACGAGGGCGTCGTTTTGTGGTAACATTAAACCGTCCCATTCCAGAGTAACTGTGAACATTCCTCCTAGGGTATCTTGTGGCATTTTTGGTATGAACGCGCTTTTCGAGGTTTTTTGTGCCACCATAACATGCTCTCGTTCGAGATCAGATTTGAGATAATTATAAACTATTGTTTTATTGTATGTTTCAATACGCCACAGAGCGCTGATGTTTTCTTGATCTTTTAGTGTATTAAATATGTCCCCAAGTCTGTCGATATCATTATTTGGAGATGAGAATACAATATCTAAATCTTTTGGCGATGGGTAACAGACGGTGTACGCTTTACATTCGCCGGTATGGGCCACCCCACAAACACCACTTCCTCTAGACAATTTCTCCAACCAATCCAAAATAGAATTTATATCAGTTTCAAGTTTTGAAAATGACAACCAAACAACATCGACCTCGTTAGCACGCAGATTCCAGAATAGTATAGCTTCCTCTAAACCAAAGTTATCAGACACCAAAATTACTATGTTAAATGGAGATTTTTGTTTAGTGGTTTTTCCTCTGTAATGACTTTTGGTTAAATTGATAAACGATATTATTTGTGGTGGATCGAGTTGCATAAGACGGCAAGTATCGAGTATTTCAATAGAATCAAATAGCGGGAATTGATTTCCCTCATGGACCATTTCCGCGAGATTATATCTATCGGGAGGGGGTATAATCTCTCCATTTTGCCAGTTATACTCAACATCGTTTGGCTTGTATTTGGGTTTAAGGATCTCCTCAAGAAATTGTTTGTGATATCCTCTTTTTCCAGAAGGAATTATGCCGCAACTAAGCATTGACTTTTCCAAATCATTCAACGATTCCTTGCCTGATTCTATATCGCCACATGCAACTAAGGCTAATCGACTGGTGTTAGGATATTCTTTTTTTGCAACAGCTGCCATATATTTTGGCGATATTCCATGCTCAATCCATTGATTGTAATCAATCCGTCGATCTTTTAGTTCTCCTAATGTTGCATTTGTACCAGATTCAAATCTCCGTGGGTCATACGTGGCGATCTGTGAAACATGATCCCAAGGAACAAAGGCGAACGGGCATATTTGATCCCGGAGTGACGCAGGTTGAATTGATTCCATATCTGGCGCCAATACGACGAGATCCGGATCAAAATTTATCAGAAATTGCTGATATTTATCAAAAACTTCATCCTGGTCAGAAAGCGGAACCATGACATTGAAGTATCCGCCTATCATAGCACAGTTGTACTTGATGATCTGCTCGAAGCGATCCCATTCACTAGGATCGTTGGGCCGAATTATCCATGCTATGCTTCTAGGATACACAGATGCCACTGCAAACTGTTGCATGAGTTAGTCACCAGTAGCTACCACTATCACCGACTTTATAATAATTTCGCATATTTTTCACCTCGCATTCCTTCTACACTTCACAACGCGAACACGGCCCCGAGCGCCACAAATGATCGCCCCCCAGAAACCGCGGCCTTCGACTTAGGGCCCGTAGCGAAATAACTTGCGCATATACGTGTACACCCATTACACGAAA
>CAYWZG010000082.1:0-11030 GCA_964462795.1 uncultured Methanotrichaceae archaeon
GGAACATAATCTATTCCCAGGAACAAGCCCCGTCCTTTAGGGTGGGGTAGTTGACGAGACTCTAGAATTCAACATGCACCCTACTAAAACGGAAAATATGCTAAGTTCAATCTTCAAATGTGATCTTCTTTTGTGTCTCGAATGTCCCGTTCATTTTTTGGTCGGTTTTTATCTTCTTGCTGAACTTAGAGTACTCTGTCTTAGTGCCCCAAATACCTTCGAAGGCTTGTTGAGTGTCAAAGGAGAGAACGTTATTTGCTGAATTGTTCAGGCTCTTTATCGTCCCGATTTCGCTCTTTTGCAGAGTGCAAGTGTCGAATCTTTCGGTTATGCTGGCCCCCATGCCTCCATGGAAAGCGGGCGATTCCATCTTCTTGAACCCTTTGATCTGCCCTTCCCCAAATACGAGGTTCCTGCTGTCAGTGAAGTTCACTGTGGGGTTGCCCTTTTTGACCTCTTTTTTAGACTCCATCTCTATCGACCCGGATCCGGCAAGATCCTCTCTGAAATTGATAGAAGACTCACGGAACACGTTGTTAATGGAAACGTCGCCCTTTCCAACCACCGTGGTGGACTCAATGTAGCACATGTTCGCCGTCTCCCCTTTTGGCTCAACCATCTTGGACTGTTTTGGAGAGCTATCAGGTGGCGTATCTTTCGCAATCGGCTCGCTCCAGTAAAGAAGGTAAGGGCCGTCTTCAGACCATCTGACACCGTCGCTGACCCTTATCAAAATGGACATGTAAGTTCCAGCAGTTTGTCCTGGGATTTCAGAGCTCCAGTAACCGTCTGTTGGGTCACCTTCCTCGATAGCCATCTGGAGGTAGTTGGTGCTGTCAACATCGAGCATATTGTCACTTGGGACTTTGGTTCTGGCTATGCCCCAGATAAGATTGATCGAATAGACACCTCGGTCATCTGAAGCGTGTATTGACATCACTACGGGCTCACCTTCAGAAGGTTCTGGCGGGAATGCTGCCACGTCTATTATCTGAGGCGGTTTATCTATTTCCAACGCGTTCAGGCTCTCTATAGTCAGCTTGGTGTTGGACATTGGCCTAACCGATATCATGTCGTCAAACCCCATTGTCATCCGTCCTGAAGTGGTTCGCATTCTGGGATTGTCAGATGGGGCCTTGACGTACAGGCTCTTTGGGTCTGCGAATTCTATTGGCTGGGCAGATCGTACCTCGCCAGAGACGCTCACCAAAGGAGATCCCGGATCGGTTCGGAGGTATTGGTAACCTGTGATGCCATCATCATCATCGGACTGAGAATAGGCAGGCTGTATCGAGGTGGGATCTTCAGGTGGACGGAGAGTTTCGGCTGCAGGGGGTTTGGGTGTGACTGTCGGACGGATGAGCGTATCTGAAGTTGGGTCTATTGCATCCAGTCCTGAGCTTGCTTCTTCAAGTTCAACGGGTTCAAGGCGGTAAGACGCCTTATCGACGCTATTTAGGCTGGGTCTTGGCATCGTGGGTGATTTTGGCGAGGCTAAAGATGGTTCGGTTGGAATTGGCAAGGTTTCATCCTCGACTTTTGAGGGCGTTTTCGTCTCATATGACCCTGAATTTCTCAGCCTTATGCTCTCCAGCATCTCTCTTAAGTGCTCCATCAGGCTGGATATTCCAGAGGTGCTGTACACTTCCTTCCGATAGGCATAGGTTGAGTCGGTCTTCCCCCCTTCTTGGGATTTTATAACATCTGGAGCGTTCTCGGTATTTTCCCTGATCTCACCGTCTCGTTCCACTGGCACAGTCCCAATCTCTGCTTTGGCCAGATCGCCCTGATCACCCAAAGCCCCTTGACGATCCTCAAAATCTCCTGTCATTTTGATGGCATCCTCATCAGGGATCTCAATCAGGCCAACATGAAGCTTGCAACTTTCCTTAACCGAAATACCACCTTTTGTGAAACCTTCAACTGTGATCAGGTCGTCTGTCTCGCTTGATACCTCAATTTGGAACGTGGCCGATTGACTGCTTCCTGGCGCCAGGTCGTCCATGGTGCCCAGTTGGCCCAGGGACTTTCCGGCAACGGATATGTCGGTGAGGGGCGCGAATCCTTGATTTTCAACCGTGACGGTTACATCAACCAAGTCGCCAGGTCTTGCCAGAGCCGGATTTGCTTGGGCAAAAAGATCGATCGCGGCAAAGAGATGCTTCACTTCTGAAGTTGCATCCTTTGACCAAGCCTTGCCTAATGAGTCCTTTCCTGCCGCCTTGAACTTGAGGATCTGGTCTTCTTCAACTGAGAACTTGTACTCGATCGTTTTGGATTCACCAGGTTTCAACGTGCCCAAATGTTCGAAGATGCTGGATCCTGCTTCCGAAAGGGTTACGTCAACGAGAGGATCGTCTCCAAGGTTGGAGACAATACATTCCAGGTCAATTTCCCTCTTTCCTGAGATTTCTATCGACGAAGGGTCCACGTTCAGGTTTATCTGTGGCGATATAGTTTTGATCTGAACCTTGGACGATGCCAAGATCGCCTCGCCGTTGGGAAGATGGACCTTTGCGGTTCCTAGAAACTCTTCGCACCTCTCTGGCCTATAGGTGGCCGATATGTCAAACGATTGGCCTTTGCCGATTTTCGGCAGCCGGTATCGATCCGAGCCATCTCTTACGAAAGAGACGTTCTCAAGGTCCAATTCACCAGCGTTTTTGACGGTCCAGATGATCTCAATGATCTCGTCGGGATACGCGATCACATCTTTGGGTTTTGCCGACACCTCCAGTTTTGGATCAAAAACCAAAACGTCGATCCTTTCTGATCTGGTGAGATCATGACCGGTGGCATCTTTGACAGTGGCAAAAATCTCTTCAGAGAGGCTTTTATCCAGAACTAAACGTCTCTGAAGTGTCCTAGTTTCGCCAGGTTTGAGACTTTCAATTGTCCCGATCTCGCCAAAAGCGTCTGTGATCGTGATATCGGTCAAGAGATCGTTGCCCGCGTTTTTCACATCAGCCTTGATGAGTACCTCTTGACCACTACAAATCTTCTGGGACGATGCCGATGCTTTGAGGTCCAAACCAGGCGAGATTGCCCTTATCTGAACTTCTTTTCTGTCAGCTAGAGCGTCACCCCCAAGCTTTGTGGCGCTGGCGATTGCAACAAGGGTCATCGTCTCTTTTGCCGTTATTGTGCCCTCGATAACCAGACAGTCTCCAGGCAAAAGGGTCCGGGTTGTGTTCGCATTTCTGCCGCATTCAATCCGAGCGTCTCTGAGAATCTTGACTCCTGTGTTTTCGGCTGTGCATCTGTATCGGACAAACTCTCCACTGTAGAGAACCGTCCTGTTGACTTGGAGAGTTGCAACGAGCTTCGAGTTGTCATCTTCATCTTCGGAGCCCTTGCGAGATGTGCCTGATTTTGAGGCGGTGCTATCCGATCCTGTGGTGGACGAAACTGACCTTGTCTCTCTCGTCCTCGAGAACTCGCTAAAATCGTTGGACTCGAAGTTGAAATCATCTCTTTCAAATTTGAACTTATCGTCATCCTTCAAGCGGTCCTCAGTCTTCAACTCAGTTTCATCAGACTGCTCAGTTTTGTACGATTCCGCAGGTTCCGTTTCTGTCTCAGATCTCGATTGAGTCTCAGACACAAACCCCGTTTCAGATTCCGCTTCTGATCCGGCCCCAGATTCTACAGATGAGGCGGCCGTGGTAGTTTTCCTGGTGAAATCGGATGATGACGAGAAAAAAGGCGACATGCTGAATATGTCTGAACGGGTCAGGCCCCTTCCAAGCGAGGATTCATCTCCGAGCGAAGATTTACAGGTGACCGCGTCACCGACAGAATCCATGCAGGTGACTGTCACGGTCCCTCTTCCCTTTGACCCTTCCCCGACCAAGCTCTGGGTTTCGCCGGGGTTGAGCTGGGTGAGAATCCCCAAGATGTTTCCGTCCTCATCTTTCAGGGTCAAACGTCTTAATATGTCATTGCCGGAGTTCTCTAGTATATATTCAAAACCAGTCTCCCCATCACCAGCACCCGAAACCACCGTGAATTTGATTGCGGGGTTGATTGCGGTCGCCGTCACTGTGGCCAGATCGGATACGATATTGCCATCGTCAGTGACACCTTCAGCTTTGATATTGAGTGAGAGATCCTCAGTGACCCTTTGACCTTTTGAGTAGGTCTTGGATTCGCCCGGTTTCAGATCACCCGCAGATATCCTCCATCCAGAAGCTGTGATCGTCACCCTTCTAAGGGTTTGAGTGCCGCGATTCGTAACGATTGTCGTGATCGTCGCCGCATCCCCCGTGTGAACCTTCCCAGTGCTGATGGTTGCATTCAGCTCCAGTTTTGATGATGTTTCAACCTTTGCGGCAGACATTATCTTCATTGGCTCATCAAAGGAAGTTGTGGCGTCCGTTTTGATTCTTTCGCGGAGGGGTGCAGACGAGACCAGAATTAGGGATTCTTTTTGACATATCCAGGTTCCTTTGGCTTTGGCGATCACCTTGAGGTTCAGATCGCTTTCTATTGGAGGCGTAGTTCTCCTAAACGAGAGGGTTCCACCTGAAGCGAGCCGGTCCTGAAAGCCGATCTGACCGAAGTTGTCACTGATTGAAAGGTCCTCGAGGACATCGTTACCTTGGTTCTTCAGCTGGACTGTGTAGTTGAGCTGATCTCCCGATTGGAGGGCAGCTGTCTTGATATCCAAGAGGAGCGCTGTCTCGTCATCGGAACTCCATGGGAACTTAAAGTCGAACGGGAGGGACAAAGCCACAGCCGAGGATACAAAAAGGGTGAATAGAATGATTGAGAGGAGAGACATAAGCAAAGCTAGACGGAACACGCTAACTCGATCACCTCTAAACGGCGAACACCTTTGGGGCCTCACTTTCATGGTGAAGTAGGCAAAAGGCCCACCGGTTTTTGCCGGTGTACCTACCGTTGCACCTCCACTTTTATTACTTCGGGAGCGCGGAGGGTCACGAATACCCCAACCTTCCGGTCGGTCTCGTTAACTCTTGGAGTTAACGGGAGTTAGCGACGATAAGTCGCTAACAGGATGAAGTGAACCCTCGCCCGTTTTTCATGCTCTTTTAAACCGATAAACATTGGTGACTGCTCAGGGGAAACCGAAAGCAGAGTTTCAATCATGCAAACCAAGGGAATCTGGGCAACGAAGACTTGAAGATTTCTGATATCCGGAAAACCGGGCGTGCGGCCCCGAAGCATATCCCGTCTTTTAGGGCGGGGTGGGCCGCACGCAATTTGATTTACCAGACTCTGAGTCGGTCTGCCTCCAGGTTTTCTGAGAACATCAAAACCCTTCACTCCAGTAAGGGCCTAAAGTCTCGCAAGGGCGGCGACAAACCAGAAGAAAAGGTTGGCAAAGCGCCTTTCCATTGGATCAAGTTCATATCGTCAAACACCATTCTGGCGAGAACCGATCGGTCCTATCTGATTGGTTCTCGACTATAGATAGATCCAACCGTCGATGATATCTGCCCTATTTTCGTCGAACCATTTCTCCTACCCTATCTTGGCGACATGTCATCTTCGTGGATCCGAGCGCTTCAAGCCATCTTTTCCGCCTGGTGTCAACCGGCCTAATGTCTCGCCTATGCGACAGGAACAGGCTAATCCCCGTCGATAAGGAGGGTGGCAGTTGACCTCGCCCCCTGAATAGATATCCCATTCACCTTTTCTCTATAAAGCTGTTTCGGAAGAGATAGGGCAGATCTGATCAAGTCCATCTTCCATCAAGGCGGTGTCCACAGAAATGAATCTCAATACCATACAAAAGTTTCATTTAGTGCTCTGTTGCCGATTGAGATGGCATCTTATGAGATTTAATCCGTGCGCACCCTTCACAAGGGGCGCAATTCGGATCTGGACAACCCTTATAGTCGGTGAGAGATAGCATATTCACATGGAAGCTCTGGCTGCATTCCTTTTGACGTTGGGGATGACTGGCATTCTCCTTTTGAAGATCAGGCTTCGGCCTTTTCTGAGCCTGGTGGTAGCTGCCCTCGCCTACGGCCAACTCGTTGGAATGGGACAGTCAGAGCTGATCGGACATGTGGGATTTGGCCTCGGTCGCGTCTTTTCGGCTCTGGCCATAATAATCTTCTCTGGATCAATCATCGCCGAACACCTGAGAGTGACCCATGGCGTTGAGCGGATCGTCGCGGATCTGGTTTCTGTCACAGGGACAAACGGCATGCTGGCCTCGGGGATCGCAGGGTACCTGGTATCATTGCCTGCCATGTGTTGCATGACCTCGTATCTGATATTGGAACCGGTAGTGAAATGTCTGGGCCAAGAAACTGAAGGTTCCGGTGTCAGGTTCCAGTTCATGACCGCGGCATCTTCAGTGATATCCTTCAACTTAGTCTATCCCTCCCCGGTAATGATCGCGCTGACGGGGACTTTTGATGTATCTTCCGCAGAAGTTCTGAAGGCAGGTCTTCCCGTTTCCCTGCTCCTTCTTCTAGTAGCCCTGATCTATATGAGTCGTCTGCCTGCGCCAAAGACCTCTATTACATCTTGCCATGATGATCTTCCTTCCAGGGCGCGTTCCTGGGTGCCACTTTTGCTACCGATCCTTCTCATTTTGGGCGGTTTTGTCTTTCCTGGCTGGCCGTTTGCCAGCCCCAACATGGCGCTGTTGATTGGAGCTTTGGCCTCGGTGGCGCTTTCAGGCGATAACGCGGATGCGGTCATGAGATCTGCTTCGAGACGGGCTGGGATTATCATCTTCGACCTTTCAGGAGCTGGAGCCTTTGGGTATGTAATAGGCCAAAGTGGGCTTGCTGAAGATCTGACCCAGATCATGGACGGAGTGATTCCGGTAGTAGTCTTGCCGTTCTTGATGGCAGCGATTCTCCAGCTGGCGCAGGGGTCAAGGGTTGTGACCGCGGTTATAGCTTCTGAAATGCTGAGAGGATATCCGCTTGAGGGAACGACCATGATATTCTTGATCTGTGCTGGTGCCTTTACCCTCTCTTACGTGAGCGATCCTTACTTTTGGTTGGTGAAAGAGACCGCCAAAACAGGGATGAAAGAGACCTTTTTTGGCTACACCCTCCCACTTACCATCTGTGGCCTCCTGGTATTTGGAGCAGCCACACTGCGCTGGTTTTTATTTTTATAAAAAATGAGCATGAGCCGATCTGACTGCGTCTTTGATATCTACTTTGGATCGAGAGAAGTGGAGGTGAGACTTGCATTTGCAGTCGGTGCATCCGAACCTGGGGATCGAAACGAGCCGTGACCCTATCTTCTTTGCGATGGCGCATTCCAGGTCTTCTTCTGTCTTGGTAGTCACTACAATCTCGAGATGTGTGTAAGGCAGAAGGTAATCGATGTGCCATCTTCTTGTGGGGTTTGTGCCCCTAATCACTTCCAGGTGGCGCTCAACCCGTTTGAGGCCGCCAGGACCTCGGGCAGACCCGGTGTAGGCGTAGTACCCCTTCTCAAAGCGGATCGCACCCAAAGCACCCACCACTATGTCTACATCAGAATCGAGCCTCAGAATCAGAGTGTATATGCCTTTTTCCATGGTCCCCGTGTTTTGGATTGGACTTTTTTCAAGGTTTGGGCCCGTTTTTTCGGTCAGAGTTAAGCTCGGATAAGATCTCTTTGAGGCGGCGAGCCACCTCGGAGTTGATGTGTTCTTCCAAGTCGCAGGTTTCCATGTGCTTATGAAGGGCAGTCCCCACGATTATGCCTTTCAGAAAGGCAGATCGTTGTTCTTCTTCGATGGTGGCAAGGACCCTGTTGATGTATTTTTTTAGGGTAGTTCCGGGAATTGTCCTGTACGACTGAAGCTCATAAACCACATCGAGTACCTCATCACCCTCGAAACCGGCCTTGCAAAGAAACGTCTGAAAATCCTCATGTTCGTCATGGTCCACTGAAAAAGTTGCCTCCTCTGAAAATCCTTATCCTATGGCAACTCTCTGTCGGGAAACTATTAATATTCTGGGTGAAATGGGCAGACAGAACGGACATTTGAAACGCAGGTCCCAATTTATAGTCCTGAACCTTAGACTTGACACGTAATGCAGTATACTGGAGGAATCATCTGCTTACAAGACCTGTAGTTTCTTGGGTTAACATCACCGCTACACATCAGATAAGTGTCAAACTTGGCGTTCGGGACTATAGTCTAGAAAAAACGTCACCTTGCAAACATGAATTCGAAACGCCTTTTGGCCACAGTCGCGCTCACCATTGTTCCGGCCGTCATAATACTCGTCTTGATCTTCTCTGAAGTCCTAAGTTCAGGCTGCATATCTTGCGATCAAGAGACGACCGAGCTGAAAGTGGTCTACGCAGGAAGCCTCATCATCCCCTTCAAGGAGATGGAAACGGCTTTTGAGAGCGATCACCCTAAACCAACATTTATCACAAATGTGTCAGAAATTATTACATGAAATGGATGCTCGAAAATACCGACACAATCTGTCAAGATTGTATTTTGTGTGGGCCGATATCTACCCACAAAGTGAGTGACATCACATCTTTGTTGTACATGATTTCGGCCGTAAGAGGTTGATTTATACAGTAGTGTACATCACAAGTGTCTATTAGTATTTTGTTTGCATCTGCGCATCTGTGAGGACCTATGAGACTTAGAGTTGTAAGTTCAAAAAATGAGGTATCTACTCTGAACCCAAACGAGAAAATGGTTCACTTGGCGTTCAGAGCATCTAATGTAGACTTTCTCAACCTGATGAAGATATGCCCGAGACTCAGGGCAGTTCAAATACCCCCATCTTATTACAAGACAATGTCCAAAGCAATCCAGCTCTTTTTGGAGATGCAGGGCGTAGTGCTGTTGGTGGGCGATGTCTGGGGCCACAGAAAGGACATTGACGAGTACTTCGTGATCAAAGATGAAATCATCGAAGAGGTCGGAAACCTGGTTGCCAAAGGTGAGAGCATAGAGAATGCCACGAGCCTGATACAGAGGAAGACGAGGCTCGCTCCGGACTTGATAGGATACATCGCCAAGTCCAAAATGACAGTCTAAGACAAAACTCCAGTCAAACACAATTATAGTCGAGAACCGATTAGGTGGGACTAATCAGTTCTCACCAGAATAGTGCTTAACGATACGGATAGAACGAATATCGAACTCTTACGAGTTCGACATTTGTCTGAAAGGTATCGTTAAGCACTATATTGAGAAAGAATGCGTAAACTACCCCCCTCTAAAAGAGGGGAGCTTTCTGTAGCCCTGGAACTTTTTCTGCCTCGATTAAGCAGAATAAAATTGTTGCGGTTCAAATGTGTTTTGGGTTGGTCTGAGCGGACTGCGATGGAGGGAGCTAAACACGTACGTATCATCTAATCGGTTCTTGACTATAATCGCTGAACGTGGATCTTGCCGTCTAGATCTATCAGATGCCCAGAACTGGCTCATGCAATCGCCAAATCTTTCAGGCGGAAAGTCCTTTAAGATCGGCTCCCACACCCACAAACATGAGCTTCAGAGGATTCCTCCAAGAGCTTCGGGACGAAAACCTCCTTCAAGAGATCGAAAGGTCGGTATCGACGATCCTTGAGGCTGCGACCCAGTCCCCTGGATCAGGTCCCTTATTCTTCTCCGATTTAGACGGCAAAAGATGTGGCATGAACTTGATCGAAAGCCGCCCTCTTCTGGCCAAAGCCCTCGGAACTACCGTAAAAGAGATGGTTCCATGGCTTGGCAAAATTGACCTTATCGATGGCAGCGTAAAAGAAGTCGAATCTTCGCCTTTTCAGGAGATCGTATCCGAGCCAGACCTCGGCAAGCTCCCGATCCTGACCCACTTCAAGGGCGATGGCGGCCCCTACATCACGTCAGGGATCGTCGTTTCCAGCTTTGGCGGAGAGACAAACGCCTCAGTCCACCGAATGATGGTAATAGGTAAAGACAAACTTGCAGCAAGGTTGGTTCCTGGAAGACACACCCACAGGCTCCTCCAAAAAGCCCTGGAAGCAGAAAAGAGGCTGCCCGTGGGAATCGCCATTGGGATCGACCCTATAGTTCTCATAGCCGCCAGCACTAGGGTTCCTGAAAACATGGAGTTTCAGTACGCAAGCGCCCTGAGAGGCGAGCCCGTCGAGCTTGTCACTCTGGATAACGGGATCCGAGTTCCTCACGCCGAAATCATTCTCGAAGGCTATATCGGCCCCGAAAGAGCGCCCGAAGGTCCTTTCGTCGACATCACAGGAACCCAAGATTTTGTGAGAGAAGAGCCTGTAATCCATCTTACCAAGATGATGACTCGAGAAGATCCCATCTACCACGCCCTTTTGCCTTCAGGCGGCGAACACAAGATGTTGATGGGAATTCCCTATGAGCCCTTGATCTACAAAGAAGTGGGAAAGGTTGTCAAGGTCAAAGACGTGGTGCTAACCGAAGGCGGCTGCAGCTATCTTCACGCCGTGGTCCAGATCGAAAAGAGGGATGAATCAGACGGCTTAAAGGCGATCGAGGCCACGATGAAGGCTCATGGAAGCCTAAAGCACGTGATGATCGTTGACTCTGACATAAACATCCACGATTCTCAGGACCTTGAGTACGCTTTGGCAACCAGGGTGAGAGCTGACGAAGACCTCGTTATTTACCCCAACGTCAGAGGCAGCACCCTTGATCCGCGAAGTGTAGACGGCTTGACCACCAAGGTTGGGATCGACGCCACCATGATCCTTGGAGAAGAAGAAAAGTTCGTGAGGATCAAGACCGAGATGGTGTGAGGTGAGGGTAGCACGAAATTGGGGGCAGAAGGGCGCCTCCTCTTGGCCGGTCTGCGCTAAATCTGATGTTTGGCGCCGCCAGCTGGTTCGAAGAATCGGCAGAAGGCCGGAGGATGAAGGATGGGAGTCAAAGATCAAAGGTCGAAGTCACTGCCAAAGGCTGCAAAAGGTTGCGGAAGGGATAAAAAGGTTATAGATGTGACCTGTCTGGTGAAGGGGTGATGAAGCTTTGAGTCAAGGAGAATATGGCGAAGACGAGAAGCAGATCGACGAGTTGACAGAGGCTCTCTATTCGTCCATATCTTTCGATGAGGGCGAAAGTC
>CAYWZG010000083.1:0-10990 GCA_964462795.1 uncultured Methanotrichaceae archaeon
GGCATTATATAGGGTTGGGCTCATATGAGTTAAATCTATGGTATATGACTATAATTTCGTGCTAGCCCCCATGTCCGCCGCTCTTGGAGCTGAATCGATGGAAGAAATCTTCGATGTATAGAGCTTAACGATACATTTTGGACAAATCTCTAACTTGTAACAGTTAGAAATTTACCCTACTCGTATCGTTAAGCACTAATCTTTCGAGAACCGATTAGCTTCATTTAATCAGTTCTCGACTATAATTTTATATGTTCTCCCTAATTATAACCTCTAGATTGGGACTATGAATCATTGAAAATCATCAACATGCGACCAAATGAGCAACATCATAAAAGGATATCCCATGTTCGTTTTTTCAGATTTTCTTCAATGACCGACATACACGGCCCACTATTGTTCAAAGGTTTTATCTAATCTCGATCCCAGTTCAGACCATGATCGAGGTTCTGGTAATCCATAAACCGAAAAGAGATCAGATTCCCTTGGAGGGTACTTTGGAATGTTCAATCGGCAACGGCGACCTTACTATACTGGGTGAGACCCAGACCCTTAACCGTATTCGTGACTACATTGAATCCAACCCACAGGTTACCAAAGAAGTTCACATGCGTGAATCCACCCGAGAAGACCTCGTAGGAGCTTTTGAACTTCACCAAGAAAGGTTCAAGACGAGAGGGAAAATGGTGGCTTATCTTCTGGAGCATTATAACAAACATTAAATATGGGGGGGATTATCATCCAAGTGCCAGCAATCAACATCATTTGTAGAGTGGTGTTTAACGATACATTCCCTGTAATGGTAACGCCGTAAGCTAAACTCCTTACGAGACAGGCTGCCTGAGCTGAGAGAAAGTAGTCCAAGACCCCTTTGAAGGAACACCATGTAGTCCGCCAGGCAACAAGTTGATCGGGGATAAAAGGATAACGTCCCTGGTGGAAATGTATTTTATGTGTGTAGTCAGACGTGGTGCCGAATAGTTACCGACAAACCTTTAGAATATAGTGATTAACGGTACCTTTCAGCCCAGATCTCTAACTTGTAAAAGTTAGGAATTTTGCCTATTCGTATCGCTAAGCACTAATCGTTCGAGAACCGATTCGTCTCGTCTAACTGGTTCTCGACTATAAGATCCAACGAGCCAAATTTGAGAGGGGCATCAAATGACCATAATTTACTTAATTCCTGGCTGGCTTGCGACCTTCATCCTAGCCATGTCCCCTATATTTGAGCTTCGGGGTTCAATTCCCATAGGAATAGGGTTCTATGGGCTTTCGCCCCTGGACACTTATATCATATCGGTGGTTGGCAACTTGATACCAGTTGTCTTTCTGCTCCTTTATCTCAAGCCCGTATCTTGCTATCTCATGCGGTACAAGCATGGTGAAGCCTTTTTCACCTGGCTTTTCTCTCGCACTTACAAGAGACACGTAGAACACCACAGAAGATACGGCCTTCTTGCGCTCGTCTTTTTCGTTGCGCTGCCACTTCCCGTCACTGGTGCCTGGACGGGGTCAGCCATCGCGTTCTTGTTTGGGTTTAAGTTCAAAGACGCATTTCCAGCGATCGCCATTGGCGTCATGATAGCAGGCGCAGTCGTGACCGGATCGGTGATTGGCGTCAAGTTTCTGATATTTGGATGATAAAGAAGAGGACATCGACCCAAAATAGATGGTTTCGTGTTATCAATACCGGATCTGGCATATTTAACATAAATTTATATATTTGCAGATTCATATCGTTAAACACTATTCTGGAGAGCGAGAACCAGTTTGTTCTCAAATATAATCTCCGCTGGCAACTTCATCGCCTAAATATGTTCTCAAGAGCGAAATAAATACCAAGGACAGAAATAACTGTCTAATCAATTTTTGACTGTAGAATCACTTCTTAGTCATATTCATTCTGTACACATCCGCTCACCTAAGCTAATCTTAGTAACCTATATATAGTAAGCTCACGTTAACCACGTTTGTACGAGTGTGAATGAGTCGAGATAAAATCAGGAGTCCGAAAAATGGTCAAATTAGGATTAGTCACTTTAGAGCTTATGTTAGCGGACCTGAAACAACCCGTCTTCGCAGGTGATGCACCCCTTACGATGAACGTCACCGACACTCAATACGAAACCAGTTACGCCGATGGATACGATTACCAATGCGACGCAGGTCCCGATGAAGACGGCTGCGGCGATGGCGACTGTGGCGGATGCAGCCACGAGATGATGACGGCTGCACCAAGTAATCCCACCCCCATAATGGGACATGTCGATGACATCGAAGAAAGAGATCGGACAAAAGATCGGTCCCCAAGGCCAGACCGGAAGAAGCTACCCTGGGGTTTGAACCTCGGATTTGCAAGCTAGAAACGGGCCCGGAAACAAAACATTTCCACCCCCAATTCCCCACACTGCCTTTACCTGCACATCACCCATTTTTTATTCTTTAATGATCGTCGACTCCCTTCAATCTTTATTATTTCTTCTACGCTTCTTTTTGACTTTCTCATCAGCCTTTTTCAACTTCAATAATGTTCTGATTTTTGCAGCCGTATTTCCATCATACTTATATCGGTGTCAGTCGTTTTGATAACTCTAGGTGATATTCTGCAATCTTTGAACGAACTTGGATTAGAGGTATTCGAGGAGATGCTCGATTACGCCGACGAGCTCCAAGTGGGTGCAGTCGAGCTGAAGAACGGAACCGTAGTGATTGATGCTGGCGTGAACGCACAAGGGGGCTTAGGAGCGGGGATCTACCTAAGCCGGATCTGCATGGCAGATCTTGCAGACATTCAGCCAGTTCCCTGTGAAATTGAGGGAATTTCGATCCCAGGGGTGCAGGTAGCAACGGACCATCCAGTTATATCCTGTATGGCATCCCAATGTGCCATGTGGCAAATAAAATCGGATAAGTATTTCGCCATGGGTTCTGGCCCAGCGAGAGTTCTGGCCAGGAAGACCAAGGATCTCTATCGGGCCCTGGAGTTTGAGGAATACTCAGACGTGGCCGTCCTCTTCCTTGAATCAGGCACCCTCCCAGACGAAGCGGCCGCAAACAAGATCGCCGAAGCTTGCAGCGTAGATCCTGCAGACCTGAAGCTGGCGGTCGCACCTACAGACTCGATTGCAGGATCGGTCCAAGTATCTGCAAGAGTTGTCGAGACAGGCCTTCACAAGCTCTACTCCATGGGGTTTGACATAAGGGCTATAATGACTGGTTGGGGCAAAGCACCAATCGCTCCAGTGGTTGGCAATGCCACGATGTGCATGGGCGCGTCTAATGATGCCATAATATACGGTGGAGAGACTTATTATACACTAGAGTATGAGCCTTTCGAAGAGCTTTTGGAGTACTTGAAAGGCATGCCGTCTTCTGCTTCGAGAGACTACGGTGCGCCTTTCTACAAGACATTCAAGGAGTGTAATTTCGATTTCTTCAAGGTGGACCACAACGTCTTTGCTCCAGCCAAAGTCGTGATGAACGAGCTGAACACGAGGCGCACAATCGTTGCAGGAAAGGTCAACCCTCGGGTGCTAACTGAGTCGTTCGGGATGGAATGGGTCGGAACCTAAAAAAATCTGAACTTTGACCATCGCTTTTGGGCATGATAGGCGAAGGATCTGCCCGGATTTGAGGAAATGGCCTTTCCGTCCTTTAGATCGGCCGATTCTAAATCGGACGATTCGCTACTGCAGGCACCCAGACCGAAGTTAAGTCGTCGCTATATAGGAAGAATTTCTTCGAGGGTGGGGATGCCGTGACCACCTCGAGGGTCAAGGTGTGGGGCTCGGCTATATCGCTGGAAGAGAACCGATGAGTTCCAGGTGTGATCTCGTCGGTTATTTCCGTTTCGTTAACTGCGCACCAGCCAGTCCAAGGAAAATCGTGGAACTCGCAGCCAGCAATGTATATACCATCCACATAATATTTTTGATTTGCAGCACCACCAAAACAATCGTACTCCCTTCCCTCGACGATCAGTCGAGCTTCCCTTATGGGACAATCCGGAACCACCAGGTTGAGGTCAAACTTCTCGTTAAATTCGTAAGTGATGTATTGGTATACCCCAACATGCTCGGCATAATAGACCACATTCTCGACCAACTTTGCATCGGTCACGTTATAGGTCATCAAACCGTACGCAGTTCCGTTACGTGATGTTATATTTGCTCCGACCGCGTTCAATTGGTTCACTGACAAAAGAAGCTCACCAGTAAGGAGTGCTTTTGTGCTCAGGTCGAAATCTGCAGTGCTCGCAATGACCAGTCGCCCATCTTCAAGGAGAAAGGCCCAATCACCGGTCGTTTCGGCAAACATCCAGACGATGCGCGTGTCGCTCACTTCAATCAGATCGTAAATGGCACCTACCCTTTCGCGAATCACGTCGAGGTCAGCAGAGAGGCTCACGTTCATCGAGACTACAGACGTTATTCCCATCTGACTCAAGCTTTTGTTCTTGAATGTCAAGTTCGCGAGGCTCTTTCCGTCTTGGACGTAGGATATATCCAATTCTGAACCGAAGACGTCGGGTTCTTCATCTTCTTCATCGGTTTCCTCGACTTTTTTTGTGATAACGTCAAAAGAAGTCGTCCAGGTATCGTTTACGGCGATCGTCTCCACGTTCCAGGTCATAATCCTAAAGTCGCCTTCAAAAGATTCCGAACTGGGCTTGACGGCGTAGTTTCTGATGGCAACTTCCGGAGGGATGGCACACCTCACCTTCACGTTCTTCCCGGCAAGGTTTACCACCTCGTTTCCTATGTCCTCATAGATCGACCTCAAGATATCGATATCTGGGGCGCTGTAGTATCTCCCGCCGGTTGTTTTGGCCACATCTTTCAGCTTCACTTCCGCGTCAGAGTCGTCCAGGCTCAAGCCAATGGTATAGATGGCAATTCCCTCATCCCTCGCCCGATCAGCCTGAGACCCCCGCCTTCCGCTGGGCGTGTAATCGCTGTTGCTGCCGTCCGAAAGAAGCACAATTAGTCGCGCATCATGCCGACCGCTGGAAAGAAGGTCTATGGATTTGCGCAGGCCCTCATCCATGTCGGTGCTGCCACTGGAATCCACCCGGTCGATGCTGTTGTTGACGTAGAGAAAATTGTTCGTTGGGGCCACGAAGAAATCGATGTTGTCGTCCCAGGATACCATCCCAACTTTATCCCTGGAAGTGTTCATCATCCCAACGAAGATCTTGGCGGCGGCAAGACGTTTGTTTTCAGGATCGTTGTCGCCCATGCTGCCTGAGCTATCTATCGCCAAAATTACCTCGACAGATGCGTCCTCTAACACGCTCTCTCCAGTCACGGTTATGTTCGCGTGACTCATTCCCGGCATCGATCCAGGATCCAGATACCAGATCTCGCCAGGAGATAGCTCATGGCTGACAGCCAAGCTGATCTTAGCAGGCGCAGTGCTCATCATAAGGGATAATATCATCGCCGCTAACAATATCAACCTGAACTTCATGTTTTACCCACCATCTCCGCACAGGGCGTTTTTCTCGCTAAGGTGACTGACGTTATGTTGACCCAGATGTCCATGTCCTATTTATTCTTGGATGAACGTTGACCAGATGAGAAAACATTACGATTTTTTTTTTCTGATAAATATGAATATATAAATATTGGCACAACCTATTTCTGCGCCTTTCCTTCCTCGACGATTATGCGATCTTTCAAGGCAGAGACCGAAGAGACGGAAACCAGAATGAACTTGCCTTCCTGCCTGTACCTGCCTCGCGGAAGGTCTGGCTTAGGATCAACTACGAGATCTATCAACCTTCCGGTCTCTGAATCGAGGATGATGTTCTCAAGCTCGCCCAGGACCCTCCCCTCAGCCGTCACGATCTCCTTTCCGGCTAAGCTCCGAGCGTAAATCTTGGACACGGTCTCACCTTGTAACTCACCTGTAACCGACGTAAGAGCCCGGCTCTATCTTTACCCCGCCCTTGAACTTCTGGTTGATTCTGTCGTAGTAATGGATCATGTTCTCTTCAAAGCTTGGCCTCACTCTCTTTAGAGCCTCACGATAATGCCTCATCTCCACTTCCTTTGCGTCAGGATCTTCTCTCAAGGAAAGCATGACAGCCTCTCTGCAGAGTGACTCCAAGTCAGATCCCACATAGCCGTCTGTGAGCTCTGAGAGCTCTTCTAAGCCGACTTCGTCGCTGTTTGGAATATTATTGGTGTGGATCTTGAGAATCTCGTATCGCCCCTCCTTATCTGGTGGGCCCACGAAGAGAAGACGATCAAACCGGCCCGACCTTAAGAGGGCGGGATCTATTATGTCGGGCCTGTTGGTTGCCGCCACCACTACCACGTCTTTGAGAGATTCGAGCCCGTCAAGCTCGGCTAAAAGCTGGTTTACCACCCGCTCTGAAGTTCTGTGCCCTTCTTCCATCCCTCTCATGGGCGCAATCGAATCCAATTCATCGAAGAAGACGACCGAGGGCGATACCTGTCTTGCCTTCCTGAAGATCTCTCTGATGGCCTTTTCTGACTCGCCAACCCACTTGGAAAAGAGCTGAGGTCCCTTGACAGAGATGAAGTTGGCGTTGCTTTCGTTGGCGACCGCCCTTGCAATCAGAGTCTTTCCGGTACCAGGGGGCCCATAGAGAAGAACACCCCGTGGCGGCCTTATCCCCATTCGGTCGAACTTCTCAGACCGCTTCAGGGGCCACTCCACCAATTCGATCACTTCTCGCTTGAGACTATCAAGGCCGCCGACGTCCTTCCATGTCACCTCTGAAATCTCAATCAAGACTTCCCTCATGGCGCTGGGCTCGATACCCTTTAGTGCAACATCGAAATCGTCGCCAGTAACTACCATCTGGTCTATGACCTCTTCGGGAAGGTCCACTTCCATATCGAGGTTGGGAAGATACCTTCTCAAGGCCCTCATCCCAGCTTCCCTGCTAAGGGCCGATATGTCCGCCCCAACAAAGCCGTTGGTTCTGTCTGCCAGATCTTCAAGGTCCACCGAATCTTCGGCCGGCATATTTCGAAGATGGATCTGGAGGATCTCGAGCCGATCTTTTCTGTCTGGAACCCCTATCTCGATCTCGCGATCGAACCGGCCCGGCCTTCGGAGCGCAGGATCGATGGAATCGAGCCGGTTGGTGGCCCCGATCACGACCAATTGGCCTCTCTCGTTCAGGCCGTCCATCATGCTCAAGAGTTGGGCTACAACCCGCCGTTCCACTTCGCCGGTCACTTCGCTTCTCTTGGGGGCAATGGAGTCCAACTCGTCGATGAAGATTATGGAAGGCGTGTTCCTGTTTGCCTCTTCGAAGATCTCTCGGAGCCTCTGCTCGCTTTCTCCGTAATATTTGGACATGATCTCGGGACCTGCTATAGAAAAGAAGCTGGCGTTGGTCTCGTTGGCGACGGCCTTTGCGATCAAGGTTTTGCCGGTGCCAGGTGGACCGTGAAGAAGGACGCCTTTTGGCGGATCTATCCCGAGCTTTTGGAAGACTTCGGGGTGGCGCAGCGGAAGCTCGATCATCTCTCGAACTCGTGGAACCTCGTTTCTCAGACCACCGATGTCCTCGTAAGTTATGCCTGTGGACTTGACAGATCCAAAACCCTTAGCAGGCTTATCCAAGAGCGTGATATCGGTCCTCTCGGTGATGACGACCACGCCACGAGGATCTGTCTCGACCACCTCTAAGGGAATTGCTTCCATTCCTCCCACGAAAGGCTGGCTTGCCGAGCTCATCACCGGCAAAATGTCGCCCATGACCACTGGCCGCTTCAAAGTCTGTCTTTTAATCTGGTCAGGGGCGTCTTCTCCGTAATATATCTGAGTTCCAGGAGGTGGCGAGAGCACAACTTTTAGAGCCTCATATTCTTTGGCCTTTCTGACCTTCACCTTGTCGCCAATGCTCACCCCAGAATTGTGCCTGATGAACCCATCTATCCTGATGTATTCCTGGCTCCAGTCCTGCCTGTCGGCGCGCCACACCTTGGCAGCGGTAACCCTCTTGCCTTCGATTTCAATCACATCTCCTGGCGAGAGCCTGAGGGTTAGGAGTGCGTTAGGATCAAGCCTGGCAATTCCGCGGGCAGAATCGTTTGGGTATGCTTTGGCCACTTTGAGTTGAATCTCTTTCAAGTCCCACACACCTTTAATTTAGGCGACTCCGCTGATTTAAAACTATCCGGGTGGCAAAGGCCAAATCGCAATATTTTGGATCGACAATATACCAGGTCGCGAACTTGAGACTTTAGGATTTGAGACTTGGCGCTCTGGATCGAGAAACCCATATTCAAAATCATGTTTCTTGCCCTAATATACTGGGTTTGGTTTCTATGTTTTGTTAGTCGAGGTGATATGCAGCGATTCGGGCTAAATGCGAGTTACCAAGAATATCATATATATTTATGGACGTGAGACAAAGAAATGGAGGTATTTCATGGTTTATAAAGATGATTTTCCAAAGCTGGTGATCAGCCTGGGTATCTGTTACCTTGCCGCCTTTGCAGGTTCTTTTTTCACCACGCCCAAAATACCCACGTGGTATGCGGCCTTGGATAAACCTGTTTTTGCTCCGCCCGATTGGGTTTTCGGGCCGGTATGGATATTTCTTTACACATTGATGGGTGTCTCTGCCTTTCTGATCTGGCAAAACCAAGAAAATGTGGCAGAAGAGAGGGCGGCTCTCGCGATATTTCTCGCTCAGCTCGTCGTCAATGCTTTTTGGTCCTTCGCCTTTTTTGGGTGTACGTGTTTAGCCCCCCCAAAATCGATTGCCCAGTGTTGGTTTTGTCCAATGAATACACACTGATCAACAACTTGTGCCAGATTGGAAAACAATATCAGTAGCCGAAGTTGCTTGAAATCAGCACTTTGGAACAAGTCGCATGAGTCATCACGAAATGGGTTTACTGATACCGATTAAATGGAGCTAAACACGTACTTTTGGGTTAATGTCGCCTTTAGCGGGTTTTGTGGTAATTCTGGTGCTTTTGTCTCTGATAGTCGCAACGATTCTGAAATTTGGTCGGATATCAAAAGCGGCCGGACTGTTGCTTATCCCTTATCTATTGTGGGTGAGCTTTGCTGCCGTTCTCAACTTTTCGATCTGGTGGCTAAATCCTTGACTCGCGACCTACTGCCACCAAAACCATTTTGTAATATCAGAGACTTTTATTAGAAGGTGATTAAAATGGCTGGAGAGAGCAAAGACTTGGGAAGCCTGATATACACATTCAATGAGGCTGCAGGCGAAGCTTTGGGAAAAAAAGAGGGTCACACGCCACAGATAGAGGCGCCAAGTGCCGTCAAGCCAGGCGAGGTCTTCGAGATCAAAGTTAAGGTGGGGCCACATCCCAGCAAGGTCGAGCATTCAATAAGGTGGATAGAGGTTTACTTCTATGAGGACGAAAAGCCCTTCAACCCAGCAATGTTAGCAAGAGTCGAGTTTGCGCCAGTACTCTGTGAACCGGAGGTTGTTTTGAAGGTAAAGCTCGAGAAGGGCGGAGTATTACACGCACTTGAGTACTGCAACCTGCATGGGCTCTGGTCCTCAAAGAAAGAGATTGGGATCGTGTGAAGTTCTATTTATAGTCCTGAACGCTAAGTTTGACACTTATCCGGTTGCACAAAGACGACGCCAACCCAATAAACCGTGGGCTTTGTAGCAGATGATCTATTTGGGAGGTCCCATTAAGTATCAAATCTAAGGTTCATGATTATAGATTCCTTATTTTTTATTACTTCGAGAGTGCAGAGGGTCGCGAATGCACCCAATATTTAGGTCGGTCTCGTTAACTCTTGGAGTTAACGGGAGTTAGCGACGATAAGTCGCTAACAGGATGAAGTGAACCCTCGCCCGTTTTTCGTGCTCCTCTGTAGTCCTGAACGCCAAGTTTGACCATACTGATGTTCATACTTTTGGCCTACAACATCAGGAACAAGGAGATCATCAACGCCTACGTCCAGATGGTGAGAGTCATAGTCGGATTCTACTTCGGAGCCAAGACCGCCATGTCAGGGGCGGAGGCAAACTCAGAAGATCCACATAAGATCCCAAACGTCCAAAAAAAGGGTGATAGTCGATCTGAAAGCCCCATGGAAACGCGAAATGAAATATAAATCAAAACGCGCACCCTGCTGGAGGTTAAGCGAAATGTTCTCAAAAAATTTGAGATTTTACATTCGAACTTTTCCATCCCAAAAGTCTTAAACACCTTCGACACAGAGTTGACAAGAAGATCGCTATAACCCCTTCTCCCTTAGAGAGGGGGCGTTTGACCAAAAGGCGGAAGGCCTAATTGGATTATAGTGTTTAACGATGCCTTTCGGACACATCTCAAACTCGCAAGAGTTTAGGATTTGGCTCGATCATATCGTTAAGCACTAATCTTTCGAGAATCAATTAGTTTCATCTAATTGGTTCTCGATTATAATAACCCGTTAAGTTAGGAGGTATTTTATGATTTCCAAAGGCAGTTATTGGGGATGTTTAGCAATACTCTTGTTGCTATTGGCCGTGGCATACTCTACCAATGCCCAGCAGGGCTACGGAATTTCGGACTATTCGGGCTCTGAACCTTTAGGGCTAGGAATGAAGACGAAACCACTGAACCAAATAGGTGGAAGCCTGAAGGATAAAAAACTGTACGATATGTCTGGCGACAAAAAAACGCTATATGACACTCAGAAATACTCGAGGAATCTGCCACTATACGATACTCAGAAATACTCGAGGAGCCTGCCACTATACGATACTCAGAAATACTCGAGGAATCTGCCACTATACGATACTCAGAAATACTCGAGGCGCCTGCCACTATATGACATTCAGGAATACGTGAAGGATCGGCCCCTTTACAACGCCCAAACCAAGACTAAAACCCTTCGCAAATTGGGCGGGGATGAGAATGAAGTTTACAACATATTGAAAGAGACGTACGGGTTTAGCCCCCCAAAATGAATTGCTCGATGTTGGTTTTAGTCGGTGAACGCACGTCGATCAACAACT
>CAYWZG010000084.1:0-10896 GCA_964462795.1 uncultured Methanotrichaceae archaeon
TAATATATCGTTAACCATAATAAATTTTGTGGTCAAGGGCTGAGTAGTTACAAAAATAGTAAAATTAGATTCATCTCGTGAAGAATCGATCAAACTCGCCATAAAGAACAAAGTTCCCTTCGGCGTAACTCCCCACTATATTCACCTCATGGACCCTGTGCCTAGCGATCTTGACTTTGCGGTGAGACGGCAGGTGTTTCCGCCCTTAAGCTACGTCCAGAATATGATTAAACATAGAAAAGACAAAAAGTGGGCATTCGACTTCATGCGAGAGAATGACACGTCTCCAATAGATCTGGTGACCCGGCGCTATCCGAGAGTCGCCATAATCAAGCCTTATGATTCCTGCCCACAAATCTGCGTATACTGTCAACGAAACTGGGAGATAACCACTCCGTTCATGCCATCAGCCAAAGCTCCAGAAGAAACTGTCGACGCTGCGATAGACTGGTTTGTAGAGCACGATCAGATGATGGACATCCTGGTAACTGGTGGAGATCCATTGGTCCTGGAAGATAGCTCGATCGACCGTATACTGGGCCGCCTTTCGGAGATACCTCATCTAATAAGCATAAGAATCGCCACAAGAACCCCAATAACAGTACCTCAAAGGATCACACCAGAGCTTTGCGAGATCTTCGAAAGCTACCACGAGTTGGGCAAAAGGTGCCTTTGCGTAGTCACTCACTTTTCCCACCCCTATGAAGTCACCCCTGAGACCGTCGATGCGATCAGGAGGATTAGAAAGCTTGGAATGGATATCTATAACCAACAGGTGTTCACCTTTGCAAACAGCAGGAAATTTGAGACCGTCGCCTTGAGAATAGCGATGAAAAAGATTGGGGTCGATCCCTATTACACATTCAACATGAAAGGCAAGTCCGAGATGGTTGATTACGCAGTGCCCATTGCTAGGATTCTGCAAGAACGAAAAGAAGAGGCTCGGCTGTTGCCAGGCATTTTCAGAACAGATGAGCCTGTTTTCAACGTGCCTTTCCTGGGAAAAGACCATCTTAGAGCTTGGCAAAACCATGAGCTAATCGGCATACAGCCTGACGGAAGACGAGTCTACTGTTTCCTCCCCTGGGAGAAGAATATCGCAGAGGTCAAGCCTTACATCTACACGGACGTTTCCATAAGCGATTACTTAAACCGTTTGAGGGAACGAGGAGAAAACACTGAAGATTACAAGAGCATATGGTATTACTACTAACGTATTACGGATAAAAATAATATTTAAGTTCGTAAAAACCAAGTTCGAGCTACATTTTGTTCGATTCACCACTCCTGAAGTTGTGCACGGTTGATTTCCGAAGCCCCACGAATTACGTATGGCCCAAAATATGGTCGAAGAGACTGCATATCTTCGGCCAAGCAACATTGACTTAGCTATTTGGTTTAGTGGGCAAGCGTAGGTTCCATCCAGCATCAGGCTGTGAGACCTCACCGATCAGGTCTTGATACGCCTATCTCAATTCTGGACCCACAACAAGTTGAAGTTAGAATTTCACCACCGGATAGTGGTCGCCAAAAACTCGACGCGATCTCATGTCCCGCAGACGTAGTTCTCGGCACCTGGGGTGGCTGCAGTGAAGTACCAATCCGATTTCAGATTGGTGTCTGTTCCATCAGGATACCTAGACCAGGTAAAGCTGTTTTTGGAAGGATCTCTCAAGAGATGAGACTTGTCCACAACGTCTCCTTCTGGCCAACTCTTCAGAATCACCACTCCTATGAGGTTTTCATGGACCCACCGCTCATCACCCTCAATTAAGTAGAACCCCTTAGCAGGGATAGTGGTATTGGGTGGTATTTTTATTATTCCAGTCCATGGCGACTCCGAATCGACTATCCAAACACCCCAGCGGCCTACGTCCGCTTCGCTCTCGCCAGAGTTGTACAGCTCCACCCACTCTGTAGCGGCATCAGGCGGCCCAATCTCTGCTTCGTTAACCACCACAGCGCCCATAGACGTCCCAGATACAGATACAACCGCCAAGCTCACTAACAACACGAACAACGAACACGAAATCCAGTTCACGATTAGTCCCCCACTTCTCGTTATCTAGTTTCCCCAAAATAGGGACAGATGCCGGATAATAGTGTTCAGGTAGATAATTGTATCGATTAGGAAGAAGACATCGATGAAATTGAGATACCTATTATGGCCTTCGCAATCGGCGGATTGACCTTCAAGGCCCCTCTATCTTCTTCCTCATTTGTTTTGCATCTTTTGCCACATCGCGCATTCCCAACACCCGTGTGATCTCCTCTATGGCTTCGAGGTGTCGGACCACCTGATCCAGATAGTTTATGAGATCCCCCGTATAAGCGTACATGCCATAATCGGACCCAAAAGTCTGAATGATCTGGTTGGGACTTAGACCGTCGGTTCTCATACCCAGGATCTTAAAGGATATATTCCGCTCAACACAACCACAATAAGGCGTTTCTTTGCAGCCACATCTCGTAAAATCCTTGGCGAAATTGAGCAGCTGCACCCTCAACTTTGGATCGAGCCTCGAGAGATCCTCGCTCGACATCAAATCCAGAACCGAACCGTGAAGCGCTCTTTGAGATATCGGTGTCCTCAAGGTGGCCGAAATCCGTTCTGCAGCTTTCAGGTACAGATCTTCGAACCGTTCGAGCTCCACTGCAGTCTCCAGAGGGTTCTTGTCCTTTCTCAAAGCCTCCCGCACGATCTTCACCTGTTCAGGTGAAAGAAAGTGGACTGAGACTGCTTTTCCGAGACGAGTGGGACTCGTCCCCTTGACGAGACCAGCATTTGCTAAAGCTTTTAGGGACGTGTTTATGTCGTCCAATCCCATGGTGAGATTGTGAAGCTTGTCCAGATCTTCCTTTGACCTTGCCACAACTGCGTTGGCAAGAACCTCTTCTTGCTGTTCTTCCTCGGGATATTCTGGCAACACGTCCTCCATCTGGCCACGAAGAAGCCGTAAGGCCACCTCATCTTCAGACTCGCCTTTCCCACCCTGATAACGCCGACCCGGCTCTGGAAGGAGATATACCATCCCTAGATCATGGTAACCTGGCCTTCCGGCTCGCCCCAACATCTGGTTGAACCCGTGAACACTAAGCCACTCAATACCCATCGCCATGGACTCGAATATCACTTGAGATGCCGGAAAATCCACGCCAGCCGCCAAAGCCGCCGTCGTGACAACTGCATGAACTTCGCCCTTGGCAAAAAGATCTTCTATCTTCTTTCGTTCGTTGTACTGAAGCCCAGCGTGATAGGCTGACGCGTTTGGTATGGCTCTGGCCAGGTCGTTGCAATTCTTCCTCGAATTGGTGAATATGATGCTCTGGCCTCTGTAACCAGTCGACGAGACCTTCGAGTAAGCCTCTGTGACCAATTTTCGTATCAGGCCTCGCCGTGATGGAACCTCCGTGAAAATGAGATGGCGCTCTATCGGAACTGGTCTTAACTCGTAATCTATCAGCTTTGCTCCGAGATTTTTGGCAAGTGTAGCAGGATTTCCCACAGTCGCCGAGAGGTATATGAACTGGGCTTTTGGGAAGGCGAACCTCAACCTCGCTATGAGCCCGGCCAGACGATGCCCCCGCTCGGGCTCTTCTAACATGTGAACCTCGTCTATGACAACCGTTCCCACCTTGCCCAAGCTCCGGCCCGAACGAAGAACCTGGTCGACACCTTCGTAGGTTCCAGTAATTATATTTGAGTTCAGATATTGTCTCATCTTGGAGGAGTTGCCCAACTTAATCCGGCTAACCCCCACTTTAATAGACGTGGAAAGCCCAAGCTCCCGGTAAAGTGAAAGCTGATTGTATTTCTGGTTGGCAAGAGCAACCAGTGGGACCAAAAAGAGGAACGTACCTTTCCCTTCGAGGATGTTCTTGACTCCGGCCATCTCTCCAACTAAACTTTTCCCAGTAGCAGTTGCAGATACCACCAAGAGGTTCTTGCCATCAAGAAGGCCACCTTCTATAGATTTGGCTTGGACTGGAAGAAGGGACTTAACCCGCTTTCCCAGCATCTCCTTGAAGGCGACGGGCAAATCTAAAGATGCCACCCCCATCAAAACCTCTTCCTTTTGGGCAGGAATCTCGTCGAACTTCGTAAGCGTCGGATCCAACGTCTTTAAGGCCATAAGATCCAGAACCTCGTCCAGATCTCGACGTTTCAGCAAGATCTTGGCAAGATGAACCTTGGCACCAGAGCCCATCTTCCTGAAATCTGCCTCTCTTTTCAGCTCCTCTAAGGCGCATCGTTCACAGATTCGACCATTCTTGTACTTGATCGCCACCTTTTTGCTCAACGGAGTGAAAATACGCTTTGAGCTAAGGCACTGGCCACAGATCTCGATCCGTTTATAGGTGAGCTGATATGCCACCAGAAATTTTACGAACTCTTTTTCCTGCGAAGGCTCGCCCTTTGCTAGGTAGATTGTGCCAGCTTTTCTAAGAAGCCTTATGACATCTTCTGGATTGAGATATCGATCCCCGTTCTTCTCACTTTTTATGAAAAACTTGTAAACCCGAGGCCCCTTTGAAGTATTTCGAAGTCGGAGACTCCCCTCAAAGAGAGGCTCCTTGCCTCGAACGGGGAGCAAAAGGACCTTCCCTTTCTCAGCTTGGGCCAGAATATGGAGTGCCATCTGGAATATCGAGAATCTCGATGGGATATCACTCTTTGGCCAGGTCGATCAGCTCGTACTTAAGCCCTTCAGACTCAAGCCTGCTGAGCAGATTTGGGACCTGCTCGTCCACGCTGACTATTACCGACGAGACGCCGTGATAAGCTGCTTCTACTACCGAATCCTTCGCACCGAAAAAGACGTTTGGTTCTCGTCCGACCTTTCGAAGCGAAATCAATGCCTCAATCCCCAAAGCGCCTACCATTTTGACGTCGGAGACTATCTGGGATAGCAACTCGATATCCGCTTTATTGGATCCGCCAAGATGGGCTCTTGGAACTTTGCATATGGTTATCGCCGCCTCATCGAGGCTAATTAGCCCTTTCAGGTCTGAAACGCCAACATCGTCTCCTTCCTCGGCGTTGGATATGGTCACTCCGGTGGCTTCTACCCCATCTTTCCTGTTGGCGTAAAGGAGGCCATCTTTCATCACCAGGTATACTTTTTCCCCTTCATCGAGATCCTCTTGGGCAATGGCGGGCCAGACAGAAACTTGGCTGATGACGTCTTCCATCACGAACCTGGCATACTGTTTCAGCTCGGCCGCGCTCTCAAGAAGCCACTCAACTCCCTCTTTTGTGATCCGGTACCTCATCCTGCCATCGGTGACGACAAGGCCGTTTGCTACCAGATCCTTGATGTACTCAGATATCGCCTGAGGCGTAACCCCCATGCTTTCAGCAACCTCTTTCTGGCGAACGTTGGGCTGATTGGCCGCTATTTCTACCAGGATCTGAAACCTCGAACTATCCCGTTTACTCCGCAAGACATCGACCATTAATCTACACCTTCAATCTGATTCTTTGGAGATCTCAATGCGCTGACCCCGTACTGCAAGATCCTCTGATCGTTTTGCAGCGCCCTTGATGAAGGCCTGACTGAGATTCAGCTCTCTAGAGAGATTTGCAAGAGATGTGTTGCCCTTAGCAACCTCTTCTTTAGTCTTTTCGGTCACTTCACGTAGCTCGTCTTTCGACATGGAGGTGAGATATATGAGGTCACTCAGATCCTCTAACGAGCAGACGAAATTGGCCTGAACGCGGGAATAACTTGAGTGATACTCCTTTTCTGGACTTTCGCCTGGATTTGGCATCTTCCATTTTGTCTCAGTTAACCCGCTCTTACGCAAAAGGCTCAAACTCTTGCGAACACCATTTTCGTCGCTGATCATCTCTGAAAGTTCCTTTTCGGTCCTCCAACCCAGACAAATCTCGTCAAACACTCTCTTATGAACGTCTGAACCGAAAGCCTGAAGTAAAGGGACCAGATCTGAAGGATCGTTGATGATCCGAGTTCTCTTTCCCATCGAACAAAACCTCGCCTGCTATTTTAGCGCTCAAATTTGATAAAGCTTTGGAAGGAGACGCCACCGTACCGAGACTATAGTCGAGAACCGATTAGGTAAGACGAATCGATTCCCGCCAGAATAGTGCTTAACAATACGAATAGGACAAATCTCTAACTCTTGCGAGTTAGAGATTTGTCCGAAAGGTATCGTCAAGCACTACATATTCAAGAGAGATCTCAATAAGGCAAAAAGGCGCAAAATGCCTATGCCTTGGCGACTCTTTGCCCATAGGAACCGGAAATTGACACGTGCGCGAATTTCAATCCTATTACAAAAAGGGCAAAGATGGGCAAATTGAGCTTGACTTTGTACAATCGCCCCGCCTTTTGTTCCTTCTTTAGATCAGTCTGATAGTCTCCAAATTCATTGGTGCCATCGTTGGTATTCTGTACTTTTTGTAGATAGAACTTGCAAGATCAAGACAATTTCCCTCGTCACCATGGTTGGTTATGACCTTAGATGGCTTGGGATATGCCCGTCTTACATAATCCATTAGTTGGTGCCGATCTGAATGGCCCGAGAAACCATCCACCGTGACGACCTCCAGGTTGATCTTCACCGTTTGGGTTTTGCCCTCGGAAGATATGGGGACCTCGTTCCAGCCTTTCTGTATCCGACGACCTAGAGTCCCTTCAGCCTGGTAACCTACGATCACCAAGGTGTTTTTCTCGCCAGGACCCAAACCCTTCAGATACTCCATTATGGGGCCGCCGTTTAACATGCCGCTGGTAGCCAATACGATGCAAGGTCCTCCTTCCATGACCTCACGCCGATGAGTGGGGCTTTCCACCTGAACGAAACACTCAGACAGGAATGGATTGATCCCTTTGTGGAATATCAAGTCTCGAAGTTCATTGTTTAGATACTCTGGATAGGTGGTGTGGATGGCAGTTGCTTCGTAGATCATGCCGTCCAGATAGACGCTGATATCGCCCAACTTCTTCTTCCTGATGGCCTCTTCCAGCGCCACCATCACCTCTTGACTTCTTCCCACAGCAAAGGCAGGGATCACGACCTTGCCGCCTCGAGAGATAGTATTTTGCACCACTTTAAGGAGCTTTTTTTCGGCCTCTTTCCTCGATGGCTGTATGCTGTTGGACCCGCCGTAAGTCGCTTCCATCACCAGGGTCTCAAGCCTTGGGAAACTGTTAACGGCCGGATCAAAGAGCCTCGTCTTTTCGAACTTGAAGTCACCGGTGAAGGCCACGTTGTAGAGCCCATCGCCTATATGGAAGTGACAGATGGCCGATCCCAATATGTGGCCTGCATTATGCATGGTCAACTTGGCGTCGGGAGCGATGTCGGTCACGTCTCCATAGTTTAGTGTGATAGTATGCTTTAGAGCCTCTCGAATCATGGCAGAATTGTAAGGGATACGTTTTCCTTCTCTTCCTGCGACCTCGATGTAATCGAGCTGGAGGAGTACGGACAGGTCTCGTGTGGGCTGGGTACAATAGATCGGCCCTTCGTAACCGTACTTGTATAGCATCGGAACGAGCCCGGCATGATCGAGATGGGCATGGGTCAAAACCACAGCATCTATCTGGCTTAGTGGGTAGACTTCAGGAACGTAAAGGTAAGGCGTTGCGCTATCATCTGATCCCACGTTTATGCCGCAGTCGATGATTATCTTGGACTCGGGCGTTGAAAGGAGCATACAGCTTCTGCCAACCTCTCTGCATCCGCCTAAAGTAGTGATTCTCACCCACTGGTCCTTAGAGGCGACATCTCTGTGAATTCTCCTGCCTATAGTCTTTAAGATTTGCTTTCGTTCTGCCTCGACACTGCGCAGATAATCTTTGGTGTTTGCGATGGTCGAGGATCGGACTGGTGGGGTGCGCACCACCTTTGGAGTCCAGCCTATGAGCTTTGTGATCTCGCGCAGCGTTGCGCCATGCCGTCCGATGACAAGCCCAGGTTTTTCTGCCTCTATGACCACTTCACCGGTTTCGCCATCAAAGTAGTAGTCAGTAAGTCCCGCCTCTTGGGGCACAGCTTCTTGAATCTTATGAATCGCCTCTTCTGGATCAGCTAAGACCTTAAGGTCGGGCCTTACAACAACTCGTTTCCTCAGATCTTTTGCTAGAGAACGGATTATCTCACCGTCATCTGCCAACCGCCTCGGATCGTCCGTGTATATGACCAGCTCAGGACCTTCGAACTCCAGGCCGGTGACGTTTATATTCGGTGGCAGCTTGCTCTGCACCCTTTGCTTGAGCTCAAGGAGAACTTCCTCGACCGACAATTAGGAACACACCCAAAAAAAGTTCATTTATAAGGTATGACGAACCCGATCAATTTCGGAGTCGTCTACCTCTTCGTATTTTTCTGCAGTTATCTTAGCCACCTTGATGGTGTCGCCAGAAGCCGAATCCCGTTTCATGGCGTTATGTATCGCCTTTATCGCAAGTTCGGCACCCTCATCAACGCTCATTTCAGGGTTATAGAGGGCCTCAAGAACTCCGTAGGCGGTAGGGGATCCTGAACCTGTGGCCACCACTTTCCTCTCCTCGATCTGGCCACCCAGGGCGTCTAAAGAGAAGAGTTGCGGACCGTTTTTGTCAACGCCACCCAAAAGCAACTGGACCATGTAGGGGAAATATCGTCTTGCGCTCAACACGTTGGAAAGGAGAGAAGTCGTTCCTCGAACGGTCATTGACTCGCCTCTTTGCATGTTGTATAGTCTCGACTCGACCTGGATCATCCGGACCAGGGATTGGGCGTCACCCACTACGCCAGCAGTGGTCATAGCAACTCGATCAGCGATTTTGTAGATCTTTTGCGCTGTGCTGCTCGCAATGAAGCTGCCCATGGTAGCTCGGCTCTCTGAAGCGACCACGATGCCATCTTTGCAGGCAATTCCCACCGTAGTTGTGCCTTTGAACACTTCGACCATCTGGATTACCTCTGACTAAAATTTGGCTACACCTCTCAACATAATAAGGAGGTTTTTAGCATTTCGATGCGAAGGCCGTAGCCTCGACCTAATCGACTGCATTCTGACCCAACGAATCACGATCAGTCTTTTGAAAAGGCCCACGTGGACCCCAGATCAGGCGACTGTCTCTCGATCACCAACTTTCTACCTTGCAAAACAACCTTCCAGCAGAGCTTGTTAGGCGCATCCCTTTGAGATGAGACCTAGCGACAAGTTCCGTTTCAGGTGCCAATAGCGGTTTATCGCCTCGTTTTCCTCAAAACCGATTTTGGCATATACTTTGCAGGATGGGAGTTGACTTCGTGTTTTTGGTCTTCTAATATTCGAACGCTATCAGATCACAGTTTCTCGCAGATTCAAGTTTTTTCATCGATTCGAGATTGAAATATCTCAGGAAATCGTACCAATCGCGCTCAATTTGTATCGCAAGATTCCGACGGCCTCAAATCTGAATATCATCGTCCGTTCCACCTCTACACAAGGACTTTGAGGATCAAAGCGCCCCATCATAAGCCAACTCGACACGCTCCAAAGCCTGACCCCACCCCACTTGCTCTATAGTGATTGGAGGGGATAGACCTTGTAATGAAGTGCTTATATGTGATTTGCACCTATGAAGCCAGCTCACGCCTGCAGGAGTGTGATCAGGATCATAACCTTGGATTGCAACCTTTTACTCATTGCGCCCCAACGTCCCAAAATCAGAAAACGGACAAGCTCTTTTCACCAACGGAACTATATAAGCCTTCCGCATACAAGCAGCCTTTGCAAAGGCGAGAAATCTCGGAAAAGCCAGATATGGTGTCTTCTTTGGCACCATCAAGAAGAACAGCCCCGCCAGTAGCTATGCAAGATTGAGGGGGTGCATAAGCGCCAAATATGAGATCAGTGGCGTTTAACGATATTTTTGATCCAATATCAAAAGTACATATATTTGATATATCTATTGGGGCGAATCGTTAAATATACAAGAAGCCCTCATCTGGCAGCAACATCGAAAGGAGCGAAACCGTTTGCATCCGTGGATATCAGAGTATTACATAGATCCAATATTGTATGACACAGGATATAATCCAGTAAACACCATAACTTGGGCTTTGATCCTGGGTCTCATGCTACTCCTCATAGCCTGGATCTTCAGACGTTTGGACATACCATTGGATGAGAGCCTGGTTTGGCATACAATCCCCTACATACTTGCAGGATCGAGCCTGAGGGTGATTGAAGATGCAGAGATCGTAGCTTCGCCCTTCAAGTACTTGCTCATAACCCCTCTCATTTATTTCGTAGTGGCCGCAGCAACTGTCACCTTGTTTCTTTCTTGCAGATACCTGTTGGGCAAGAGATTCCTGAAATGTTACGCCTCGATTGGATTGATCTGGACCTTCGCCAACCTGGCGTTTCTCTCTTCGGTGGGCGTAAGTCATCTCTGGGCCCTCGGCACCGTAACCTTTCTGGGCGCAGTCACCACCAGTGCACTTTGGATCGTTAGAAACGTTTTGAAACTGAGATTTTTGGATAGAAGCGACAACCTCCTAATCCTATTTGCCCATATGTTAGACGCAAGCTCAACTTACATAGGCGTAGACTGGCTTGGCTATTACGAAAAGCACGTTATCCCATCGTATCTTATCGATTTGACCGGAACCGCTCTTGTGATGTACCCCTTAAAAATAGCAATCTTGATCCCTGCTCTCAGCCTGATCGACTCTGCCCTCAAAGACGAGCCAAACCTCAGAAACTTAACGAAGCTTGCGCTCTTAACTTTGGGACTGGCACCGGCCGTGAGAAACACCATCAGGCTAACGTTTGGCATCTAAAAAATCGTATTTATGTTTCTGGACCGAGCAGAGCAACTGGATAGAGCCTCATTCATTCGCGAGTACTGGGCTTGAGTTAGCCTCGACGTTCTAATGAACTTGTGTAGAATC
>CAYWZG010000085.1:0-10852 GCA_964462795.1 uncultured Methanotrichaceae archaeon
TAATATATCGTTAACCATAATAAATTTTGTGGTCAAGGGCTGAGTAGTTACAAAAGAAGTTGAACCAGATAATTAACCTATTGCGTTAGGTATCGATCCTGGCAGTAAATTCGAAGGATGGTCTTATAGTTGGCACACAAGAAGTTGTGTTGAATGGAATGTTAGAAGTACTTCATCACATCAAGAAATCATTGGAAGCATCGGGTCCATCTCGCTCTCGAAAACCCAACCAGGAGGAAGATGCTAATCCTGGCAATTGGTGGGCCACTTTCTATCAAGGATATGGAAAACGCGTTCGGGCCAAATATGCTGAAGTATCAACTGCACAGGCTCGAACTGGCCGGCCTGATTGATATCAAGGACGAGATGATAACCACCACTGAGTCCGGAAAGGCCTACGGCGCTCTTGTGAAGTCCCAGGCCGAAAAGGGTGGCGCAGAAGATCCTGGCAGGGAAAAGGCGCACACGGTAGGAGAAAGCCTTTTACTGTGAGCGTATTATAAGTTCGCTGGCATGAAGACGAAGGAACTGATCCTCCGAGAGATAGAGGTGTTTCCCGAGCCTTATCTCGAGGAGGTGCTCGATTTCGTACGCTTTTTGAAAGACAAATCCTCCAAGAGGGGGCTTGAGGCTGCCATTCTGAGCGAGTCGCTCCTTGCTGAGGAGTGGTTGACCCAGGAGGAGGACGAAGCTTGGGACGATTTGTGAAGGGTGATGTGGTTGTAGTGCCCTTCCCGTTCTCTGATCTTGCCCAGGCCAAAAGGCGTCCTGCCCTGGTGGCTGCAGAACTCGATGGAGATGACAGAATACTCTGTCAAATTACTAGCCGACATTTCAGGGACAAGTACGCTCTAGGGATAAACGATGCCGACTTCGAAGAGGGATCGCTCAAGAAAGAGAGCAACGTCAGGCCCAATCGGCTGTTCACCGCAGACAGCAGGATTATCTTGTACCGTGCAGGGTGCCTTAAAGCGGAAAGAGTCGGTGACGTTATCGAGATGATAATAGATATATTAAATCATTGATGCGGCCGATACACACTCAGGCACCATCCCGAGGCGGTCCGCCCGGCGCGAAGGCGCCCAGCGGCGCGATCTGGTCTGGTCGGATTGGGTGAAGAGCGAGCGGGGGCCAGGTGGCGCTGAGATCCTGGCCGGGAAAAGGCGCACACGGTTCTGCTGCGGGGGCAGCGCAATGCTCGTTTTGGGATGCGCCTTTTGGCCTTCGATCTCAAGTCTATTCCAGGCGCATTTCCCCGATTTTTTTTGGTGGCGAACGACAAGCATTAACAAATTCATACCCAAGCTGAGTAATCGAAATAACGTTCTTATCCTTCAACTGAAACACTTGATCGGAATGATCAATGAACATAAGTCGCGTTCCTGCACCAGAACAAAGCCCCAAACGCATCAAATTATCAGTTATCAAGTCAAATTCCGCTGGAGGCATTCCCATAACCTGTATTATAGATTCACGCTCGGCACCACGCTCCATCCACTGACCCGGTCCAAGGCCGAGTTGAATCGCTTTTTCATATATTACGTCAAGCAACGTCGCATCAAGAGGTGAAAGTTGACTTAAGATCTCTACTTTCCAAGTTTTCCCTCAGTCACGCCCAGCTTATAAACTACCCTTGCGTCTCGCATAATACGAGAACCATATGGAATTAAATACGTCGCACATATTCCGATAAAAATAGCATTAATTCGGCTCACAATCTAGTAAATGTATGTAAAAACCAAAACTTGGAAAGTAGAGTTAAGATATGAGGATAGCTTGGATATGTAGTAAAGGGTGCATTTGGGTTAGCCGCATTAGCGAGAAGGGCTGCCCATTTGGTTGAGAGATCTTCGTCCTCTTCAAGTGCTGCACCATCTAATAGCGGAAAGAGTATTTTTGAAGGAACAACCTGAGGATCCTCGCCTGCTTTTTCTAACATCGTCTGGGCTTTTATATACGTTTTCACCTGATCGAAGAATCGGCGTGATCTAACTCTATCCTGAAGCATCAGACCAAATTCTCCCACAGCAGGACCTGCAATCTTCCCTATAAATTTCGCAAGTCCAGGAATTCCAGAAATGCCTGCTTTGGCTAACGCTGTTTCGATTAACTCCATATCCTCAGATTCTCCTGTTTTACGTTGCATAATTCTCATACACATCAACCGCAGAAAAAGAGCCTACGGGAGCGCCCCCAGGGCGCCCTCCTGCCCTTCAGATCTTTTGGACCTCTTCCTCGGTGGCCAGCTTGATCCCAACGTCGGTCAGGACCTTCCCCACTTTCTCGGATTTGTCGATCCCACCATTTGGCCGCGATCTTCTAACCGAACAGAGGAAAGATCTATCGGAAAGTGACAAACTTCTCTGAAAGCCACTCTACTCGATCTCGATCTTCGTTTTGGTGGTGACCTCTACCTTTGGCATCTCGATCTTCAACACACCGTTTTCCAGCGATGCCTTCGCCTCTTCAGATTTGATCTGAGCAGGTAGCTTCAAGAACCGCTCGAACTTGGTACTGGTCCTCTCTTTCTTGTAGTAATCCTCTTCGTTCTCCTCTTTTTCGGCCTTCATCTCCGCCTTGACCTCAAGAGTCTCTTCAGTAACTGATATGTCGATATCACCCTTTTCCATCCCAGGAATGTCCATGGTCACTATGACCTGATCATCGGTCTCCTTGACATCTGCAAGAGGCGCCATGATGCCCTTGGAAACCTTTGGCGCGTCCTCCATGAAATCTTCCATCATCCGGTTCATTTTCTCCTGGAACCGCTTGACTTCGGGCATGTACTTTGTCTCGAAATCTGAAATACCCATATCTTCCATCAGCTTGTTCATGCGCTTTTGGAGGCGGTTAACGTCGTCTATCGGTACTAATCCAGTCACGTTATCACCCGCTACCATAATAGGCACTATACGCTTAAATTTCTTGCTATAGATACGCCTGCTGAATCTCGACAACTTCGCGACTGTCTTTCGCTGCAGCGTACTCTTCAAGCGGCTCTTTGTTCAGCTCGAGGAATGTGTGACCCCAGGAAAACTTGCTCAAAATCTCCTCGGCTTGCTCTCTTTCGCCTAAAATGACTAAGGTGGCTGCAAAGGCCTCGACTGTGGAAAGTTTAAAGGGCCTGCCAAAATTTACGGGATTTGCGGCGACGAGATACGGCAAAGCCCTCTGTTTTGTGTGAAGCTTTGCAAAGACCTCTTCAGCATGTGCCCAAGAACAATCTAAAGCGGCAATCCCCTTTCCTACGCTCTTGTCCTCAGGCGAGAGCGCCTTTTCTGAAAAGGGACTAAGGACCAGGTATCCGCGCAGATGGTTCCACCTTTTGGTGGAACTTGCAAGCTTGAACCGGACCAGCTTCTTTCCGCTACACTTCTTGGGATCGCACTGGTTGGCCTGATATATGAAGAGCTTCATGAGATTCGAACTCTACCGATAGTCCTATTAACGTTGTTGGGCTTGACCCCCTACAAGTTCCCTATATGAAAAAAGAACTTCAGGAGCCACCCTGATGAGCGAGATCTCCAAAGAGTACAATTTTAAACAGGTTGAAGAGAAGTGGGCGGATCACTGGGACGAATCCGTCTACTATTTCGATTGGAACTCAAATAAGACCCAGTACATCATAGATACCCCTCCGCCCTATCCTACAGGAAATTTCCACATAGGCAACGCCCTCAACTGGTGCTACATCGATTTTGTGGCCAGATACAAGCGGATGCAAGGATACAACGTCATGTTTCCCCAAGGGTGGGACTGTCATGGCCTGCCCACCGAGGTCAAGGTTGAAGAGATTCACAACATAACTAAAAACGAGGTATCCCGTGCCGAGTTCAGGCGTCTTTGTGAAGAGATGACAGTCAACAACATCGACAAGATGAAGGTAACGATGCGCAGGCTCGGCTTTTCCACCGACTGGTCTAACGAATATGTCACCATGCTTCCTTCGTACTACTCTAAAACCCAACATTCTTTTGTCAAGATGTACGAAAAGGGCATGATATACCGGGAAGACCATCCAGTCAACTGGTGCCCCAGATGCGGCACCGCTATCGCCTTTGCAGAGGTTGAATACGACTCTAGGACCACCACCCTCAATTACATGCGTTTTGGCTCAACCCTCGGCGATCTAGAGATTGCCACCACTCGTCCTGAGCTTTTGGCAGCGTGCGTTGCAGTGGCCGTCAACCCCAAAGACGAAAGGAACGAGAAGTACATAGGAACAAAAGTCCAAGTCCCCTTGTTCGACTATGAAGTGGAAGTCTTAGCCGATAAAGAAGTAGATCCTGATTTTGGTACCGGCGTTGTCATGATCTGTACCTTTGGCGATAAACAAGACGTTCGCTGGTGGGTAGATCACAACCTTCCGCTCCGCCAGGCCATCGATCGGGCCGGCAAAATGACAGAAATCGCAGGCAAATACGAGGGCCTATCCATACCCGAGTGCAAAGATGCGATCATCGAAGAGATGAAGAGTAAAGGGATCATCTACGATCAAGAACCGCTCGACCAAAACGTGGGACTTTGTTGGCGGTGCAAAACTCCAATCGAGATCCTCTCTGAAAGACAGTGGTTCGTCAAGATCAACCCTGACGAGATCATCAACACTTCTGACGATATCGACTGGATACCGGACCACATGGAAGTTCGGCTCAAGAACTGGACAGGAACCATGGATTGGGATTGGTGCATATCTCGCCAGAGAATCTTTGCAACCCCAATACCTGTCTGGTACTGCAAAAGCTGTGGCGAGCCATTTGTTGCCAAAGAAGAATGGCTTCCACTCGACCCCAACCAGAAAGTGCCACCTGAACCCTGCCCCAACTGTGGATCTAGCGAGTTCGATCCTGAAACCGACGTTCTGGACACCTGGATGGATAGCTCCATCTCGGTCTTGAACGTTACAGGATGGCTGAGCGACCATCCGCCCAAGTATCCAGCCCAGCTTAGATCCCAGGGTCACGACATAATCAGGACCTGGGCATTTTACACCATCCTCAGGACGAAAGCCCTGGTGGGCACAAAACCCTGGGACTCGATCCTGGTCAATGGGATGGTCTTGGGTGAAGACGGTCACAAGATGAGCAAATCCCTAAACAATTTCATCGCACCTGAAGAAGTCGTCAAAAAGTACGGGGCAGATGCCTTCAGGCAGTGGGCAGCAATCGGCGGAAGTCCTGGAAACGACGTCATGTTCCGATGGAAAGACGTCATATCTGGCGGAAGATTCCTCCAGAAACTCTGGAGCATGTACCGATTTGCCGCACCTCACGCCAAGAAATCTGACGCTTTGCCAAACCTAAACCAGGCAGACCTCTGGCTTTTGGGCGAGCTGGACTGCCTCATCGAAAAGGTTACCGACTCGATGGACCGGTTCCAGTTCGACGAAACGTTCAGATCAATAAGGGTCTTTGCCTGGGAAGAGCTCGCAGATAACTATATCGAACTTGTCAAGGCCCGGCTCTACGGTCCTGATGGTCCAGAAAAAGAGGCAGCCCAAGCAGTCATCTATGAGGCCATAGAGACGGTGGCAAGGCTTCTTGCGCCCTTTGTCCCCTTCATCTCCGAAGAGATATACCAAAACCTCACAGGAAAGAGCATTCATACCGCATCCTGGCCTCAGCCTTCGGGAAAAACGCCTTCCAAGGAAGGCAACATGATAAAAGAGGTTGCTGCAACGGTAAGGCGGTACAAATCAGATCGCGGAATCGCCCTGAACGCGCCTTTGGCGAGAGTTGAGGTCTATACCAAGCTTGAACTTGAAACTTCAGACCTGAAAGGATCTACTAACTCATCTGTCGTGATCAGAAAGGGCAAACCTCAGGTGGAGGCCAGAGCCGTCGAGGTCAAGCCTCAGATGAAACATATCGGACCTCTCTTCAAGGACAAGAGCAAAGATGTAATTGCGGCCCTCAATTCCATGGATCCAGAGGAAGTGGCCCGGGCAAAAGATAAAGGGGCGGTTCAGGTCACCCTGAACGGAGAAACGTTGGACCTATCTTCAGATACCGTCGAAGTCGTGACTGAACTCGTCTCCGAAGGCCAGGCAGTCGACATGGTATCGTTAGATGGAGCGACGATCCTCATCAGGACCTGATCAGGACTCGATCATGATCGAGGTCGAAGCAAAAGCCCAGTGTTCTCCTGAGATTGAGGAAAAAATTCTGGAGATGGGCGGAAAGTGGCTCGGGGTGGAAAACCACCTCGACCAGTACTTCAACTCTCCTCAGCACGACTTTGCCAAGACTGACGAAGCCTTGAGGATCAGAATCAAAGAAGAAGGCGCGCGTCTCACCTACAAAGGTCCAAAACTCGACTCTGCGACCAAGTCCAGAAAAGAAGTGACTGTAAAGGTGGATGATCCTGGATATTTAGAGGATATCCTAAAATCGTTGGGATTTTCTGTGGCGGCAGTCGTGAAGAAACGGCGGGTCAAGTACGTTCTTGAAGGAGCAACCCTCTGCTTAGACGACGTAAAGGGCCTTGGGACTTATCTTGAAGTGGAACTTTCTGCAGACGATAACTGGGAGGATGCAAAAGACCAAGTTCTGGACATCATGTCCAAGCTTGGCCTAAAAGAGTCGATCAGGAAATCTTATCTGGAGCTGCTAGCCGAAAGGGGAGCAAAAGGGCTCTAAAGTTTGGTGCAAAACGATGTCTTCTGATACTTTATGGGAACGGGTAGCGCCCATCGCCGTGATGACGATCTTCGTCATGATCGTCCAGATCGTGTCTCTTGCCTTGATGCCTTCACTCTTCGCATCCGAGGTCAGGGTCTTCGAAAACCCCGAGTCGGTTGCCAATCCTCTTGGCTACATCCTCTTAGTCTTGGGCTTTACGCTCTTTGTCCTGGTGGCGATAAAGAAGGGAAAAGGATGGGTAGTTAGCGGCACCATTCTTTTGGCAGTGGTCATGAGCATATATTATGTGCTCTATGCCTTCTTTGCACCGTCGGTTGCCTTGGTTCTATCCATCGTCGTTTTGTTGTTACTCTATCTGTATCCAGAATGGTATGTGATCGACCTTGTGGGGTTGTTGGTTTGCGCTGGAGTGAGCACCCTATTTGGGCTGAGCATGACAGTCTTTCCGACCCTTTTGCTATTGATGATTTTAGCGATTTACGATGGCATTTCGGTTTACAAGACCAAACATATGGTGACTTTAGCCGAGGGCGTGATGAACATAAGGGCGCCGTTGCTCTTCATAGTTCCAAAAAGGAGAAGTTACAGTTTCCGAAAGGAAGGGACTGGTGGGAACGATCGAGGTGCTTATTTCCTTGGCCTTGGCGATGCCATAATCCCGACGGTCCTTGTGATCTCTGCCAACTGGTCTTTGAACGCGCCCCTTTACGGCGTGGGCGGCTTGATGGTCAACGTTCCAGCCTTGGGGGCGATGTTGGGAACTTACCTTGGGTTCGTGGCCCTCTCAATGACGCCTAGGGAAAAACCTCAGGCAGGATTGCCTTTCCTCAACGGCGGAGCAGTGTTCGGTTTCATCGTTGGATCTTTGATGGCTGGCGTCTCGATATTCTGAGGTTATCGACAACCTTTTTTTATATCTAGCGGTATTCCCTCAACCAGGAGGATCTAAAGTGGATGATGATGACGCGCTTTTAGAAGCGTTCGTGCCATTCTGTCCCAGATGTGGGACTGAGTGCGAATCCCGTGAGCTGAGGCGGCCCCTTGATTCGAATGACTGGAAGAAGGTTATAATCGAGACCATCTACTACTGTCCCAAATGTGATAACTACTGGGGTGAAGGACTGCTCGAAAAAGGATATGATTAAGTGCCAAAAAGGCCTGGTCTCAAGGCAAAATCTCATGCGTCAAGATATAGTGCTTAACGATACATTTAGGACAAATCCCAAACTCCTTATTCGTATCGTTAAACACCACTCTCGCGAGAACAAATCGGATAGCATCAGTTAGTTCTTGACTATAATCGGATCTCGTCGTTTCACAAATCCTCGCGAGATCCAACAGGCACGATCTAGTTGGTCTTCGACTAATAGATATCCTGAAAGGGGGTTAAGATCATAACAAACATGGAACGAGAAGGCAAAATAGCCTTCAACGTAGATGGGGCCTTTTACAATCCCAAGATGAAGCTGAATCGAGACGTGAGCATCGCCGTGGTTCGAGCCTTGGGAATATCTGAATATTTGGACGCGCTTGCAGCCAGCGGCGTTCGAGGAATCAGAGTTGCCAAGGAAACGGGGGCCGAAAAAGTTGTCCTAAATGACGTGAGCAAGACCGCCTGTTCTTTGATCGAAGAGAACGTGGAACTCAACAGTCTTGATAACTGTGAGGTCTGTTGTTCCAACGCCAACGTCCTTCTCCACAAGAGGCGTTTTGAGGCTGTTGACTTAGACCCTTTCGGATCGCCCGCACCTTTCCTTGCAGCAGGTTCGAGGTCTGCCAGTTCATATCTTTTCGCCACAGCGACAGATACCGCGCCCCTCTGTGGTGCACATCTCAAAAGCGGTATCCGAAAGTACATGGCAGTGCCAGTCAAGACCGAGTATCACCGCGAGATGGGCGCAAGGATTCTCTTGGGAACCGCGGCAAGGGAACTTGCCCGAGTCGATAAGGCGATGGTGCCCTTGCTCACCTTCGCAGCCAATCATTACGTCAGGATTTTTTTAAGAATTGTCAAAGGAGCAAAGTTTGCAGATGAATCGCTCAATAACATGGGCTATGTAGAACACTGCCCACGTTGTGGGTCGTGGCGCACTCGCTTTGGGCTGAACTGTCCCTCCAGTGAAGCATGTGAAAACTGTGCAGGAAAGGTCGTTGTTGCAGGTCCCCTCTGGCTAGGCCCAATTCAGAATCCTGATCTCATCTCGAAAGCCTTGGTTGAGTTGGAGTCGGTTCCAGGAAAGTCGGATCGAGAAGTTCGCCTTCTCAAGTTCTGTAGAGATGAGATTGAACTTCCCATGTACCGCGACCACCATCGTATCTGTAAGTCTTTAGGCACGACCCCAGGTCCCATCGATGAACTGGTCGAAATGCTCAGGGCCGATGGCTGGAAGGCTTCAAGAACCCATTTCAGTGGCGTTGGGATCAAAACCGATGCACCTTTGGAGGTTTTGCGAGACATCTTGATCGGGGCCTAGTGTCGATTGTATCTTGCTCCGGTGAAGAAAGCATATGGGTATCTTTCTGGAAAGGCAATCTTTTGTGAGATGGGCAATTATTCTCTCGTGCGCGCATATTTTCCTAATTTCGTCAATTAAATCGTTTCACAAAAACTCAAAATTATTTATGTGACGAGTGTTTCGAATAATTCAACTGCTGCCAAATATATTAGTTTAATAGTGTAATAATGATTAATAATATGCCTGAAAGGGATGTTTAACCCATTTAATGTCAGATTAATGGACATTAAATTCTGAGGCGCAATTTAGATGTGGGACAAAAGCCATATAACATCAAAAAATTCTGAATAGACACTTCCATCAGGTCAACCTAAAACTTAATAAGGGATAAGTGACAACATTTGGGACGGCTACAGCGGTTAGTAAGCTGTAGTTCTATGGCACGGGATGGTTAAACATTACCCCCTTCATTGCTACTCCCTTTAATGTCATCTCGTGCCCTCCCTCATAAAAGCAGATCTATTCTCTCATCCTCAAAGATACCATCAAACACTATATTGGGCGGAATAGGATTAGAATATTCCTGCAATCATTTCTTCAGGGCTCAGGCCCACCATATGGAGGATAAGATAAGCCCCAATAATGGTGCCAACCATGCTTCCTATGTTGGCCAGTGCTGCGACCAGTATGACCCTGAACAAGGGAACTCTCATAAGCTCTTTGAAGGTCTCGGCCTCGGCTAGAAGCTTCATATCTTTCATGGTGGGCTTTCGTATCCATGCCTCTACAATGCCAGCAAACCATCCTGCTGCAATGAGGGGGTTTAAGCTGGTGAGCCAGGCCACCATGAACGCGGTCAAGGCAGATAGCGGATGGCCCCGCGCCAGTAAGACCCCAAGCGCGCTGAGAACTCCATTCACCACGAACCAGATTTTCATGGCCGCAAAGAGGGTATCTGCAGACAGGCCAGAGAGGGCCACTGCAACAACCGTAATGAGAATTAAGAGCATGAGACTTGCCCCCACGATCTTGGGAAAAGAGATTCTCTTTTTGGGCAGGCGGACCAGCTCTTCAATAGGCGGTATCCTTTCTGGGTGTGATAGGTATTTGCCGATCCCTTCCTTATGGCCCGCACCCACCACCGCAACGACCCGCCCTTCCTTTCCGAGCCGAAGGAGGTTTTGGGCGATGTAGGCGTCTCTCTCGTCGATCAGAGCGTGGGCTGCACCAGGAGAAATTTGTCTGAACTCTTCTATTATCTGGGAAACTACGTCGTCTTGGGTGACACTATCGATGTCGATCTCTTCGCCCTTTCCAAAAGCTGCAGGTATCATCGAGGCGACGAGCCTCACTTTGTCCCTGAACCTCATGTTGGACCAGAATCGTTGGATGGTGATCCCAATATCCCGATCCACCAGAGCCACTCTCGCTCCGATCTTCTCGGCCTCGTCGATTGCAGCTATCATATCTGATCCGGGCTTAACTCCAAGCTCCGACCCTATCTTATTTTGGACATAGGCCAAAAACCATTGGACGAGGAGGTAGTAGATCTTGCCCCCGCTTAAGATCTCTTTTATCTGAATCTCGCCCGTGTCTTGTTCCTGACCTGTAATGGCTCGGTACCTGCTCGGACAAAGCTCTACTGCGACGATGTCAGGGTGCAGTTCTTCTATGGCCCGGGTCACTTCCTGGACGCTTTTTTCAGAGACGTGGGCGGTACCCACGATCACCACGTCCCCTTCCTTGAGCTCATCA
>CAYWZG010000086.1:0-10644 GCA_964462795.1 uncultured Methanotrichaceae archaeon
GAATTTGGGTACTTTATAGCATAAATCGTTCCTGCAAGCGGTGCTACACGCTCAACGGTTTTGGAATCATCTGAACTAAACTTAACGTCGCTCTTCAGCCTTACGTAATCGTGATACTCCCCTTCATAAGATGTAGCATATATCTTGTATACCTCTTCTTCATTCTGTGTTGGTCCTGCTGAAATGCAGACACAATTATTTGAGTTGTCGCTATATGAAGTCACATATGAACGTATATTGCCGTTTGTTGCCGAAAACCACCTGTATACCCAACCAGGCCCACTCTCGACTTCTACTTCTGTTGTAGAAAAACCCACATCTTCCAGTCCACGTTTCACTTTTGCGGTAAGGTCACCATCTCTACAACTATATGAATACAACAATCCAGCAACGCCATTTTCGTGTACTTTCTGACTTTTGTAATGATCTATTGAGTCGTCCCCAAGTGATTCAGATCCAAGATACGAAACCAGTGATAAGGCTTTTTGTTGATCTGGGGTGTAGAAATCCGGCCCCAAGCAACCAGAAAAACAAATAATTGAAATTATAAATGCCCCTATGACGGTAATTTTACCTAATTTTCCATTTTTGGCTGTATTCTCAATGATTTTGCTCATGTTATTATTACCGCCATGGCCACAATAGAAACCGCAACGTACACAATTCCAGAGAGGATCCCGGAAGCCACATTACCATTACCTATCGCTTCTTGTAGGTTAACCTTGGGCACCAGTAACTTGTCAAACGCAAAGAACAAAATTGTGGCTACGAATGAAAAACCAATGCTCCACCCAATGGTCTCGAATATGTCTTCAAGAAGCGAACCTACCCCAGGAGACATGATCGTTGCCGCAACCACAAGCCCTATACCAAGAAGCATCATGCCGAAGAATATTGTAACTGCACTATTTTGCTCTTCAATTGCTTCTTCTAAGTCAAACTCTCGAAAGACGATTATATCATAGATTTTCACAAGTGTCATGCTCAGACATATCCCGATCACCAGCCACAAGACAGATATGCCCATTGCCTCAATTGTTTCGCTTACCATCTATTCACCACCTATCACATTCAGATCATCTAAAATTATCTCTGCTGTACCCTCCAAATCATCTTCCATAATCTCAAAAACCATCTTTGCATCTTTTCTTCCACATGACATAATATCCACAAATATAGTACACTCCTCTGGATACGTATGGACTGCAATATGGCTTTCAGCAAGCAGTGCCACTGATGTAAGTCCCTGGGGCGTGAATTTGTGGCTGATGGTTTTAAGTAACGTCAGGTCCATGAGCTTCGCAGCTTTTTCTAGATCTCTTTCAATCAACCCAATATCTTCCAGTTTTTCAACGTTACAATTCCTTATTATTCCAGTTACCGTCTGAATTCTAGGCATGTCTTACCCCGGAACCAAACCGTCATTCTTGAAAAGTAAAATAGCCTCATTGTACTCCAGATCTTCTGGTGGGAGCATCAAATCTGGCTTTAAAAAAACGTCATCTTCATCAAGCACATCATTGATCTCTATATCCTTGCCTATAAGTAGCCCTCTTGATCTTATAAGTTCGAATATCTTCAGGTACAAATCGTTGAATAGTTCTTCTGTAAGTTCGCCATTTTCGTTGAGAGCTGAGATCTCATTATCGGGCTCATTTACTTTATCCAAAATCTCTTCTTTATTGTCATTTGGAAATGCCCACGTCCCACCACCAGAAATGTTTATTAAAAAATATAGTTGTGACATGATCATCGACCTTTATTCAACTCGTCATCCAGCGAAGAAAGCGCATCTGATGTTTTCAACTCTTTTTCTATATCAGATATCACAAGGTCGCTTGCATCACCTGTGCTAAGTTCTGCTGATGCCTCCGCTTTTGCTTCTTCCATATTAATCTTTTCGGCCATACGTTGCATTGTTAAATCAACATCTCCAATTTCTTCATGGATACCAGAGACCGCTTCATTAACCCTATTATTTGCTTTGGCCATCGCATAATTTGTTTTCAGATCCGATCGCTTGTCAGCAAACCGCTGTATCTTCGCGCTGAGGTCGATCTGCTTGTCTTTGAGCATCCTCACCTTTGTCTCAGCACTGGAAACGGATTGCTGAAGTGTTGGAATTCGTTCTTTTGTCCTTGTCTCTTCTTCTAAAAGCTGTGTTGTTGCACTGTTCAACTGTTCTACCTGCAACTCGGCTTTATCTCTCTTCGCCCCACCCAGTTCATCGAGCATTTTTTCCAGTGCAAGTGCTCTTTTTCTATAATCAAGTGCCCTGCTATGTACAGATGTTACCTTCTTCTGCGCATCGTTTAGCTCTCGTTTCTTGAAGTTCTTTGCAGCTATTGAGTCTCTTACCGCAACGTCTACCTTCTTCTTTTCTTCGACTAACCTCTCATAGGCATAATCGAGTTGTTCTGCAGGATCCTCAAAATGCTCAATTGCTTTACTTGCCTTGGCCATAGTAACGTTTTTAAATCTCTCAAAAAGCGCCATCATCTATCCCCTAATAAATACTTAAGCTATTTTTGGATAACTCATATCCTTTATAAACTTCAAGTCTTGAACCAACAGGTCTTTCCAGACTCAATATTTCACCAGTGCGCTCGAAATTGCAATCGGCATATGCCACTTGTGTTCCAGGAACGATATTCCACGGAAAGGATCCACTGACCGAGGTAATTCTTGCTTTACTCACTTCGCTTACTCTAACTTTTTCACCCTGAAGCTCAAATACATCTCCTTCTTTCAGGCTTTCAGGATCAGGTACGCCTATAGATTCCATTTCTTCAATCAGTTCTATTGTTGTCCCTTCTTTTGATAACCATTTGTGCTCCTCGGTATCTAAAAATTCCAAATAAAACTCTTCCCAGTATCCGCCACCCCAGTCATAAACCAGTCTTCCAAGCACGGTAAAATCAAGTCCATCAAGTGAGCCGATACTCCCGTCACTAATTGCATCGTTATCGCCAAAAGTTCCTATGTCGCCCTCTGTAGCGCCACCACGTTGCCCTTTTCTCTTGTCGATTTTTATGTCGACTATCTTTTTACACCTATCTAGAAGCCCCATTTTCTTGGAGATATGCTGATTTACGTATTAAACCTTTATGGAGGGCACCCTTATAATTAATATAGTATTATAACTATATTGATTTAAAACCCCTGCAAGGATTTATCAGGGATGGATCCGGTGCCATAAACGACCCCGAAAGAGCGGCACACGATCGCCCCTATCAGAAATATATTTATATAACAATGGCAACCAAAGCCTCTGGTCCCTGAGCTTTCAGCCCCATCCTGCCAAGCGGGTTTGTGATGGAAAACGCCTTGGAGAAGTGTAGCATGCCCTCAATATCCGGAGCGCCTCTTATTGGAATCGTGCTGATGCACTTTATCTTGGTGGTGATCGGGGCGGGTTTCAGAAGGCGGTAGAACGCGTCCTTCTAAACCCCCTTTTTGCCAGCTATTTTCGAAGATTTATCCAATTTCAAGATGTTTCTTTTCGATTCCAGAAGTACAACATACCTTTGTCTTACGCAGGCTGATTTGCGCAAACGTTATATCCTGTAAATTTGAATTTTGTCCACTTAAGTTTGGTGGGTGTCGTCTTTGGATTTCACATGGCTTGCGGCTTCTGGAGTACTGATAGGGATTCTCATCTTTGCGCTCAAAGTCAGCCTGGGGTGCGGGCTGGCCAGCCTGAGCCGAAAGGAGACCCTTTGCATCGCTACGGTGTACCTGGCACTATCCCTGATCATGGGCCTCGTCGTTGGGCTGATGCCCGAAGGCGCCCTGAACTCGGTTATGAACATGGGGATGGCGATGCACTTTGTCATCGCCCTTCTGATGGTAGCAATAGGCGTTGTCACCGCAAGAGAGTGGAACCGGAATGGCCGTGACCTGTCACGAAAGACCTTCTGGATCCTTTCCGTGCCCTGTCCTGCATGTCTTGCCGCAACTTTTCTCTCCTGTAGCGTATTGGCAGGTCTTCTGGAAGTCTCCGGCTGGAAAGTGGGCGCAGTTGTGGGCCTCATCTTCTTCATCTCCATCGCCGCCCTATCCACCACCGTCGGAAAGGTGGGCAAGGCCCCTTCCACCCTGGGAAACGTGATGATATTCGTGGGCCTGTTCTACATCCTCTCAATGCTGCTGATCCCGGCCTATCTCAAGACCCAGTCGACGCCCTTTACACCCATAACCATCCCTGCATCTGACCTCGTCACCTCATACTTCTTCATCCTCTCCCTCGTCGTCCTTGGGTTCGTCGGCAGGAGGGTGGGGGTCTCCCTGTGAGCATCTATGTCGAGATCGTAAATGTCCTCTTCGTCTTCTCGACAGCGTTGCTCTATCCGGTGATAGTGGCACTTCTCATCCTCTTTGGATGGTCTCTTGCGCTATTGGGCTCTCTCATATCCGAATATACATCGAGGCGAAGAGACCTTGCCGAGCTTGAAAGGGTATGCCTTGAGGCTTCCAAGGTGGCAAGAACCAGCCGGGAAGATCAGGCCAGCTCTCTTTTGGAAGGCTACAAAGCTCACTCTCGGGTATCGGAGGCTTTGAGCGAGGTGGCCCGATCCCTCAGGCACGAGACGTTCCAGATCCGGCTCGAAAAGGTGCTTCAGGATGCGGAACTCGGCATGGGAACGGCCCTGGAGCCGATCAAAATCGGGGTCAGGGTGGGGCCCATTCTGGGGCTAATGGGAACCCTCATCCCAATGGGGCCTGCCCTGATCAGCCTCACCCAAGGCAATATCCAGCAGATGGCCGACAACCTGGTTATCGCCTTCTCAACGACGGTGATTGGCCTTGCCGTTGGCGGGATCTGTTACGGAGTCTACATGGTCAGGAACCGGTGGTACCGGCAGGACCTAAGCGACCTTGAGTACGCTGCGGAACTGATGCAAAGCGAGAGTCGCAAGAGAGTACCGAATGGTGAGGGAAACGAGGCGGGAAGATGAGCCGGATCGGGCGGACCAGCCGGCGCAAACTCGGAATGCTGGAAGATTCCGAAGAAGATCCCATGAGCGGGGTTGCCAACCTCTTCGATGCGGCCATGGTCTTTGCCATCGCCCTTCTCATGGCCCTGGTCCTCTCTTACAACATACCAGAGCTTTTGACCCCCGAGGCCAGCGTGACGATCGTGAAGAATCCGGGCGATCCCAACATGCAGATAATAATCAAGGACATGGACCAGATACAGGTACTGAACATGACCGAGAAAATCTCCGGGGGCCAGGGTACCAAGATGGGGACTGCCTATCAGCTGGAGAACGGGATGGTGGTCTACGTGCCAGAGAACGCAACCGCCGCGACGTCTTAGGTTGATTGCCATCAGGTCTCAAATTTCGTTTGGTCGAATGCCTTGCAGCTTGCTGTAGGGTGCACTTTTTGACTATTTGGCGTAAGTTGTTGGCCTACGCGTTTCCATTGAAACCAATACCAAGCGAGCAATTTGGGTTCAAATGCGAAAAGGAGGCAAAAGGAGACGAAAAGGCAGATAATTATATCTGCCCTTCGATGAAACCCGAAAGGCCCACTGTTTATTCCACGTTTTTCCAGTATTTCTTGGACGGGTTTTATGGAAGCGATTTTCCCATATTTGCAAAGGCCCTTTGGGAAACGGTCTTTCAAAGCCGATTTGTCAGAACATGTCGTGTTTGCTCGCCTCGACGCGCTGATGAGCTTCGCCGTTTTCGACCCAGTTGTAGAGCCAACAACCACCTTCGCGCGAGTAGATGCCCATTTCATGGCATTCTTCTGCGCTCATCCCGCTATCTGATACGGAATGCATTCGCATGTTCTTATCCATGTACATCAGGACTTCAGGCGTCTCGTCTTCTTTCATTTGGTCCCACTCCAACTGTTACAGAGTCTCGAACCTATCTTTTCAAGGTGGGAACGGCAAAATCGCACCCTTCGCCTGTAATGGGTTACGTTTGTTTTCATCACTATTTAGGTTTTTGGGAGAAATGGCCGAATCCGGGAATATTTTGAGACACTGGTAAATCCTTCGAACCCCTACCCCCTCACAATACGCACTCACTGCAATCTCGGTAGCTGCACTCGAGGTTATCGATCTTCCACTTCAACGCCCAACGCTTTAGATCTTTGACTATGTCGATGATCTCAAGCCCACTTTCTGTCAAAGTGTATGCGCTCTTCACAGGAAAAGATCTGGTATCGACCATGTTCTCTATGAGCCCTTCCTTCTCCAGTTCTTTGAGCCGCGCAGAGAGCACTTTTGGGGTGATACCACCCAGGCAGTTTTTCAATTCGGAAAAGCGTCTCGTATGCCCATCTCCTTTGTACAACTCCAAAAGGACGAGCAAAGTCCACTTTCGCGCTATATATTTCACAGTCTGGTTGACTGTGCACCCTTCCTGCATGGTATACTTGTGGAAACGTTTTGTTCTATATAGGTTGGTATCTAAAGTATACCATGCGGCCAGGAAAGGATAATTGTGGAAGAGCGAAAACATGAATTATTATGAACGTGAAAACTGCGAATTGTAGCCACCATACCAACGATAGTCGTCTACAGCAAAAAAAGAGGTGAAAACTATGAAGATCGTGGTATTCTACAACGGCGAATTTGGCAAAACGTTAATCGGAAACTTGCTAAACTTCTCGGGCTTTTGTATATCCTGCGCCGAAGCCTGCACCCTTTGTAAGTCAGGAAAGTACAGCATGGCCGAAAATTTGGCCTCTGTCATCGAGATGCAGGACCCAGAAACATTGGACGATTTTCTGGACGATGTCGAACCCTACCTTCCAAAAGATATTCCCAGCGCAGATATCGCCATCGTGGTCAACGTCCATCCTGACATAATCTTTGGCCTCCTTCCCGTCCTCAAGGAAAAGGGATTTAAGGGAATCATAGGCGGGTCTGAAAACCCAAAGGAGCTGCCTTTAGGCTTGCGAGTCCAGCTAAAAAAGGAGGCGTCCGGACTCGGCCTTGAAGCTGCGTTCTCCAAACCCTTCTGTGCCCTCAAGCCAGATCCAAAAAAGCCAAACATCGCATCCTTCATGGAAAAAGCACATTTTGGCGAACCATGTATCGAGATCCTGACTCAAAAGAGTCGGAAAGGCAAAGAGACCATCTTGGCGGCCAACGTGATCAGAAGCGCCCCTTGTGGATCCACTTGGTACGTGGCCAAAAGAATGATCGGACTTGAGACAGACGAGGCAGATCTTCGGGAACGGATATCTGAGGCGCATCACGCCTATCCTTGCACCGCCAGCATGGAGCAGGATTCAGAGCTGAAAGATACAATCCTTCACAAGGCAGGCTACATCATACGCGATGCTGTGGAGGACGCAATCAAAAAGAGCAAAAAATCAGAATGGGTGGACTCTGGCGCGTTCTCAGGATCGGGGGTGCCACCTGTATGCAGGCAAACCTTTACAGCCAGAGTTTTATAATGTGTGCATAAATCTACCGAGTACCCAGCACATTATATTTAATATATAAAAAGTATGTGGAACATATATGGCCGGGCCCAAACAGTTATATTTTTATGGAACATGTATAAATGGTTCGAGAACGTAAAGGAGAGGCAAACATCAAAGGAGTTTGAGAAATATGGCCAAAGATCTCATGGAAAAAGGAGCGATTCTCCAGAGGGACAAGGAAACGTACGCCATTGCACCCCACATAGCAGGCGGGATAACAGACCCAGCAAGCTTAAAGAAGATCGCAGAAGTCGCAGAGAAATACAATGCTGCAGCCTTGAAGATAACTTCGGCCCAGAGGATCGCCATCGTGGGCCTAAAGCCCGACGACCTGGACGGGGCCTGGACGGATCTTGGAATGAAACCGGGCGCTGCGATCGGCCTATGCGTCAGAAGCGTCAAGATCTGTCCTGGAACCACTTTCTGCAAGCGAGGCCTTCAGGATTCGGTTGGGGTGGGCCTTAAGCTGGACGAGAAGTACCATGGCATGGAGATGCCCTCCAAGTTCAAGATGGGGGTTTCGGGTTGTCCCAACTCCTGCGCCGAGCCTGCAGTAAAAGATCTGGGCTTGATGGGTACCGCCAAAGGCTGGACGGTTCTCGTGGGCGGAAACGCGGCCCGCAAGCCAAGGTTGGGCCAGGTCCTGGCCGAAGGTCTATCAGACGAAGAGGCGATGGCCCTGGTCGACAAGGTGATCGGCTACTACAAGGCTAACTCCGAAAAACAGAGGATCGGCGAGTTCATCGACGAGATAGGGTTTGAGAAGTTCAAGGAAGCAGTTCTCTGAACTTCCGCTCTTTTTGAGCTTAGTATTTAACGATGCATCTCGGGCAAGTGTTGAACTCTTACGGTCGGATATTTTTCCAAAAAGTATCGTTAAACATCATATAGTGCAACCCACATTCTCATGAAAATGTCCACAATATGAAGTCATTACACAGTGATTTTCATGTTTTGGGGATGAGTCTGCGAATCATGGACGTTTAGGGCCCGTCGAGAAATAACCTGGTCATATGAGTGCTGCATAATTATCATACTGAATCCGGTTCATGTTGGTTTCGTATAATGGCAATACACGTTTATGTACAAGTTATTTCTCTGTGGGCCCTTAGGCCTGAAAAGATTAGGTTCGTGCGCTCTACAGTCGGCGAAACGATTATCATATCGCCAGGCTTCGGGGCCTAAGGTGGGTCTGCAAGACCCGCCCTCGATGCTGGGGCGGATCGCCTCATAGTGGAAAGATCTATCACAGATTCCAAAGATCCAGTCAAGGCCGCCGACCTGATCCTGGAACAGATCTGAGTGCCTTCCGAAAACATTTTCATCCATAAATATCTATAGTGTTGGATATGATAGTAGCAGATTTCAGCATGATACCGATGGGCGAGGGGCCCAGCGCGAGCCGCTATGTGAGAGCCATCCATCAGGTTCTCAAAGAATCTGGTCTCAATTTCGTGCCAGGCCCCATGTCCACCGCTCTTGAGGCCGAATCGATGGAAGAAATCTTTGATATAATTAAGGACGCAAACAAAGCGCTCGCGCAACTTGGCGTCCAGAGGATAGTGACATCTTTGAAGATAGATTACAGAACGGACAAAGACATCTCTATCGACACCAAAATGAGCGCAATCAGGTGAAAGACCCATGCCAAAAGGACGAACAAATGCAAGAATAAATCGCAAAAGTCATAGACGAAGATCGATTGCAAAGAAGGGCAAGATCAAAAAACCATGCACTTGAAGAATAGGAACGGAGATCCAAGATTGAAGAAATACTTGGAGTGAGCGCCTATTGAACCGCGCCCTTCACCTCGTCTACGATCTTGCCGAAAAATCCTTTATCTTCTCGGTCCTTCTGCTCGGGATCATCCTCTGAGTCATCCAAATAAGTCTGCTTTTTGACCTTCTCGACCTCGCCGAACTCTAAAGACAACTCTTTCAATAGATGCCTCTGTTTTCGGGTGAGGTTAGTGGGCGTCTTGACCTTTACCCTCACATGCATGTCGCCATTGATGTAACCGTGAAGGCGTGGCATGCCTTTCCCTTTCAGCCTGAATATCGATCCTGTCGGAGTCCCTGAAGGGATCTTGATCTTGGCCTTTTTTCCATCCAGAGTGGGCACCACAAGATCGATGCCGAGCGCTGCTTGAGTTATGCTAAGATCAGCTTCATAGAGAAGATCGCTACCGGATCTTTGGTAAAGGGGATGGGGTTTCACGTTTATGAAGACGTAGAGATCACCAGACGGACCGCCCCGATCTGAGCTCGCTTCGCCTTCTCCACCCAACCTGAGATGCTGGCCCGACTCGACCCCAGAAGGCACTTTGACGCTGATCTTCCTGGTCTTTCGAACTCGCCCCTTCCCGCCGCAGGCTGGGCACGGATCGGATATGATCTGGCCAGAGCCACCACATTTGGGACATGGGGAAGTCGCCATCATCTGACCGAATGGAGTGTTTTGAACTCTGGTGACCTGACCAGTCCCGTTGCAATTGGTGCAGGTCTGAGGCGACGTTCCTGGCTTTGCACCAGAACCTGAACAGGTCGGACAAGACTCAAGCCTTGGGACCTGGATGTTGGTCTCAAAACCCCCTGCAGCCTGTTCCAGCGTCAGATCGAGATCGTACCGAAGATCTTGACCCCGGGCAGGACCGCGTCTTCCTTCGCCACCGAAGAACATGTCGAAGATACTGCCGCCCCGATTACCAAAGCCACCGCCCCCAAACCCTCTGAGGAGGTCCTCGAAATCGACGCCCCTGAATATGTCTTCTTGACTGTACTGGCTATCGATTCCCGCGTGACCAAACTGATCGTATTGTCTTCGCTTGTCTTTGTCGGAGAGGACCGCATAGGCTTCTGATATCTCTTTGAACTTGTCCTCAGCGTCGGGCGCATCTGACCTGTCGGGATGGTGCTTCATCGCCAACTTCCGATAGGCGCTCTTAATCTCCTTTTCAGCGGTGTCCTTGTTTACGCCCAACACCTCGTAGTAGTCTCGTTTCTGGGTTATGCAGATCCTCTCCTCAAAGTCGCTATCAAATGTTCAGGATGAACGCTAGCAGGATCCCCCCTACTTTTTAGTGGGGGGAAGAATGCGTTCAAATTTGCGTAAACTAACATAGAGTTTACCTCCACGAATGGAGTTATGCGTACCAAAGATTGTGGAGTCAATCTTGGGATCCGACTTCCTCTC